>NZ_JBCOWR010000012.1:0-231704 GCF_040918965.1 Bacteroides sp. RTP21281st1_H5_RTP21281_210402 | reverse complement strand
TAACAAAGCCCGGGCTTGAGAAAGTCTGGGCTTTGCGCATAAAAAAAGGCTGTGTCAGCGTTTTGACACAACCTCTTTGTTTTTTCTCTTTGTTGTGGTCTGTAAGAATCGGGTATTATTGCAGTCTACAATCCTTTTTTCTTTGCTTCATTCCAAATGGCATCCATCTCTTCAAGAGTCATGTCTTTCAGGTTCTTTCCCTCTTTGATGGTATGTTCTTCCAGATAATGAAAGCGGCGGATAAATTTCTGATTAGTACGTTCCAGTGCATTATCGGGATTAATCTTATAAAGGCGTGCCGCATTGATAAGGCTGAACATGACATCTCCGAATTCGGCTTCCGCCTTATCCTTATCCATGTTGGCTACCTCTTCCTGAAATTCCCCGATTTCTTCCTTCACCTTGTCCCAAACCTGTTCGCGTTCTTCCCAGTCGAAGCCTACGTTGCGGGCTTTGTCCTGCATACGATACGCCTTGATAAGTGAGGGTAGGGCAGCGGGAACACCGCTTAACACGCTCTTATTGCCATCTTTTTCTCTAAGTTTCAACTGTTCCCAGTTTTCGGATACCTGTCCTGCCGTTTCCGCCTTTACTTCTCCGAATACGTGGGGATGACGGAAAATCAGTTTGTCGCACAGCTTGTCGCAAACATCTTTGATATCGAAATCCCCTGTTTCCGAACCTATCTTGGCGTAGAAAGCAACGTGCAGCAATACGTCTCCCAATTCTTTGCAAATATCCTTTTTGTCATCTCTCATCAACGCGTCGCAAAGTTCATAAGTCTCTTCTATCGTATTGGGACGCAGACTTTCATTCGTCTGTTTGCGATCCCAGGGGCATTTAACGCGCAGTTCGTCGAGAATATCCAGGAAGCGTCCGAAGGCTTCCATCTGTTCTTGTCTGGTATGTAACATAAATCTGTCTTTTTTGATTTTATAAATAGTGCACTATAAAAGTGCACAAAGTTACTATTTTATGCACTTCCATAGTGCAGTTTCTCTTATTTGTTTTTCCACTCCCGATAAGAAATCAGCAGCCCCACTACTTCCGAATAGTTCTGCCGACCACTCTCTATCTTATTTCCTTTCAGATAAAGATCATATATCCAATCCTGTACAGCTCCCACCACCGGACTGTATTTGGCTGCCCAATACGCTTGATTCTCTTTTGCCAGTTCAATGATTTCCGGTCGGATACGGCTGAAAAGTTGTGTGTATTCTTCTTCTGAAAGCAGGCTTTGCGCATTCCGTAGTACATAGCCGAGCACCGAGAAATAACCGGAGAAACGAATCCCCATCGCTTTGGAACGGGTACAGACTTGATAAGCATAGAAATTGGCTTCCGCTTCACTTGTGATACCCAGCAGATGCGCCAGTTCGTGAGCATAAGTAGCCGGATAATTGGCGGGAAGCAAATCCCCGTTCAAAGTAAACTCACAGAAGAAAGGCCCCATGCTGCCGGTCACACCCACCATTGAGATAAACGGGGTAAACAGCATGGTCTTAACTTTGGGGAATTCGTGTGGCGGGCGGTGCACACCGAGACTATCGCTCAACTGATTATAGATTCGTACGGTTTCTTCACACACTAAATCCTGATTGATGCTGTTGACCGGAGTGTAGGAACGATTGAGTTGCGTGATATAATCATTCACGAACCCTTTGAAATTCTCCGGTGTATAGGCCGTATAAGGAATTTCAGTCCGCTGATAAAAGTTCTTTTGGGAATAATTGAGTCCCCAGGCAAGATAGAACCACACATAGACCCATAACAGGTATTCTCCGTCGTGTAATAAAACTCTCTTCCAAGGCAATATCTTACGGAAACGACCGTAAAAAGGATAAACAATAACCCCTGTGATACTAACGAAAATGAAAAGATCTCCTACCGCAAAAGGGAATAAATTGGAGATGCCCGATAATGCATAAGAAATAAGGGGATAGACCGTACGGGAATATACGGTTGCCAAAGCGGGAATCAACTGTGTCATCCACACTAAAAGCAGCAATACTCCCAATACTATATGTCTGTTTTTCAACCGCCGTTTCATCATTCATTCAGATTTTGGTCAACAAAAATATGCATTTAATAGACGTTACGCGAAAAAATACCTCTATATTTGCAAAAAATCTGTTAATACAGACTTTATAATCAATCTGATAGAGAAAATTATTCAGCATAAACCGGATAAAAGATGGCTACAACAGAAGAAATTGAAAAATATTGCCGGAATTGCCTGTCGCGCGATTTCGTGAATGAAAAGGGATTAGTTTGTAATCGGACTAGGGAACTTCCCGATTTTGAAGAAGAATGCGAGAACTTCGAAAACGACGAAGAACTGGAAAAGTGGGCTCCCCCAAAGCCGGAAGATTTTCCGGTATATATGACAAGAGAAGAGCTGCTTGCCGAAGAGAATCTGCCTAAAGGTTTGATGTGCGGAGTTGCTGCGGCTCTTATAGGGGCAGTGGCATGGGGATTGATTTCGGTATCTACCGGTTATCAAATTGGATATATGGCCATCGCTATCGGATTCTTTGTGGGTTTTGCCATGCGCCGGGGAAAGGGGATACGTCCAATCTTTGGAATCTTGGGTGCTGCATTGGCTCTGATTAGTTGTGTGCTGGGAGATTTCTTCTCTATTATCGGGTATATTTCCAGGGATTATGAAGTGTCATTCTGGGAAGCCTTGACAGGAGTGGATTATGGAGAGATATTTACTATCATGCTGGAAAATGTGGCATCCATGACAGCATTATTCTACGGATTCGCTGTTTACGAAGGATATAAATTCTCTTTCCGCGCACAGAATCAGCCTGAGGGTGGCAAGATTTGAATTTAAATTATTAATTTTGCACCCGTTATTTTTGAATATACAATCTATCATATACATAAAACAATATGGAATTAGCAAGTAAGTACAATCCCGCTGACGTGGAGGGAAAGTGGTACCAGTATTGGCTGGACAATCATTTATTCAGTTCGAAACCCGATGGTCGTGAACCTTACACCATCGTCATTCCGCCCCCTAACGTCACTGGTGTGTTGCACATGGGACACATGCTTAATAATACCATCCAGGATATTTTAGTTCGTCGTGCACGTATGGAAGGCAAGAATGCCTGCTGGGTGCCAGGAACTGACCATGCTTCCATCGCCACTGAAGCGAAAGTCGTAAATAAACTTGCTGCCCAAGGCATCAAGAAGACCGACCTGACCCGCGACGAATTTCTGAAACATGCTTGGGACTGGACAGACGAGCACGGTGGCATCATTCTGAAACAGCTTCGCAAACTCGGTGCATCCTGCGACTGGGATCGTACAGCATTCACTATGGACGAGAAACGTAGTGAAAGTGTACTTAAAGTATTTGTAGACCTGTTCAATAAAGGATTGATCTATCGCGGTGTCCGCATGGTGAACTGGGATCCGAAAGCATTGACCGCTCTTTCTGACGAAGAAGTAATCTACAAGGAAGAGCACGGAAAACTGTATTATCTCCGTTACAAAGTGGAAGGTGATGCGGAAGGCCGATATGCAGTAGTAGCAACCACCCGTCCCGAAACAATCATGGGTGACACGGCAATGTGTATCAACCCGAACGACCCGAAGAATGCATGGCTGAAAGGAAAGAAAGTAATCGTTCCGTTGGTAAACCGCGCAATACCGGTGATTGAAGATGATTATGTAGATATCGAGTTTGGTACAGGTTGCCTGAAAGTGACTCCGGCTCATGACGTAAACGACTATATGTTGGGCGAAAAGTACAATCTGCCTAGTATCGACATCTTCAATGATAACGGTACATTGAGCGAAGCCGCCGGCATGTATATCGGTATGGATCGTTTCGATGTCCGTAAGCAGATTGAGAAAGACCTTGAAACTGCCGGCTTGTTGGAAAAGACGGAAGACTATACGAATAAGGTAGGATATTCGGAACGTACCAATGTTGTGATTGAACCGAAACTGTCTATGCAGTGGTTCCTCAAGATGCAACACTTTGCGGATATGGCATTGCCGCCTGTAATGAACGACGACCTGAAGTTCTATCCGGCAAAATATAAGAACACGTACCGTCACTGGATGGAGAACATCAAGGACTGGTGTATCAGCCGTCAGTTGTGGTGGGGACATCGTATTCCTGCCTACTTCCTGCCGGAAGGTGGCTATGTAGTAGCCACTACTCCCGAGGAAGCATTGGCGAAAGCTAAGGAAAAGACCGGCAACGCAGCTCTGACAATGGATGACCTCCGTCAGGATGAAGACTGCCTGGATACCTGGTTCTCTTCTTGGCTGTGGCCTATCTCTTTGTTCGATGGAATCAACAACCCGGGGAATGAAGAAATCAAATATTACTATCCGACGAGTGACCTCGTGACAGGCCCGGACATTATTTTCTTCTGGGTAGCCCGCATGATTATGGCAGGTTATGAATACGAAGGACAGATGCCGTTCAAGAATGTTTATTTCACAGGTATCGTTCGTGATAAACTGGGACGTAAGATGTCCAAATCGCTCGGTAACTCTCCCGATCCATTGGAACTGATCGAGAAGTACGGTGCTGACGGTGTACGTATGGGTATGATGCTTTCGGCACCTGCCGGAAACGACATCCTTTTTGACGACGCACTTTGCGAACAGGGACGTAACTTCTGCAACAAGATATGGAATGCTTTCCGTCTGATAAAAGGATGGACAAATGCCAAAGGTACTATTGAGATTCCTGCCGATGCACATTTGGCAGTTCAATGGTTTGACCAAAGGCTGGATGCGGCAGCAGTTGAAGTGGCGGATCTCTTCTCCAAATATCGTTTGAGCGAAGCATTGATGTTGGTTTACAAACTGTTCTGGGATGAATTCTCTTCCTGGTTGCTGGAGGTTGTGAAACCTGCTTACGGTCAGCCTGTCAATGGCTTTATTTACGACATGGTTCTTAGCTCTTTCGAGCGTCTGCTCGAAATGTTGCATCCTTTCATGCCGTTTATCACAGAAGAATTGTGGCAACAACTGCGTGAACGCAAACCGGGTGCCAGTCTGATGGTGACTCAAATGTTTGAGCCGAATGAAGTGAATGAGAAATTCCTGCAAGAGTTTGAAGTAGCTAAGGAAATTATCAGTAATATTCGTAGCATCCGTTTGCAGAAGAATATCGCCATGAAGGAACAGCTTGAATTGCAGGTTGTAGGCAATCATCCGGTAGAGAACATGAATCCGGTTATCATCAAGATGTGTAACCTATCTTCTCTTACAGTGGTGGAAAGCAAGTCGGAAGGTGCCGCTTCTTTCATGATCGGAACAACAGAATTTGCCGTTCCATTGGGCAATATGATTGATGTGGAAGCGGAAATCGTCCGTATGGAAGCCGAATTGAAACACAAAGAAGGTTTCTTGCAAGGCGTATTGAAGAAACTTAGTAATGAGAAGTTTGTAAACAATGCTCCGGCAGCCGTTCTCGAAATGGAACGTAAGAAACAGGCGGACGCTGAAAGTATCATCAAGTCTTTGAAAGAAAGCATTGCCGCTTTGAAGAAAGCATAATTCTTTGATACTTAATTTTATGTAATATAAGGCATCTCAATTAGATTTGGGATGCCTTTCTTTTTTGGAAGAAGAAATTAATGCTACCTTTGCTTCCACTAATATTATTTACAGTACATCGCAAATGAAACAGACGATGCGGATTATTTCATTTCTCGTATTATTCCTTATTATCGAAGGAACCTTGTCCCCCGTATCGGCTCGGGGTGAAAGCTCAAATAAAGAAGTATTGGTACTGAACTCCATTAATTTCAATCTTCCATGGGCAAAACACTTCTATTGGTATGTGCACGATGCCCTTCAGGAAAAAGGTATATCCGCTAAGGCGGAATCACTTAGTGTACCTGCTTTGGCGAACGAAATGGAAGCGAATGCCGTAGTCGACCATTTGTGCCGGAAGTATCCGATGCCGCCCACTGCCGTTGTGCTGATTGGAGATCCGGGATGGATTGTCTGCCATGAACTGTTTGATGACGTTTGGAAAGATGTCCCGGTGATTGTGACAAATGCCCGCGACCGTCTGCCTGCATCCCTGGATGTTCTGTTGTCTCATGCTCCACTGACGGAAGCGAACAGCGTTCCCGGTGAAGAATGGAGACGGGGATATAATATCACAATTTTAAAGCAGCATTATTATGCAAAGGAAACGATTGACCTGATTTATCAACTGATACCTGATATGGAACGTCTGGCATTTATCTCGGACGACAGATATATCAGCGAGGAAACCCGTGGAGATGTAAAAGAGGCGGTGGAGAAAAACTTCCCTGACTTGAAACTGGATCTTCTTTCTACCACACACTTGTCGACAGAAATGCTGTTGGATACTTTACGCAGTTATAAACCGAATACTGGAATCATTTATTATTCATGGTTTGAATCGCACAACGAAAACGATAACAACTACCTTTTCGACCATATTCAGGAGATTATCACCAATTTCATTCCGTCTCCCCTGTTCCTGCTTTCTCCCGAAGACCTGTCGAACAATACTTATGCCGGTGGCTATTATGTCTCAACAGAATCTTTCTGTGACGCTTTGTTAGAAACCCTTGAACATGTCTTAAAAGGAGAGCAGGCGCGGAATATCCCGGGCAGAGTAGGTGGGGAAGGAAAAGCTTACCTTTGTTATCCGGTATTGAAATCTTATAATATCCCTTCGTTCCGTTATCCGAAGGATGCTGTCTACATCAATGAACCCAAGACTTTTTTCCAGCAATACCGTGTAGAAATCCTTTCCGGTTTTATCATCTTGTTTATCTTGGTCGCTGCCATTACCTATTATATCCGTATTCTCCGGAAAGCATACAGCCGCCTGCATGAAGCTATGGAAAAGGCAGAGCAGGCCAATCAGCTAAAGTCTGCTTTCCTGGCTAATATGAGCCACGAAATACGTACGCCATTAAATGCGATTGTCGGTTTCTCAAACATGCTTCCCGAAATAGAAGACCGTGCGGAGATGCGTGAATATGCGGATATCATCGAAACCAATACAGACCTGTTGCTCCAATTGATTAATGATATTCTGGACTTGTCGAAGATCGAAGCCGGAACGTTTGATTTCTGTCCTTCATTAATTGACGTGAATCAGACGCTGACAGAAATCGAACAGAGCATGCAGTTACGTTTGAAAAGTAATGCCGTAACTTTCACATTTACGGAGCGTTTACCGGAATGTGTCTTTTATATAGATAAGAACCGTCTGATGCAATTGCTTTCTAATTTTGCAATCAACGCGATAAAATTTACTCAAGCGGGAAGTATCTGTATGGGATATCGTATGGAGGATAACGGAATGATTTATTTTTATGTGTCGGACACAGGTTGTGGAATGTCGCATGAACAGTGTGCTCATGTGTTCGAACGGTTTGTGAAATACAATCCTTTCATACAAGGCACGGGACTGGGACTTTCCATCTGCCATACGATTGTTGAACGCTTGGGTGGAGAAATAGGAGTGGACTCCGAAGAAGGCAAAGGTTCAACTTTTTGGTTTACTCTGCCTTATCGGAAAGAATAAAATCAGCAAGTTTGTTTATCTCATAAGTGTCTGGCAAGTGAAATCATGGTATTCCACTTGCCAGATACCCTTTACTTTCCCATAAGCTATTAATAGATAAGTTATTGTCTCCCTGATGCAAACTTCTTTTCCTTTAATGGCAAAGTTGTTTTTGCTTTATCCCAAACTATAATTGCAAGCTTTGTTTTTATAAATGCAACTTGCGTTTATAAAAACAAAACTTGCAATTATATAATCAGAAGTTGCATTTATAGTTTGCGTTAGGTCAAGATGAAGTTTGGTATTAAGGGAAAGCAAGTTTACCCTTAATACAATGAAGGTTATTCATTAATACTTTGAGAGACAGGTAGTAGTAGACAAGACAATGTCCGGCAGAGAACTTATATAATCAGCCTGCTTCAAGGAAATAAGAGTGGTAGTAGTAACGGAAGATAATCCTTTAAATCTGTACGCAGTTGTTTTAACGCCTGCTGGATACGGTAATCTATTGTTTTGGGAGATACCCCCAGTGTTTCCGCAATTTCTTTGTAGCTCATATCCCGGAATCGGTGCATCACGAAAGCTTCCCGATAACTTTCGGGTAGTGCTGCGACAGCTCCCTCAATCCGTCTGGTGAGCTCTTCAACCTGATAGTAGTCTGTATCTTGCAGCATTTCCTGCATTTCTTCGTAGAAGCGTGTATCGGCCCGTTGGGTGGCGTCGATATGCGCAAGTTTGTTTAACGCTCTGCGGTACACCATCTTGAAGAGATAGGAATTAAGAGAAGACTCGATAACCAGTGTTTCCCGGTTTTCCCAAATCCATAAAAGAGAATCTTCCACGATTTCTTCTGCATCTTCCAAGTCAACAAACCGATGACCATAAGCGCACAGCATCGGATAATATCTCCGAAACAGTGTATCGAACGCTTTCTGATCTCCGCGTTGAACGGCTGATAATAGAAAATCATTGTCTGATTGATAGGTTTCTTTCATGTATTAGTCCTGTATTTCAACTGCAAATATAGCTTTTTTATGAGAAAACAAAGATTTTCTGAAAAAAAATGGTTTTTAGTTTAGGAGTCTTCCGCTTCTCCCTTGTCTTATAATAAAAGGCAATAAAAACAGCATATGGATAATATTGATAAAAATAAGATAGAAGAACTGCTTCCCCGTTATTGTGAAGGACAAGTGACGGAAGCAGAACGTCTGCTGGTCGAAACTTGGATAGATGAATCGGAAGAGAATCGACGGACGGCAAAACAGATTCATGCGCTTTATCTGGCTACGGACACCATTCATGTAATGAAGAAAGTTGATACGGAGAAGGCATTGTCAAGGGTAAAAAGCAGGATGACAGGTAAGAAGAAAACGATGTGGTGGGAATGGGCACAACGTGCGGCAGCAGTTCTGTTCATTCCACTCCTCGTTACTTTGATGGTGCAACATTGGGGAGACGGCGGAAAAGAATTGGCACAAATGATGGAGATAAAGACCAATCCCGGAATGATGACCTCATTGACATTACCCGACGGCACACTCGTTTTCCTGAATTCAGAATCTACATTAAGTTATCCCTCACGCTTCGACGGAGATACGCGAAACGTAAATTTGCAGGGAGAAGCTTATTTTGAAGTAGCCAGGAATCCGGAAAAGAAGTTCATCGTTTCCACTTCCCATCAGTCGCAGATAGAAGTACTGGGAACTCACTTCAATGTAGAAGCTTACGAAAAAGAAAATAGAGTTTCAGCTACATTGGTAGAAGGGAAAATCGGTTTTATCTACAAATGCGATAATGCTTCGAAGAAAGTACTAATGGCTCCCGGCCAAAAACTGGTCTATGACTCGAAAGACAGTAAAGTACAACTTTATGCCACTTCGGGCGAATCGGAAATAGCCTGGAAAGAAGGGAAGATTATATTCAGAAACACTCCCCTGGAAGAGGGGCTGCGAATGTTGGAGAAACGGTATAACGTAGAATTTATCATTAAAAACAACAGGCTGAAAGGAGACTCCTTTACAGGTACATTCACCAACCAACGCCTGGAACGCATTCTTGAATACTTCCAGCTTTCTTCTCAAATCCGTTGGCGTTATCTTGATTCCCCAGATATAACAGATGAAAAGAGCAAGATAGAAATATATTGATTGAATAACCTTAATACAGAAATGCAATGAAAGACAGACCCCCTTAAACAAAAAACATACGGGATGATATTGGCGTATCTTCCCGTATGAAAATCGGTAAATCTTTTTGAGCTTGTTTGGCGACAAGCCTAGATAAACTTTTTATTAACTTTAAGTCATCACAAATTTATGCAAAATTATTTTAGCATCCAATTTTTATGGGTGGTAAAGTCGCTTTGGCTAACCTCAAAAAAAATCCCATTATTTATGAGACTATTGGTTTTATTCCTGGTATATTCTATCGGACTAAGCTATGCGGCCGATAGTTACGCTCAGAAGGCTATGATTAGTATCGATGTCCGCAATCAGCGTGTAGAGGATATTCTGAAAGAGATTGAAGCACAGTCGGACTTTGACTTCTTCTTCAACAACAAGCATGTTGATTTGAATCGCCGTGTGTCCGTCTCGGCTGATAAAAGTAATATTTTTAATGTATTACAAGAAGTCTTTGCCGGTACGAATGTGAAATATTCAGTGTTGGATAAGAAAATTATATTGTCTGTTGAGGTGCAGTCACCGCAGCAGGAAAAGAAAGTAACGGTATCGGGTATGGTGCTGGACGCTCACGGTGAGCCGATAATTGGAGCTAGTGTATTGGAAAAAGGAGTGCAGGGAAACGGAACGATTACGGATATTGACGGTAACTTCAAGTTCTCCGTTTCATCATCGAAAGCACAATTGGATATTTCCTATATCGGTTATCAACCGCAGACTGTTACCGTGCAACCCGGCAAGAATATAAAAATCACTTTACAGGAAGATTCCAAGCAACTGGATGAAGTGGTGGTAGTGGGGTATGGCACGCAGAGCAAGAAGACATTGACCGGTGCTGTTTCTATGGTAAATATGGGAGATGTGGAAATGAATACCGTACCGAATGTATCTCGTGCATTGGCAGGTAAAGCGGCAGGATTCCGTGTGAATCAAGTTTCCGCACAGCCGGGCGGTGAGGCCAAGTTTCGTATCCGTGGCGAGGCTTCCACTGGAGCGGGCAACGACCCTTTGTTTGTTATCGACGGGTTTCCTGTTTCTTCTTCGGGTAACTTAGATTCAGGCAATGGTTATTATGAATCCGGCAATATTGATAATGTGTTGGAGTCTTTGAACCCGGATGATATCGAATCGATTTCTGTTTTGAAAGATGCTGCTTCTACAGCCATTTATGGAGCACGTGCCGGTCACGGAGTTGTTCTGATTACTACCAAGCGCGGTAAGAGCCAGAAACCTAGGGTGACTTATTCGGGGATGGGTTCTGTGCAGGTGGCACGTTCCAATTACAAGATGCTTGATACTCGTATGTACATGGATATGTACAACAAACAGCAGTATGAAGAATGGATGAAGCTGAACGGTATGGGCATTTACGAAGGATACGTGGCGAAGCCGGAAAAACCGACTCAATATAAACCGGCTTTCAATAATGACGAAATTTTGTTGGCAAGCGGTACCGATTGGTTGGATGCAGTGATGCGCAACGGTTATACGCAGCAACACAATCTTTCCGTGAATGGCGGTACGGAGAAAACCCGTTATCTGGCTTCCGTCAACTATATGGATCAAGAAGGTATTGTGAAGAATAATGGCGTTAGCCGTTTTTCCGCTCGTTTGAATTTGGATCAGGAACTGAATGAATACGTTTCTTTCGGATTGACTGCCACATACACACAGAACAGATACGATAATGTTCCCTTGGGCGATGGACAGAATGAATATTCCGGCGTGCTGACCGGTGCCATTCAATCCAATCCCACTATTCCTATTTATGATGCGGAAGGAAACTATTATATCGATCCAAAACGACCGTTTGTAGCCAATCCGGTATCGTTGTTGGAAATACAAGACAATACGGTGAAAGACCGTTTGATGGGTTCGGCATTCGTCTCAGTGAAACCTTTGAAAGAACTGGAAGTGAAACTGCAATTAGGGGCCGACCGCAGTTTTCAGAAACGTTCCAGCTACTTGCCTAAAACAACTTTGCAAGGAGCCAATAAGAACGGAAGAGCGGATATTTCGCAATCGACCAACACTACTTATCTGATGGAGTTGACAGCCCAATATGCGAAGAGTTTCGGCGAACATAATGTGAAAGTGATCGGTGGCTATTCGTTCCAGAAATTTAAGAATGATGGTTTTAGTGCCGGCAATTCGGATTTTTTGGTAGACGGGTTTGGTTACAATAGCTTAGGTTCGGGCAATTACAAGAAACCTTCCGTAGGTTCATGGGCTTCTATCAATAGTATTGCTTCGCTGTTTGCCCGTGCCAACTACTCTTATCAGGGAAGGTATTTGCTCGAAGCTACGTTACGTGCCGATGCCGCATCCAATTTTGCACCGGAAAACCGTTGGGGATATTTTCCTTCTGTATCGGCAGGTTGGATGATTAGCGAAGAAAACTTTATGAAAGGGGCTTCCAAGTGGCTCTCTATGTTGAAGTTGAGAGCTTCTTATGGGCAAACTGGTAATTCCAACGTCGGTTATCGTATTTATGACTATTATGAGGTAGGCAAGAACTCTATTATAGGCGGAGCGGAGTCGACGGGAGTATATGCTTCGGATTTGGGAAACAAAAGCATTACATGGGAGACAACGACGGAATTTAACCTCGGAGTGGACTTCGGAATATTCAACAACCGCTTCAAGTTGGCAGCCGAATACTTCAAACGTAAGATAACAGACCTGCTCCGAACGGACAAGCCATTGCCTTTCTATAACGAGATAAACAAAATCGCCGGAAATATAGGAGCCACGCAAAGTCAGGGTGTGGAAATCACTCTGAATACAGTGAATATTGTTACAAAAGATTTTGAGTGGGATACCACATTGACCTTGTCACATTATAATGACCGTTGGCTGAAACGCGACCCGAACTGGAAACCGAGAGCTTATGAGAAAGAAGACGACCCGATACGTGCGTGGTGGGAATATGAAGCAATCGGCATCCTGCAACCGGGCGAAAAGGCTCCCGAAGCACAAAAAGACTTGGTACCGGGTATGATGAAACTGAAAGACCAAGATGGAAACGGTGTATTGGGAGATGAAGATAAAGTGTATATGGGTAATGGCGACCCGAAAATCATTTATGGTCTGAACAACTCGTTCCGCTACAAAAACTTCGACCTGAATATTTACTTCTACGGTGAAGCGGGCAGGAAGCGCGGAACCAGCTATTACGAAGGATGGACACGCATGGATAACGGCATCAACGTTTCTACTTATGCATTGAAAGCATTCAACAGCAACAACCTTTCTGCTACAGATCCTACTTATGTAAGAGGTGGAAACGGTTGGGGCGATTATTATGTGAAATCTATCTATTATGTTCGTTGCGGAAGTATAACATTGGGATATAAAGTGCCGATCAGTCAAAAGTTCGTGAACAATCTTCGGGTATACGTAGATGTGAACAATCCGTTTGTGATTACCAACTGGACAGGTCTGGATCCTGAAACGGATAACGGAACATTCGCATATCCGAATGTGACTTCTTATAATTTCGGTGTATCAATCTCTTTCTAATAAGTTGTAAATATGAAAAGGATAATTTATACAGCAATAGCAACACTCTTGTTTCTTGTTTCGTCTTGTACGTTGGAACAAGAAGTCTACAATAAAATAAACCCGGGAATGTTCCCGCAAAACGCTGAAGATGTAAATGCGCTGGTCAATGCGAGCGCCTATCACGTGTTCTCCCCGTGGGGGATTTTTGAAGTGGCGGCAGGTTATGTGACGACTTCGGAAATGGTGACCGATTATGTGGAGAATACATGGGGATGGACTACCGTATACAATTCATACGAAGCCAACGACTGGCACATCGACGGAGATTACCGCCGCGTGTATGACTACTCCCAATACTTGGCTTCCATGACGCTGACGATGGAACGTATCAAGAATGTAAATATGGATGAAACACTGAAAGCGCGTTATATGGCAGAGTTGAAATGCGGACGCGGCTTTCTTGCTTTCCTGATGTATGACATGTATGGTCCGATACCTATTGCCGATTTGGAAACGTTGCAGAAACCGGAAGCGGAGATTGTCATCCCCCGCTTGTCTGAAGAAGCGATGCGTGAATACATTGTTACTAATCTGAAGGAAGCGGCTGACATATTACCTTATAAATATGAAGATACGGATTACGGACGTTTCACGAAAGGGCTTGCCAACACACTGTTGTTGAAGTTTTATATGATGACCAGGCAGTGGGACGAAGCGGAGAAAATAGGACGTGAACTGACCAAATCAGAATACGGTTATAAACTGGTAAACGATTATCATTCTTTGTTTTCTCTATCCGGAGAAAAGAATTCGGAAGTCATCTTTTCTTGTGTAGCTGAAGCTGGTGTAATGGAGCAAAAATGGTTTGCACACGTATTGACATCTGATTATCCTGTTCCAGCCGGAATGGCAGTGACGGCATGGGGAGGATACAAAATATCATGGCCTGCCTACGAATCATTTGATCCTAAAGATAAAAGACGGGAAAGAATTATCGGCGAGTATACCGGTACGGAAGGTGTGTATCATAGTCGGGCTACCGACCGTGACGGGGGGACAACTGGTGTACTCTTTTATGGCGCAATCCCGGTGAAGTATAAAATCGAAGGAGTGATAGGAGAGCTGTGTGAAATAGATATGCCAATCTACCGTTATGCTGACGTATTGACCTTGCTTTCGGAAGCAATTGTCCGCAATGGAAATAGTATCACCCAAGAAGCGGTTGGTTTATTGAATCAGGTACGTGTAACCCATGGAGGACTGAAAGCTTATCAATTGAGTGATTTCGCTTCCGTAGATGATTTCCTGGACAAGTTGTTGGAAGAGCGTGGGCATGAGTTCTATTTTGAAGGTGTACGTAGACAGGATTTGATCCGCCATGGCAAATTCATAGAAGCGGCACTTGCCAAAGCAAGATTTGCCGGTCAGCCGACAGGTAAAATCGAAACGAAAGTGGACGGGCAATATAAATATGAGAAGTTCCCGTTGCCTACTCATTTGATTACTGAAGGACAAGGTCTTATAGTTCAAAACCCCGGTTATTAAAAAATGGATAGTATTATGAAACATTTATTATATAGTCTGGTAGGTATTTTGTTACTTGCCGGATGCAAAGATGACAAGTATAATGTGATTGTTCCCATGTCGGATATTTATCTGAGTGCGCCTCAGGATGGAACGACTATTGATTTGAATGATTTATCAACTGATGAATATAACTTCTCTTGGGATAAGTCTTTGGAGAAAGGTGCAAAACTAATTCTTTGTGCTACAAGAGACTTTAAAAATCCGGTGAAGGTCGATGCAGGTAAATCGACTTCTTTTACCATGTCCGTATTGGCTGCCGATCAATATTTCTCCCGGTTAGGAATAAAAGCCGGTCAGGAAGCGCTATTATATTGGACTGTCAAAGAGACGGGAAATACTACGGCTGCCGCTTCAGATGTACGCACGATTCATGTAAAACGTATGTCTACCAAATTGTTGCTGCCTGAGGATATGACAGAGATTGCTTTGGCTGAAGATAAACCGGAAACTGCCGTACAGTTTGAATGGGATACGGAAGGAAGGCCGGAATCAACTTCGTATTCGCTCTGTCTGTCACTTGATCCTGAAATGAAACAGACTGTGGCCGAGCAAAGTATAGGTGTCGTAAAAGGCAAATCCTCTCTGACGCACGAAGAACTTCAGACATTACTCGATGAACTTTCTATCAAACGTTGGACATCCAACACTATATACTGGAATGTGAAGACTGACGGCGGACAACTGGTGTCACGTTCTTCCGGAGTATTGAATATGACGGAAATGATGCGCTTCATTGACGTTCGCGGTGATGAGAAAATAACCTATCGTGTGGCACGTATTCCTTATAGTGACGGGACCTCACTGGTTTGGCTGGCGGATAATCTGCGGACGACCAAGTATCCTGACGGAACCGACATTGAAGCAAATAACTATAAGGATACACCGGCATCCCTTGGAGAAGGAAGGGTGAAAGCATACGGAGTTCATTATCATTATGACATTCGCGACAGGATAGCTCCTGCAGGATGGCGTCTACCGACTATGCAGGAATATAAGACTCTGTTTATCGAAGCTGGGATGGCCGAAGGGCAATGGAATGTATTGAAAGACCCTGAATATTATGAGTCAGTGAAAGGGCAGGCTCATCTGAATGACTGGAAATTCAATTTGTGCGCTTCCGGTCAGTGGGTGGAACCGAATGTTAATAATCATACCACGCAATATTGTTATTTGTTGGTGACTGATAATGCGGAGCATGGATGTATGCTTCATGACGGAGGGGCGACATTGTGGACTCCCTGGACAACGGGAGCTCCTGCACGTTTTATCTTCAATGAAAATTAATCAGGTGAAAATTAAAAGTATATCAATCATGTTAATCAATATAAAGAAAACTATGACCCTATTATCTACCTTATTATTAGGTATTATGTGTAGCTTTTGCTCTGATACGATAGATGTGTATGCAGGACAGTATGGAGAGGAAGAGGGTACGAATGAACCGGAAACTCCGGAAGTTGTAGGTAAAATCATGCATATCGATCCATTGAGAAATCCCGATAGAGGATTTCATTTGGAATGCAATCTACTTGCCGATGAGATGAAGAGTCCGTATAATGAATATGAGGTCTACGGTGAGGACTTATATACGAAGAAAATAGAGCAGTTCGATGCGAAAGGTGATGATCTGACTCTTGTACAGCAATATATCTATTTAACAAAGTGGGTGAGTAAAGACCTTGACGATGAGGCTTTGAATAATATCCGCAAGGTGTTTGAGTTGATGAAAGCGCAGGGATATAAGGCAATCCTTCGTTTCGCATACAATCATGCGGGATTGAATACTTCCGGTGGTGAATCCAAACAATGGATTCTCAGACATATTGAACAACTGACTCCTTTGTTGAATGAATATATCGGTCAGATCGCTACGGTGCAAGTTGGTTTTATCGGTGCTTGGGGAGAGTGGCATACGTCTCCGTTGGTGAATGATCAGGATGCAAAAAATGCAATTGTCAGTGCGTTGCTAAGGGCTTTGCCTGTTCCGTATTGTGTAGAAATGCGTTATCCGAACCATAAGAAAGCACTGACATTGGAGCAAGAAGAATATCGCGGACGTATCGGTTATGCGAACGATTATTTTACGGCCGGTGAACATTCTCACGCACCGGGCAATGATTTTGTTCCTAATACGGATGATTATAAGCAGATAACAGAAGAAGTAAAAGCGAATAACTTCTATATGAGTGGTGAAATCCCTTATGATGAAGATACTGAATGGGGATTGTCCGCACTGATTACTCCGATGAAGTCATTGCGTATTTTGCGTGAGCACCGTTATTCGGCTTTTGATGTGACACAGAATTTTGCTTTGAATATCATGAGCTGGAAGCAAGTGAAAGTATATCCGTCTTTATTGAATGATAATAACATTCTCTTTGATGAGAGTTACTTTAAGGATGCCGAAGGCAATGACGTAGTCCGTTCATTCTATGAATTTGTGCGCGACCATTTGGGCTATCGTCTGAATCTCCAAAGTGAATCGAAAGTAGAGGCAAAGGATGGTAATCTGGAATATGACCTGACGATAACCAATACAGGATTTGCTACGGTGATTAACCCGAAAGAGGTTTATTTAGTGCTTGTTTCCGGTGACGGTCAGGTGGTAAAAGAGATAAAACTGGATGTAGAGCCGAAAAACTGGATTCCTTCTACCAATGAAGAACCGAATAAGGCGGCGGAGTATTCCATAAAAGGAAGTACGGCTGCCGGATTGAGCGGGACATATAAGGTAGGAATCTGGATGCCGGAGAAAGTTGACGATTTGAAATACAATCCGGTTTATGCCATAAAGTTTGCTCTGACAGAGAAACTGACTCATTGGTATGATGATGCAGGAAAGTATGCCGTGAATATTTTTGGTGAGGTTACATTCTGATAAAGATTGATGAATACTCCGGTCGGACGGATAAACTTTAGTGAGGCCGACCGGAGTATTTAATATTTATGATATAGTTTGAATGAAGATGAATAAAAATCGAAATAAGGTATTTATTATACTTAACTTAATTGTATCATTTTTTATTTCTGCCTGTTCCGCCCCCACGGAACAGGTTAAAATAGAAAATGGCACTTTTAATATCAACGGGAAAGATGTGCAACTGATTTGCGGAGAAATGCACTATCCCCGTATTCCACGCGAGTATTGGCGTGACCGTTTGCACAGGGCACGTGCAATGGGGCTGAACACTGTCTCTGCCTACGTCTTCTGGAATTTCCATGAACGGCAGCCGGGTGAGTTTGACTTCAGCGGGCAGGCGGATATTGCCGAATTTATCCGTACGGCACAAGAAGAAGGTTTGTATGTCATTCTTCGTCCCGGCCCATACGTATGTGCGGAATGGGATTTCGGCGGCTATCCTTCATGGCTTCTGAAAGAGAAGGATCTGGTTTATCGCAGCAAAGACCCGCGTTTCTTGTCCTATTGCGAGCGATATATCAAGGAACTCGGCAAGCAATTGTCCCCTCTGACTATCAACAATGGCGGTAATATTATCATGGTGCAGGTAGAAAATGAATACGGTTCGTATGCGGCAGATAAAGAATACCTCACGGCTATCCGTGATATGCTTCAGGAAGCCGGATTCAATGTTCCGTTGTTCACCTGTGACGGTGGCGGACAAGTGGAAGCCGGACATATTGACGGTGCATTGCCTACTTTGAACGGTGTATTCGGCGAGGATATATTTAAGATTGTAGACAAATATCATCCGGGGGGGCCGTACTTTGTGGCGGAGTTTTATCCGGCCTGGTTTGATGAATGGGGAAAACGCCATTCATCCGTTGCCTATGAGCGTCCTGCCGAACAATTGGATTGGATGTTGAGCCATGGCGTATCTGTCAGCATGTATATGTTCCACGGGGGAACAAATTTCTGGTACATAAACGGTGCTAATACTAGCGGAGGATTCCGTCCCCAACCTACCAGTTACGATTATGACGCTCCGCTTGGAGAATGGGGTAACTGCTATCCGAAATATCATGCATTCAGAGAAGTGATTCAGAAATACCTGCCCGAGGGGACTGTATTGCCGGAAGTGCCTGCCGATAATCCGACCACCACTTTCGCTACAGTCGAATTAAAGGAAAGTGCTCCTTTGACTACCGCTTTTCATCAGACTACACAATCGGAAGAGGTACTGTCAATGGAAGACGTGGGAGCCGATTTCGGATATATCCACTATCAGACTACAATCAATACACCGGGAAAACAGAAGCTGATTATTCAGGATTTGCGTGATTATGCCGTTATCCTGATAGACGGCAGACAAGTGTCCAGTCTTGACCGCCGTTATAATCAGAACAGCACGACACTGGACATTCATAAAGTTCCCGCTACGCTCGAAATTCTGGTTGAAAATACCGGACGTGTCAATTATGGCCCCGATATCCTTTTTAACCGTAAAGGGATTACAAGTCAGGTGCTTTGGGGAAATGAAAAATTGACAGGCTGGTCTATCACCCCGCTTCCACTTTATAAAGAAGAGGTATCTTCTCTGGCTTTCGGAAAAGAAATCAAAGGCGTTCCGGCATTTCACAGGGGAACGTTCATGATAGAAAAAGAAGGCGATTGCTTTGTCGATATGAGCCAGTGGGGTAAAGGGGCTGTTTGGGTAAACGGTAAATCGTTGGGACGTTTCTGGAATGTCGGCCCTCAACAGACCCTCTATATACCTGCTCCCTGGCTGAAAACAGGCGAGAATGAGATTGTTGTTTTCGAAATGGAAGATACGGGAAAGAGGAGTTTACGGGGATTGGATAAACCGATCCTTGACAGTTTGGGCGTGGATAAAAACAAGCCGGAGAAACAGCTACGCAACCAGACAGGCAGTCCGATTCTGGAAGAAGGAGATATTTTGCTGAAAACCACCTTAACGGAGACGAACGACTGGCAGCAATTTGATTTGCCGGTTGTGAGCACTTTGCGCCATTTCTGCATTGAAACACTTTCTTCATATACGAAAGACAACCAGGCATGCATCTCGGAAGTTGACTTGTTGGATGACAAGGGGCAACCGGTTGATAAGACCAAATGGGAAGTTGTTTATGTAAGCAGCGAGCAGGCAGATAAGAATCTGGGCGTGGTGGAGAACTTGTTCGACGGGGATATTTCTTCATTCTGGCATACTGATCCGGCAACGGAATCCGGACAGCCACACTGTATCATTATTGACTTAAAGGAAATCTATAAAATATCAGCTCTTCGTTTCAAAGTCCGTAAAGGTTCTTTCTTGTCAGGGAAGGTAAAAGAGATAAATGTATATGGTCGTCCGCAATTCTTCTTGTTTCATTGATTTACTTGTTTCATAGATTAAAAATGTACATGAGATGAGAAATATGATTTCTATTTGCTATCTTTGGCAAATCTAAAAAAACACGATTATGAACATACGTATTTTGATAACCTTATTAATTGGAGTGACTTTGTTTTGTAGCTGCCGGCCTAAGCAGTTGCCTGTAAATTCTTTGGCGGAGCGTGTAACGGAAGGAACTTCGAAAGATCGGATTCTTTTTCAGGTGATACCGCAACAGGATAATCTGTCTGAAGACTATTTTGAGATAACTCCCAAAGACGGCAAAGTCCTGATAACCGGAAATTCTGACCTGTCATTGGCAACGGGATTAAACTGGTATTTGAAGTATGTGGCGGGCATCCACCTTTCCTGGAATAATCCAACGCAAAAGTTACCGGAAGCATTGCCTCTTCCCACGGAGAATATCCGTCAGAAGACGGATATGAAGCACCGTTACTATCTGAACTATTGCACCTATTCCTACTCTACAGCCTTTTGGGATTGGGCACGTTGGGAGAAAGAAATCGACTGGATGGCCATGCACGGAATCAATATGCCTTTGAGTGTCACAGGGATGGAAGTGGTATGGTATAACCTCTTGAAACGGGTGGGATATACCACGGAAGAGATTAATAAATTCATTTCCGGTCCCGCCTTTATGGCTTGGTGGCAGATGAATAATTTGGAAGGGTGGGGTGGCCCTAACCCCGACAATTGGTATCGGCAACAGGAAGCACTTCAAAAGAAGATCGTATCCCGTATGCGGGAACTGGGCATCGAACCTGTATTTCCCGGATACTCAGGAATGGTTCCTCGTAACATCGGTGAGAAACTGGGTTATCAGATTGCCGATCCGGGCACCTGGTGCGGATTCCCTCGTCCGGCTTTCCTCTCCACAGAAGACGAACACTTCGATTCCTTTGCAGCTATGTACTATGAAGAGTTGGAGAAACTCTATGGAAAGGCCAACTATTATAGCATGGATCCCTTCCATGAAGGTGGCAATACGGAAGGGGTGGATTTGGCGAAAACAGGTACCTCTATCATGGCAGCTATGAAAAAGGCGAATCCCGAAGCCGTGTGGGTGATTCAGGCTTGGCAAGTCAATCCACGTCCGGCGATGATTGATACCTTGAATGCCGGCGATATGATAGTGCTCGATTTATATAGCGAGAAACGTCCTCAATGGGGCGATCCTGATTCGGAGTGGTGTCGGGAGAAAGGTTTCGGCAAGCATGACTGGCTTTATTGTATGTTGCTCAACTTCGGTGGAAATGTGGGCTTGCATGGCCGGATGGACCAACTCGTCAACGGATACTACGATGCCCGCGCACATGCCAATGGAAAAACAATGCGTGGGGTAGGTACAGTGCCCGAAGGAATAGAAAACAACCCGGTGATGTTTGAACTTCTTTATGAGTTGCCCTGGCGTGAACAGCGGTTCTCTTCCGACAAATGGCTGCAAGCATATCTGCAAGCCCGTTATGGTGGTGAAGTACTGCCGGAAGTGGCGGAAGCTTGGCGCACCTTACAACATACAGTCTATAATGCCCCGAAAAACATTCAGGGAGAAGGCACTATTGAGTCTTTGCTATGTGCCCGTCCGGGATTTCACCTCGACAGGACATCGACATGGGGATCGGCAAAACTTTTCTATTCTCCCGATTCCACGGCAAAGGCTGCCAATCTATTACTTGCAGTAGCCGACCGGTATAAAGGAAACAACAACTTTGAATATGATCTGGTGGATATCGTACGTCAGAGTAATACAGATAAAGGTAATGCATTGCTCGAAGACATCTCCCAAAGTTATGACCGTAAAGACAAAGAGAATTTCCGGAAGCAGACACAGCAATTCCTTGAGCTCATCTTGTCGCAAGACAGTTTATTGTCTGTCCGGAAAGAGTTCTCCGTATCTTCTTGGCTGGCTGCCGCACGTTCTTTAGGTACTACCGACGCAGAAAAGAAACTCTACGAATGGAATGCATCCGCGTTAATCACAGTGTGGGGAGACAGCATCGCTTCCAATCAGGGTGGTTTGCATGATTATTCTCATCGTGAATGGAGTGGTCTTTTGAAAGATTTGTATTATCCGCGTTGGAAAGTTTTCTTTGAACAGAAACAACAGGAACTGGACGGTAAATCTGCCGGTGAGGCGATTAATTTCTATGGAATGGAGAGAGCTTGGGCGGAGAAGATTGGAAAATAATAGAATTGCGAAAACTTATCAATATGAGTGAGTTACATTTAAACTTATATCGAATTCACGGTACTCAACTGTCTATATAGTGATTGATAGGTTCCATATAAAAAATAATCGGAAGCAAAGGTAGGAGTGAAATCCTGTTTGCTTCCGATTATCATTTTATATGGAAATCTGATGTTCTTTCTTTCGAAAGTTTTAGAAAATTATTTTTCCAGCAACTCTTTCAGAAAATCATCCAACTCTTTATCCAATCCTTTCAGTAGCTCGTCATTCACCAGTATCGTATCATCGTCCACCAGCAATAACTCAGCCACCGTTTCCTTATCCTCATCCACTAGCACAAACGAGTAAGGTTTCAGAATCGTAACCTTGTCGAAGTCACCCGCATCTTTCATCCTGCAAAGGATATTGCGCAGGGAAGGTTCCACGTTTTCCAGGAAATCATCACTGTCATATGTAGTCCATTCTTCTATCATGATGTTTGCCAATTCTTCATCATCATCGTTGCAAACAGTCAGTTGTCCCGAAGCTTGGTCCGGTTGAAGATGGATGTCAGTAACAATAGTTTGTTCGCAGTTACATGTATATTTAGCGACTGCCTTTTGGATAGCCGCTTCGATAATAGATTGTGATTGTTGGCTCAATTTCATGGGTTCCTTCTTTTTGTTAGTTCAAAGGTATAAAAAAAATAAGATTTGATACACGATTTTCTTAAAAATCGTCATTAAATCGACTCATTTGCATCTTTAACTTAGGTAATTGGCTATTTCTCTCCTTCAACTCCGCCAAATACAGGCTGGTGAGATAATAATTCGGCACATCGTCAATGGTGGCATGCATATTATCCGATACATTTTTTTTCTCAATCTTCTTGGCTAACTGCTGTGCTTTTTCAGCCCATTCCTGCGCTTGGGACAAACTGTCTTTCATTTCATAGTAAACCGCAATATTAAGAGCAGCCCGCATTTTCTTCTTTTCACTTTTCGTACCTTCGAAAGCCTGGCGCCATAGTTCGTATGCGTCATCCCACGAATTTTCGCGTACATAAACGGCTGCGTCCCGCATTGGTACCGAACCGCCGGTATATAGATACCGTGTTCCTTTTTTCCACACCGGAACAATATACTTCACCGGAATCGTTCCTGCAAATTCGGCGGCTTCCTGCAACATTTCCTTATCGGAAATCATATGTGTGGCAGCTTCTACTGCCGAAGCACCGAATTCTTCCCAAAAGATGCTGTCGTTAGGGTGAAGCGTATTCATCGGTCTGCTCCGTTCGGGCAGGTAAATTCTGACAGTAGGATAAGCCTTGACATCCACAGCCCCTTGAAAACAATTGAACTCATCCAGATAACGGACAGTCTTCGTCGCTTTGAGTTGTAGATTTTCTACGGCAATGATTAAATCCACCCCTAAATCCGAAGCTAGTTTGCGGACTTCTTCCTGGCTCAACGTACTTTCACGAGCCAACTTGTCGTTTGCCCGCAAAGCAGAATCACAAATTACCACTTCATCAAAGTAGTTCTGATGCGCAATCTCTTCAGCCAGCGACTCTGTTGCGACTTTAGTATCTCCATTCACATAAGCCGCTGCGCGGCTTACTATCGGCGAGTTCTCTTTGATTTTATCAGATTGCGTTATTAGTTTGTTATCCGGCGCATTGCTGGTGTTATTCACAACTGCCACTTTTCGAAGTTGCGGTGGGAAGCTAAGGTCTGCCGGTTGCAGGTAGTCAATGGAAATCTGCTCCAGGCTTTGGCAACTACTCAATGCCAACAGGAACAAAGAAACGAAAGCCAGTGAATAAGATTTTGCCATAGTTTTGTTCTCTTTAGTAATTTGAACAAAAGTACTATTTTGAAAGAATAAAAGAAAGTCTCAAACAGTTTTTAACCGTTTGAGACTTTCTTTTATAAATAGAGAATTAAGAAATAGAAACCTCTTGTTTCTCAATTTTTAATTTTCAATTCTCAATTTCTTTAAACGTTTTTACCGTGACAGTTTTTGTACTTCTTACCGCTTCCGCATGGACAAGGATCATTGCGTCCTACTGTCTTTTCCGCGCGGATCGGTTCGCGCTTCTGCTGTTCGCGGGTATCCTGGTTGGCAGCAGCCTGTTGGTTAGGATCAGTCAAATCCTGCTTGTTCTCACGATACTTGCTCATGTCCTGACGTTGTTCGGGAGCGGCCTGACGTACTTCTACACGGCGTGCAGCTTGTTCGTCCGGAGCTTCCTGTACAGGAATTTGTCCGCGCATCAAGATAGATACAGTCTGGTTATTAATCTTGTTAACCATGGCGTCAAACAAAGTCACAGACTCCAGTTTGTAAATCAACAGCGGGTCTTTCTGTTCGTAGCTGGCATTCTGTACGGAATGTTTCAGTTCGTCCAGTTCGCGCAAATTCTCTTTCCATGCCTCGTCGATGACGTGAAGCAGAATTGACTTCTCGAATGCTTTCACCACTTCTTTGGATTCCGATTCGTAAGCCGCTTTCAGGTTACAGGAGATATTGTACATACGTTTGCCATCCGTGATAGGAATCAGGATGTTCTCGTACATATGTCCTTGGTTCTCATATACCTGCTTGATAACCGGATTGGCGATTTGAGCCAGACGTTCAGTCTTGCGCTTGAAGTTTTCCATGGCGATGTTGAAAGTCTTTTCAGCCAACTTATCCTTCTTCTCGTTGCGGAACTCTTCTTCGGTGAACGGAGTTTCCATAGCCAACGTCTGAAGCAGTTCCATCTGGCAGCCTTCGAAATCATTGTTTTCGATAGCGTTGGCGCAACGATCCCAAATCATGTTCACGATATCCATACCGATACGTTCACCCATCAAAGCGTGGCGGCGTTTCGTATAAACAACGGTACGTTGCTTGTTCATTACGTCATCATATTCCAACAGTCGCTTACGGATACCGAAGTTGTTTTCTTCCACCTTCTTCTGTGCACGCTCGATAGAGTTGGAAATCATCTTGTGTTCGATCATCTCGCCTTCCTGGAAACCGAGTTTATCCATAACGCTCGCGATACGGTCGGAAGAGAACAGACGCATCAGGTCATCTTCCAGTGACACGAAGAACACGGAAGAACCTGGGTCACCCTGACGTCCTGCACGACCACGCAACTGGCGGTCTACACGGCGTGATTCGTGACGTTCCGTACCGATAATAGCCAAACCGCCCGCAGCTTTCACTTCCGGACTCAGCTTGATGTCGGTACCACGACCTGCCATGTTGGTAGCAATCGTTACCGCGCAACTGAAACCGGCTTTCGCTACAATCTCAGCTTCTTTCTGGTGCAACTTCGCATTCAGCACACTATGCTCAATCTTACGCATGGTAAGCATCTTGCTCAGCATTTCGGAGATTTCTACCGAAGTAGTACCTACCAGTACCGGGCGTCCTGCCTGAACCAATCGCTCGATTTCTTCGATTACAGCTTTATATTTTTCACGTTTAGTTTTGTAAACGCGGTCATTCATATCCTTACGGGCAATCGGGCGGTTGGTCGGGATTACGACTACGTCCAATTTATAGATGTCCCAAAGTTCGCCTGCTTCCGTTTCGGCGGTACCGGTCATACCGGACAGCTTGTGATACATACGGAAGTAGTTCTGCAGAGTAATCGTGGCGAAAGTCTGCGTAGCAGCTTCCACTTTCACACGTTCCTTAGCTTCAATAGCCTGATGTAAACCGTCAGAGTAACGGCGACCTTCCATGATACGGCCGGTCTGTTCGTCTACAATTTTCACTTGTCCGTCGATAACTACATATTCATCGTCTTTCTCGAACATCGTGTAAGCCTTCAGCAACTGGTTGATCGTGTGTACGCGTTCCGATTTAACCGCATAGTTAGTCAGCAACTCATCCTTCTTCTGAAGTTTCTCTTCATTAGTCAGGTTCGGCACATTTTCCAGTTCCGAGAGTTGTCCGGCGATATCGGGAAGAACGAACAAGGTCGGGTCTTCAGAATTACCGGTAATCAGGTCTACGCCCTTATCTGTCAGGTCTACACTGTTCAGCTTCTCGTCGATAACAAAATACAACGGGTCAGTAACTTCGTGCATACGCTTATTGTTCTGCTCCATGTAGATTTCTTCCGTCTTGAGCATACCGGCCTTGATGCCCTGTTCACTCAGGAACTTGATTAAAGCCTTGTTCTTCGGCAGACATTTATGGCTACGATATAAGGAAAGGAATCCTTCTTCTACCTCTTTCTTGTCATTCGATGCGATCAGCTTCTTGGCTTCTGACAGATATTTGGTTGCTAGAACTTTCTGTGCTTCTACTAGGCGTTCTACCAACGGGCGAAGTTGCTCGAACAGTTGGTCGTCACCCTTTGGCACAGGGCCGGAGATAATCAACGGAGTACGTGCGTCATCGATCAATACGGAGTCAACCTCATCGACGATAGCGTAGTTGTGCGGACGCTGTACCAGGTCTTTCGGGCTGATAGCCATATTGTCACGCAGGTAGTCAAAACCGAATTCGTTGTTCGTACCGAACGTAATATCAGCCATATATGCCTGGCGGCGGGCATCAGAGTTCGGTTGGTGTTTATCAATACAGTCCACGCTCAAACCGTGGAACATATAAAGAGGCCCCATCCATTCGGAGTCACGTTTTGCCAGATAATCATTCACGGTTACCACGTGCACACCGTTTCCGGTCAATGCGTTCAGGAATACCGGGAGAGTAGCTACCAACGTCTTACCTTCACCGGTTGCCATTTCCGCAATCTTACCTTTGTGCAGAACGACACCACCAAACAACTGTACGTCATAGTGAACCATGTTCCACACCGTGTCGTTGCCGCCGGCTAGCCAGTGATTCTGATAAATCGCCTTGTCACCTTCGATGCGGACAAAATCCTTTGTAGCAGCAAGCTGACGGTCGAAATCCGTAGCAGTCACTACGATTTCCTCATTTTCTGCGAAACGTTTGGCAGTTGACTTCACGATGGAGAAAGCGACGGGCAGAACTTCGTCCAGCGCTTTTTCATATTTTTCCAGAATTTCCTTTTCTGTCTTGTCTATTTGTGCAAAGACTTCTTCGCGGTCTTCCAGTTCGATACTTTCGATACCCGCTTTCAATTCTTCCACTTTCGCACGTTCGGCGGAAGCCGATTCATAGATGTATTTTTTGATTTCTTCCGTTTTGGCACGGAGTGCGTCGTTGTCCAGTTTTTCAATCTCCGGGTAAGCAGCTTTAATTTTCTCTACCCAGGGTTTGATTTCTTTCATGTCTCGCGTGGATTTGTTTCCGAAAATCGAGCTTAAAATTTCATTAAATCCCATGTTATATAAGTATGTTTATTATTTATCTATTTAAGAATTCTTGCGCAAAGTTACATTAAAATGCTGATTTATTAATGTTTTGCACCCTGTTTTTGTGAGTAAACTTTTACCGTAAGTCGGTAATGGGTGCAGCCGAACAGGCATTGGGAGCCCGGATGCGCATGAAATGTGCCAGTGTAGGCGCGATATGTTCAATAGTTACAGGAGTCTGTATGATAGCCGGTTTCACCGAGTGACCGATGAAAATCAGCGGTGAAGGAATAAAAGAATGGCGTACTACTTTGCTTTCACTGGTGTTTTCGTCCACCATTGTCCATCCGGGAAGGACGTCAATCACCAGGTCGCCCGAACGTTTGCGATGGTATCCGTTACGTATCTTGTAAATCTCCGGTGTCCATGAACCCAATAAAAGCCTGTTGGCGGAGTACGCTTCGTTCACTCCGCTGAATTGCATGAGGAATTCGGCGGACTTCTCTTGTACTTCCGTCAGGTTCAGTTGTTTTTGTTCCAGTAGCTTATGGTTGAGGTAAATCTGCTGGTTATGATACGTTTCCACGTATTTGCCTTCACCATACGTAGCCATCAGGTACATATTCAACAAAGCTGCGCAACGGTTGAGATAGAACTCTCCGCCGGGAATCTTATAAAGTCCCGAATCGGCTGATTCGCTGTCCGTATATCCGGTGGAAGTGACGAAAAGAAGTACATTTTGCAGACCTACTTTCTTGTCGAGCAATTCGAGCAGGTTGGCAATGCTGCGGTCGAGACGTACATACGTATCCTGCATTTCCATGGCACATTCCTGTACGGATTTATGTGCATAGTTACCGGCATAATAGGTCAGTGCCAATAAGTCAGTTATGTCATCCATGCCGATTGAACTTTTGTTCAGTGCTTCTTCGGCAAGAGCGTTTACTTCATCGTTCACAAAAGGGCTTGTGATGAAACGTCGGTACTTATTGTTACGGTCATCGTCAAATTTATATTTGAAAACCATGTCCCGCCAATCTGGCAGGAAAGTGTACATCCCACGTGGAAAAACAGGCTCCCAAGTTATGTTTGCAATACGAAAATCGACAGCTTGGCGGTCATTGTACTGGCTTGCCCACCAGGGAAATTCTCCATAATAAGTGGTTCCGCTCCATTTTCCCGTATTGGGATTCATCCAAAAAGCACCGTTTCCGGCATGTCCGGCAGCAAGAATAGCCGCGTCGCATTTAGGGGCGATGGCATATACAAGCCCTTTGCCCTGCGTCGCTATTTTAAGCTCGTCGGCAATGGTAGAAGTTAGTAATTTGCCGGGCGAACACGTTTGGTCGGTATAGTAACCCATGAAGGCCGTATCGTCCGTGCTGTTGACAGGACGCAGGGTAGATGCGTCCATCCATCGTTTGGAGATGATTCCGTTCATGGAAGGAGTCGTACCGCTGTAAATGGCAGCTATGGCCGAGGCACGGTCTACACCGCTGAAAGTATATTGGGCATTATAGAACACTCTTCCCTCTTTCCAAAGGCGCTTGAAGCCTTTCTCGCCATAGAGTGACGAAAATGCTTCCAGGTAATCCGTACGCAGTTGGTCAATAGTCAGCCCTACCACAAGTTTAGGCGCGGTAGGTAACGACTGTGCTTGCAGTCCTGTGAAGGTGAGTACGGTGATGAGGGAAGTTAGTAGTCCTTTCATTATTTCTTTTTAGATGTCACTATTAAGTTGCTCGCTGAACGTATCAGCAAACAGAGTGCCAAAGGTACAACAGCAAAGTCAAATCTCTGCGGAATTAGTGGAAAAAGCACTATAAAAAGTGTTAAAACGACTAGATTCAGGGTTAAATACCAACATTTCTTCCCTTTTCGGTCACAATAAATGATATATGGCAGGAAAAGAAGTTGTCCCGGATGGAACACCAGCAATAAAAAATTGGAGCTGACAGCCGGATGTTCAGAGAAGAGGGCAAGAAAGGCAAGAACGCATCCCACGATACCTGCCGCACCGAAGAGAAGTAGATCGACACCCCATAATCCGGTTCTTCGCCGGATGCCGTAGATGGTAGTACCGGCCGTTAATATAAATAGGAGTAACGCACATTGCAGAGGAGTGGGTATCCATCCGCTTTCATCCTCTTCGGGAGTTGCGTCAACGATCAATTCACTGGCTTCTGTAAGCGGGCGTTGTATGGAGTCATTCTTAATCTGTGCCCCGGCAAAGGCATCCATCAGATAAAAAGGCGCAAACATCATCTGTCGTTGCGTGATAGGTTGGTCTGCTTCGCTTCCGATACATAAGTCAATGCCGAAACGTGCCCACGGATGTCCTTTGCAATATTGATGTACAATATCACGGAATGAACGGGAACCGTCCTGCGGTTCAGTGGGATAAATCACTTTGCCTGCAATGCTTTCCTCTATCTTGTCACGGGGACGGGTAGCACAATTGTCGTAAAAAAAATTATAACGGTACACCCTGTTTTCAGGGCGGTGATTCTCTTGTAATAACCGGATTAGGTCGATTTTTTCTTCATTAGTCAGGTTCAAGGTCTGTTGCCACACGCTACGTCCGAAGAAAGCATATTCCCCTGCAAAATGGGAGTAATTGGTGGCTCCCAGTTGATAATCTGTCTCTCCGAGAGAAAAACGGAAAATGAAGTTTGGAGTATCGAAGCTGAATAAGCCGTAGTTGAAAACAACGTCTACACCCTGTGAAGGATTTTCGTAACGGATAGCTGTGTGTCCGAACAAGGAATATATCTCTTCTCCGGGAGCGCAGGTCAGCAGGCTGAGACGGATGGAGTCATTGCTGTTGGCAGTTGTTTGTCCGCAGGGCAGAAGCAACAGAAAAAGAGAAAAGATTGAATATAAAAAAGACCGTTTCATTAGTAGGCTCGTTTTATTTTTGCGGCGAATATACAAAGAATTGTTGGATTCGGGAAACAGAGCGTCTGTTTTATCTGAATAGAGCGTCTGTTTGGGGTAAATAGACGCTTCGTTTGGATGCAACAGAGCCTCTGTTTGAGGGGATATTTGTAAACTGGTAGCGTAACGCTTTGCGTAACACTGAATTTGCATTGCAATGCATTGTAAATTAATGGTTTGTATGTGGCGAAAAATAACGTGCGTAACGCTTTGCGTAACACATTATAAACAATAAATAATAAAATATCTATTTAAAAATAGATAGTTCGATTTTCGCAATAACCGGATTTTCTAAAATGAAAAAACAAGATAATTCCCTCTATATGCTTCAATTTCTCTTTTTTTACTTTACCTTTGCGCCCGCTAAAGATGAAAATGCATTGAATTTAATTATCGACATAGGAAATACAATGGCGAAAGTCGCCCTCTTCAATAATGGGGAGATGGTGGAAGTGCTGACTGAATCCAATCAATCATTGGATTGTTTGAAAGCTCTTTGCTCCAAATACCCGATAGAGCAGGGAATTGTGGCTACTGTCATTGATTTAAGCGAACGGATACTTGCCGATTTGGCAGCTTTGCCGTTTCCTCTATTGTGGCTCAACTACAAAACGCCCTTACCGGTGGTCAATCTGTACGAAACTCCCGAAACGCTGGGGTACGACCGTATGGCTGCTGTGGTAGGTGCTAATGAGCAGTTTCCTCACAACGATATATTGGTCATTGACGCAGGAACTTGTATCACTTATGAATTTATTGACTCGAAAGGGCAGTATCATGGTGGTAATATTTCTCCCGGCATGCAGATGCGTTTCAAGGCACTTCACCAGTTCACCGGACGCTTGCCCCTGATTGACTCCAACGGGCGTAAACTCCCGATGGGACGGGACACCGAAACCGCTATACGCGCCGGAGTGTTGAAAGGCATGGAATACGAAATTTCAGGTTATATTGAGTCTATGAAGCATAAATATCCTGAACTTTTGGTTTTTTTAACGGGCGGAGATGATTTTTCTTTTGATAGCAGCGTAAAAAGTATCATCTTTGCAGATAGATTTTTAGTGTTGAAAGGATTAAATAGAATTTTAAACTATAATAATGGTAGGATTTAAACACACACTATGTGCGCTTTTGCTCACGATGGTTACCGGAATGGCAATTGCTCAAAATAATACAAACTCTCCTTATACACGATATGGCTATGGCGACTTGTCCGATCAAAGTTTCGGAAATAGCAAAGCGATGGGAGGAATTGCTTTTGGACTCCGGGATGGAGCACAGATCAATCCATTGAATCCTGCTTCGTATACAGCCATTGACTCGTTGACTTTCCTATTTGAAGGGGGTGTCAGTCTGCAAAATATGAATGTTAGTGGCGGCGGTGTGAAACTGAACGCCAAGAACTCTAGTTTCGACTACCTGGCTATGCAGTTTCGTCTGCATCCCAGGATAGCGATGAGTGTAGGTTTGTTGCCATTCTCGAATGTGGGATATTCTGTATCTGACAGTAAAGATGAAAACGGAGTCAGTCAGACCCGGAGTTTTACGGGAGATGGGGGATTGCATCAGCTTTATGGTGGTATCGGTGTAAAAGTACTGAAGAATCTTTCACTGGGAGTGAATGCTTCTTATTTTTGGGGAGATATAACCCGTGCACGTACCATTATTTATCCCGCGACATCGGAATCTTACTCTTATGTACAGCAGATAGGGGTTTCTGTTTCGGACTATAAACTGGATTTCGGTGCACAATATACGCAGGAATTAAGTAAAAAACATTCAGTGACTATTGGAGCAGTATTCTCTCCAAAGCATAAACTGAATAATGATTATACTATAACGACACAGGCTAGTACGACCAACAGTAATGATTTGGATGCTACGCTGGAACTTCCGAATATGTTCGGAGTCGGTTTTACATACAATTATGACAGGCGGTTGACAGTCGGCGTGGATTATAGTTTGCAACAATGGTCTAAGGCTAAATTCGGTGTAGCTGCCACAGATGATGCTACGCGTGCAGAGTTTGAGGAAACTTATGCTTATAATGACCGTCATAAAATATCAGTGGGTGCGGAATACATTCCTAATTTAATAGGACGTTCTTACTTATCCCATATCAAATACCGTTTGGGAGCTTATTATACGACTCCGTATTATAAGATTGACGGTAAAAAGGCTGCCCGCGAATATGGCGTAACTGCCGGTTTCGGTTTGCCTGTACCCCGTTCACGTTCTATCCTTAGCATCAGCGGACAGTTTGTCCGTGTGAGTGGACAGGAAACGAATTTTGTGAATGAAAATATCTTCCGTGTGAGTATCGGATTGACGTTCAACGAGCGTTGGTTCTTTAAACGCAGGGTAGAATAATTAAGTTGAAACAAAGTGAGAGAGAATAGACGACTTTATAATAACAACTAAAATTTAAATACAATGAAGATTAAAACGCTTGTGGCTATGTTGGTCCTTTCAGCAGGGGCAACCACTGCAATAGCACAGGATGCGTCAAACTGTAATTCAAACAGTAGTATTTCGCATGAAGCTGTGCGTGCAGGTAATTTTAAAGATGCGTATACTCCTTGGAAAGCTGTGTTGGAAAACTGTCCGACGCTTCGTTTCTATACCTTTACTGACGGATATAAAATTCTGAAAGGCTTGATGGCTCAAATCAAGGACAAGAATAATCCGGAATACCAAAAATATTTTGATGAACTGATGAATACGCATGATTTGCGTATCAAATACACGCCTGATTTCCTGGCTAAAGGAACCAAAGTATCTTCTCCTGAGGAAGCGTTGGGTATCAAAGCGGTAGACTATATTGCTTTGGCTCCGAAGATTGACGTAAATCAGGCTTATCAATGGCTGAGCCAGTCTGTAAATGCAGTGAAAGCTGAATCGGCTGCTGCCACTTTGTTCTATTTCCTGCAAATGTCATTGGATAAACTGAAAGCAGACCCTAACCATAAAGAACAATTCATCCAGGATTACTTGGCTGCTTCTGAATATGCTGACGGTGCTATCGCTGCTGAAACTAATGAAGCAAAGAAGAAAAATCTGCAAGGTATTAAAGATAACCTGGTTGCTCTGTTTGTAAACAGTGGAACTGCTGACTGCGAATCACTGCAAAGTATCTATGGCCCGAAAGTGGAAGCTAACCAAAAGGATTTGGAATACTTGAAGAAAGTAATCGACATCATGAAAATGATGAGATGTACTGAAAGTGACGCTTATCAACAGGCATCTTTCTATTCATACAAAATTGAGCCGACAGCAGAAGCAGCTACCGGTTGTGCTTATCAGGCGTTCAAGAAAGGTGACATTGACGGCGCCGTGAAGTTCTTTGACGAAGCAATAAACCTGGAAACTGATAATGTGAAGAAAGCCGAAAAGGCGTATGCTGCGGCAGCAGTATTGGCTTCTGCCAAGAAGTTGTCTCAAGCCAGAGCTTACTGTCAGAAAGCTATCAGCTACAACGAAAACTATGGTGCTCCTTACATTCTGATTGCTAACCTTTATGCAATGAGTCCTAACTGGAGTGACGAAAACGCTTTGAACAAGTGTACATATTTTGCAGTAATCGACAAATTGCAACGTGCAAAACAAGTAGACCCAAGTGTAGCTGAAGAAGCTAACAGCTTAATCGGTAGATATTCAGGGCATACTCCGCAGGCTAAGGACCTCTTTATGTTAGGTTACAAGCAAGGCGACCGCATCACTATCGGCGGTTGGATCGGAGAGACTACAACGATTCGATAAATGTATGTTGCGAAAACGAAGTAAACGTTTGTTGCATAAAAGCATGAGCATAACAATTGTCCTTGGGACAATTGTTATGCTTCTTTTATTTCCCTCATGCGGCGGTAAGACGAAAGCAGTGGGTGAGGCTATCACCGAACGCGATTCTCTTCCGGCAATGCGTACATTGGGGGTCACTACTCTTATATCCGATTCCGGAGTAACGCGTTATAGGGTGAATACGGAAGAATGGTCGATGTACGACCGCAAAGTTCCACCTTATTGGGCATTTGAAAAAGGAATATATCTGGAACAATTCGATTCTATCTTTCATGTAGAAGCCAGTATCAAAGCGGATACCGCCTATTATTATAACAAAGAAAGGCTTTGGAAGCTGATAGGGAATGTAGATATACAAAATCGGAAAGGCGAACGTTTTAATACGGAACTGCTTTACTGGAACGAAGCCACCCAAAAAGTATATTCAGACAAGTTCATACGTATCCAACAACCGGATAGAATTATTACCGGACATGGCTTCGACTCCAATCAACAAATGACTGTTTATACCATTCATAATATAGAAGGCATTTTCTATGTGGACGATGAAGCGGGTGGTCCGCCCCAACCGGAAACAAAAGCACTGCCGGATTCTGTGAATAAAGATGCTGCGAAATAGGCGAAGTAATATCAATTGTACCTCGTGAATCGTCTAATCGTAAATCAAAACTTATGAATATTTATATCTCTCTTATAATCACCATGGTCTTCTCCGCTTTCTTCTCAGGAATGGAGATCGCTTTTGTCTCAGTAGATAAACTGCGTTTTGAAATGGAACGCAAGGGCGGAATAACGTCCCGTATCCTTTCTATCTTTTTCAAGAATCCGAATGAATTTATCTCTACTATGTTGGTGGGGAACAATATCGCGCTGGTTATCTACGGTATCCTGATGGCGCAGATAATCGGTGATAACTTGTTGTCAGGATTCATGGAGAATCACTTTCTGATGGTGCTGGCGCAGACCATTATTTCTACCTTGATTATATTGGTGACCGGAGAGTTCTTGCCGAAAACATTGTTCAAGATCAATCCAAATCTGGTTTTGAATGTCTTTGCCGTTCCGCTTATTGTTTGTTATGTCATTTTATATCCTATATCCAAGTTCGCTTCCGGTGTATCCTGTTTGTTCCTTCGTCTTTTCGGAATGAAAGTGAACAAGGACGCGTCCGATATTGCTTTTGGAAAAGTCGATCTGGATTACTTCGTACAAAGTAGCATCGACAATGCTGAGAACGAAGAAGAACTGGATACGGAAGTGAAAATCTTTCAGAATGCGCTTGATTTCTCGAATATAAAAATCCGTGACTGTATCGTTCCGCGTACGGAAGTGGTGGCGGTTGACCTGACTACTTCGCTGGACGAACTGAAAAGTCGATTCATAGAGTCCGGTATATCCAAGATTATCGTATATGACGGCAACATCGACAATGTGGTTGGTTATATTCATTCGTCGGAAATGTTTCGTGCTCCGAAGAACTGGCATGATAATGTGAAACAGGTGCCGATTGTGCCTGAAACGATGTCTGCCCACAAACTGATGAAACTGTTCATGCAGCAGAAGAAAACGATTGCTGTGGTGGTGGATGAATTTGGTGGGACATCCGGCATAGTATCGTTGGAAGATTTGGTAGAAGAGATTTTTGGCGATATAGAAGACGAACACGACAACACTTCCTATATCTGCAAGCAGATTGAGGAACACGAGTATGTGTTGTCAGCTCGTTTGGAAATAGAGAAAGTGAATGAAACATTCGGGCTGGATTTGCCCGAGTCGGACGAATATCTGACGGTGGGCGGGTTGATTCTCAATCAATATCAGAGTTTCCCGAAGTTGCATGAAATCATTCAGGTAGGGCACTATCAGTTCAAGATAATCAAGGTCACGGCGACAAAAATAGAACTTGTGCGCTTGAAAGTCTTGGAATAATAGCGATAATCAAGAAATTTTTGGCTAATAAATAGATGCATATTAGCATTTTTTGTATCTTCGTGCGCTAAAACGACAAAAGAAAGAAATAATAATAAACATAAATCGTATTAATCAAAATGGCAACGTTACAAAACATTAGGTCGAAAGGACCTCTATTGGTGATTGTTATCGGCTTGGCGCTGTTTGCTTTCATTGCGGGTGACGCATGGAAGGTGATGCAGCCGCATCAGGCACATGACGTAGGTGAGGTGAACGGAGACGCTCTTTCCGCTCAAGAGTATCAGAATTTGGTAGAAGAATATGCCGAAGTGGTGAAACTCATGCGTGGAGTGACCGCCTTGAACGACGATCAGACCAACCAGGTGCGCGACGAAGTATGGCGTTCCTACGTAAACAATAAACTGATTGAAAAAGAAGCTAAAGCACTGGGACTGACTGTTTCTAATGCTGAAATTCAGGATATCCTGAAGGCTGGAGTCCATCCTTTGCTGCGTCAGACTCCTTTCCAGAATCCGCAAACAGGAAACTTTGACAAGGATATGTTGAACAAATTCCTCGTTGAATATGCGAAGATGAGCGAATCACAGATGCCGGCACAGTATGCAGAACAATACAACAACATGTATAAATACTGGTCATTCATCCAGAAGACATTGATTCAAAGCCGTTTGGCTGAAAAATACCAGGCGTTGGTTTCCAAGGCTCTTATTTCTAATCCGGTAGAAGCACAGGATGCTTTCGACGCGCGTGTGAACCAATACAATGTATTGCTGGCAGGCGTTCCTTACTCTTCAGTAGTAGACTCTACTATCGTAGTGAAAGAATCGGAATTGAAAGACCTGTACAACAAGAAGAAAGAACAGTTCAAGCAATATCAGGAAACTCGTGACATCAAATACATTGATGTTCAGGTGACTGCAAGCGCTGAAGATAGAGCTGCTATCCAAAAAGAAGTAGATGAAGCAACTGCACAGTTGGCTACTACAACAGATGATTATACATCGTTTGTTCGCTCGGTAGGTTCTGAAGCTCCTTATGTAGACCTGTTCTATAACAAGACGGCATTCCCGTCGGATGTAGTGGCTCGTTTGGACTCTGCTTCCGTAGGTACTGTTTACGGCCCTTACTACAATGGTGGTGATAATACTATCAACTCTTTCAAGATTGTAGCTAAAGCTGCTGCTGCCGACTCTGTGGAATTCCGTCAGATTCAGGTGTATGCTGAAGATGCATTGAAGACTAAGGCTTTGTCAGACAGTATCTACAATGCTCTTAAAGGTGGTGCAAACTTCGCAGACCTGGCTAAGAAATACGGTCAGACAGGTGACTCTAACTGGTTGACTGCCGCACAATATGAAGGTGCGCAGATCGATGGTGATAACCTGAAATTCATCTCTGCTATCAACAGCACAGGTGTGAACGAACTGGTAAACTTGCCGATGGGACAAGCTAACGTAATTCTTCAGGTGACTAACAAGAAAGCCGTAAAAGACAAATATAAAGTAGCTGTTATCAAGCGTGAGGTAGAGTTCAGTAAAGAAACTTACAACCGTGCTTACAATGATTTCAGCCAGTTTATCGCTGCTAATCCTTCTGTTGAGAAGATGGTGGCTAATGCTGAAGAAGCCGGATACAGACTGTTGGATAGGGCTGACTTGAATAGCTCTGAACATGGTATCGGTGGTGTGAGAGGTACAAAAGAAGCTTTGAGATGGGCATTTGATAAAGCTAAACCGGGTGAAGTTTCCGGCTTATACGAATGCGGCGAAAGCGATCACATGATTGTGGTTGGCTTGGTAAACATCAAACCGGAAGGATACCGTCCGCTGAAAGCCGTACAGGAGCAGTTGAGAGCTGAAATCGTAAAAGATAAGAAAGCTGAAAAGATCATGGCTGACATGAAGGCTGCCAACGCAACTTCATTCGACCAGTATAAGTCTATGACTGACGCTGTAAGCGACTCTTTGAAGATGGTTACATTCGCAGCTCCTGCTTACGTATCTGCATTGCGCAGCAGCGAACCGCTGGTAGGCGCTTATGCTTCTGTTTCTGAAGTGAACAAGTTGAGCGCTCCTATCAAAGGTAACGCCGGAGTATTTGTTCTGCAAGTATATGGCAAAGACAAACTGAACGAAACATTCGATGCAAAAACAGAAGAAGCTACATTGGCTAATATGCACGCACGTTTCGCCAGCCGTCTGATGAACGACTTGTATCTGAAAGCAAATGTGAAAGATACACGCTTCCTGTTCTTCTAAGAATTAATCGTATAAACGATAACTGTAAAAGGTCGTTCCTCTTTCGGGAACGACCTTTTTTGTTAACTTTTACATTATCGCTATACGGAAATCGACTTTATTTCCTTACATTTGCAAATATAAACCATGAACGGAAAGAATGATGTCTAAATATCCTCTTTTAGGAATGAACCTTGTGGAGCTTCAATCGTTGGTGAAAAGACTGGGAATGCCCGGCTTTACCGCCAAGCAGATTGTGGAATGGCTTTACGGGAAGAAGGTAACCTCGATTGATGAAATGACTAATTTGTCATTGAAGAACCGGGAGCTGCTCAAGCAGAACTATGAGGTAGGAGCAGAGACACCGGTCGATGAAATGCGCTCTGTGGACGGTACGGTGAAGTACTTGTACAGGGTTGGTGATAGTCATTTTGTAGAATCGGTTTATATTCCCGATGATGACCGGGCGACGCTTTGTGTCTCTTCACAGGTAGGCTGCAAGATGAACTGCAAGTTCTGTATGACCGGAAAGCAGGGCTTTACAGCACACCTGACCGCCAATCAGATAATCAACCAAATCCATTCATTGCCCGAACGTGACAAACTGACCAATGTGGTGATGATGGGCATGGGCGAACCGCTCGACAACCTCGACGAAGTATTGAAGTCATTGGAGATACTGACCGCTTCCTACGGATATGCATGGAGTCCGAAGCGCATCACTCTTTCTACGGTCGGCCTACGGAAAGGATTGCAGCGTTTTATCGAAGAAAGCGACTGTCACCTGGCTATCAGCCTGCATTCTCCGGTGACTGCACAACGTTCCGAACTTATGCCGGCGGAAAAGGCGTTCTCCATCACTGAAATGGTGGAACTGTTAAAAAACTATGATTTTAGTAAACAGCGCCGACTTTCGTTTGAATATATTGTTTTTAAGGGGCTTAATGACTCGCAAGTCTATGCCAAAGAGTTGCTGAAACTTCTTCGCGGATTGGATTGCAGGGTGAATCTGATTCGTTTCCATGCCATACCGGGAGTCAATCTTGAAGGGGCGGATATGGATACGATGACCCGTTTTCGTGACTATCTGACGTCGCACGGGCTTTTCACTACGATCCGTTCTTCAAGGGGAGAAGATATTTTTGCGGCTTGCGGCATGTTGTCGACAGCGAAGCAAGAGGAAAATAATCAGAGTTAATATATAAAACCGAACATCATGAAAAAGTACTTTTTTTATTTGAGCATCGCTTTGGTAGCCTTTGTCGTTGCTTCTTGTGGTCTGAAAGGAAACCACACTTCTAGTGGACGTGCATACGAGCTTTTGGTAGTAGTAGATCACGGTGTTTGGGATCGTGCGGCCGGAAGGGCTTTGCATGATGCACTTGATTCTGACGTGCCCGGCTTGCCGCAATCGGAACCTTCTTTCCGTATCATGTACACTTCACCGAAAGATTATGATTCTACGCTGAAGCTGATACGTAACATTATTATTGTAGACATACAGGATATATATACGAAAGCTTCTTTCAAGTATGCGAAAGATGTATATGCCAATCCGCAGATGATTCTGACTATCCAGGCTCCGAATGAAGAAGAGTTCGGGAAGTTTGTGGAAGAAAATAAAAAGACGATTGTCGATTTCTTTACCCGTGCGGAAATGAACCGTCAGATCACTTTCCTCGAAAAGAAGCACAGCAACTTCATCTCACAGAAGGTGGACAGCCTGTTCGGATGTAACATCTGGCTGCCTGCCGAGTTGACCAACTCCAAGACCGGTGAAGATTTCTTCTGGGCTTCTACCAACACAGGTACTGCCGACCAGAATTTCGTAATGTACTCTTATCCTTATACCGATAAGGACACCTTCACCAAAGAATACTTCGTTCACAAACGTGACTCTGTGATGCAGGCCAATATCCCCGGATTCAAGGAAGGCGTTTATATGTCAACCGACAGTCTGTTGACGGATGTACGCCCAATCAATGTGCAAAACAGCTACACACTGGAAGCACGCGGACTATGGCGCATGAAGGGTGACTTCATGGGTGGCCCGTATGTATCACACACTCGCCTGGACGAGAAAAACCAACGGATTATTACAGCAGAGATATTTGTTTATTCACCTGATAAAATGAAACGCAACCTGGTTCGCCAGATGGAAGCATCTCTTTACACGCTGAAACTTCCGAATGAAGTTCAGCAGAACCAGATTCCATTGGGCGGTGTATCTAAGGAAGCGGAAAAAACTAATAAGTAAAGAAATGGAAGATAGCAAAATAAGAATCGGCATCACCCAGGGAGATATAAACGGGGTAGGCTATGAAGTGATTTTAAAGACATTCTCAGATCCTATCATGTTGGAACTTTGTACTCCGATTATTTACGGTTCACCCAAAGTGGCTGCTTACCATCGGAAAGCATTGGATATTCAGACTAACTTCAGTATTGTCAATACGGCTTCCGAAGCGGGATACAACCGTTTGAGCGTAGTGAACTGTACGGACGATGAAGTGAAAGTGGAATTTTCCAAACCTGATCCCGAAGCGGGCAAAGCTGCCTTGGGAGCATTGGAACGTGCCATCGAAGAATATCGTGAAGGTCTGATTGACGTTATCGTGACAGCTCCTATCAATAAACATACCATCCATTCGGAAGAGTTTTCATTCCCCGGACATACAGAATATATCGAAGAACGCTTGGGCAATGGCGACAAGTCATTGATGATTCTGATGAAGAATGATTTCCGCGTGGCTTTGGTAACGACACATATCCCGGTCAGGGAGATTGCAACTACGATTACCAAGGAACTGATTCAGGAGAAGTTGATGATCTTTCATCATTGCCTGAAACAGGATTTCGGTATCGGTGCCCCGCGCATTGCAGTGTTGTCTCTCAATCCTCACGCCGGAGACGGTGGTTTGCTGGGGATGGAAGAACAGGAAATAATTATTCCTGCGATGAAGGAAATGGAAGAAAAAGGAATCCTCTGCTACGGCCCATATGCGGCCGACGGCTTTATGGGTTCGGGCAATTATACTCATTTCGATGGTATCCTGGCTATGTATCACGACCAGGGACTGGCTCCGTTCAAGGCGTTGGCAATGGACGACGGGGTGAACTATACGGCAGGTCTGCCGGTAGTGCGCACTTCTCCGGCTCATGGCACTGCCTATGACATTGCAGGTCAGGGAGTGGCAAGTGAAGATTCTTTCCGTCAGGCAATCTACGTTGCCATTGATGTGTTCCGTAATCGCCAGCGGGAGAAAGTAGCCCGTGCGAATCCGTTGCGGAAACAATATTACGAGAAACGGGACGATAGTGATAAACTGAAACTGGATATAGTAGACGAGGATTAAAAGAGTGATGACAAGAGCGGAGATACAACAAGTGAAACAGCGTTTCGGTATTATTGGTAATACCGAAGCATTGTCACGTGCCATCGATGTTGCTATTCAGGTAGCTCCTACCGATTTGTCCGTGTTGATTACCGGAGAGAGCGGTGTCGGAAAGGAGAGTTTTCCACAGATCATTCATCAATATAGCCGGAGGAAGCACGGACAGTATATTGCTGTCAACTGCGGAGCTATCCCTGAAGGTACGATTGATTCCGAACTGTTCGGGCATGAGAAAGGCGCGTTTACCGGTGCTATCGGCGAACGGAAAGGATATTTCGGTGAAGCCGACGGCGGTACTATTTTCCTCGATGAAGTAGGGGAGTTGCCGATGCCTACCCAAGCGCGTTTGCTTCGTGTACTGGAGAGCGGTGAGTTTTTGAAAGTAGGTTCGTCAAGGGTACAAAAGACGGATGTGCGTATTGTGGCAGCTACCAATGTCAATCTTGTACAGGCTATTTCAGAGGGGCGTTTCCGTGAGGATTTATATTATCGGTTGAACACCGTGCCTATTCAGATACCGCCTTTGCGTGAGCGGGGAGAAGATGTGCTTCTGCTATTCCGAAAGTTTGCGGCGGACTTTGCAGAGAAATACCGGATGCCGGCTATCCAGTTGACGGAGGATGCGAAGAAGGAGTTGCTGGCTTATTCATGGCCGGGCAATGTACGCCAGTTGAAGAATATCACGGAACAGATTTCGATTATCGAAACGAACAGGGAGATTAACGCTGCTATCTTGCAGACCTATCTTCCGACACAAAATATGCAACGCCTTCCGGCATTGATGGGAACGCGTGAAAGTAAAGGTTTTGAAAGCGAACGGGAAATCCTTTACTCCGTCCTGTTCGATATGCGTCAGGAAGTGGCCGAACTGAAGAAGATGGTACACAACCTGATGGCTGAACGTGCCGGACAGGTAAGTCAGGTAGGAGCGGTGGTTGCCACTCCGGTGGTGACGACAACCCATCAACCTTCCGTACCTGCCATCATTCATACCGTGCAACAACCTCAACCGGCTGTTCGCAGGGACGATGACGATATACAGGATACGGAAGAGTATGTAGAAGAAACTCCGCTGTCTTTAGATGAAGTAGAAAAAGAAATGATACGCAAGGCACTTGAGAGACATCATGGAAAACGGAAGAGTGCGGCAAAAGATTTGAATATATCAGAGCGTACGCTTTATAGAAAAATAAAAGAATATGATTTGGATTAAGAAGATAACACGCCCTCTGTTACTGGTCGTTTTGCCGGTAGTGGTCATAGCGTGCACTGTTTCCTATAAGTTTAACGGTTCATCCATCAACTATGATAAGGTGAAGACAATCTCCATTGCCGACTTCCCGATTAAGTCGGAGTACGTATATGCTCCGTTGGCGACGAAGTTCAATGAAGACCTGAAAGATATATTTATCCGTCAGACCCGCCTGCAATTGCTGAAACCGAATCAGAATGCGGACTTGCAGATTGACGGAGAAATCACGGGATACAATCAGTACAACCAGGCAGTATCCGCCGATGGTTATTCTTCGGAAACGAAGTTGACCATAACAGTCAATGTACGCTTTGTCAACAACACAAATCATGCCGAAGACTTCGAACAACAATTCTCCGCTTTCCGTACCTACGACTCCAGTCAGTTGCTGACAGCCGTGCAGGATGGGTTGATTGCCGAAATGTCTAAAGAGATAACCGACCAAATATTCAATGCAACCGTAGCAAACTGGTAATATAAATGATTTCCGCTAACTTTCAACAATGGATTCAGCATCCTGAAACGCTGAACAGGGATACTTTGTACGAACTGCGCAATCTTCTTGCGAGATATCCGTATTTCCAGTCGCTCCGCCTGTTGTATCTCAAAAACCTGTATATTCTCCATGATATTAATTTCGGCGGGGAACTGCGGAAAGCCGTCCTTTACATTGCCGACCGGCGGAAGTTGTTCCAATTGATCGAAGGCAGCCGTTTCGACCTTCAGTCCCGGAAAAAGGGAGTGGCGTTGACGGAAGTGCTGAAAGACGAACCATCCGTAGACCGCACATTGGCATTGATTGATGCTTTCCTATCCACAGCTCCCGAAGAGGTGACTGCGCAGACCGGATTTGACTACTCGATGGACTATACTTCTTATCTGCTCGAAGAGACTCCCGCTACGGACGAAGCGGGAGAGGAAACGCCCAAGTTGAAAGGCTTTGAACTGATTGACGACTTCATCGAAAAGAGCGAAAGCGACTCTCCTCTCTACATGAAACCTCTTCGGGAAGAAGCGGAAGCATCCGCTACTCCTTCGGCCGAAACAAGCGCGGAAGAAGAGGATGATGACAGCTGTTTTACAGAAACTTTGGCAAAAATCTATGTTAAACAGCAACGATATTCAAAAGCTCTTGAAATAATTAAAAAATTAAGCTTGAAATATCCAAAAAAAAATGCTTACTTTGCAGACCAAATCAGATTTTTGGAGAAATTGATTATTAACGCTAATTCAAAATAACTAAAGATGTACTTATTATTCGTTATCTTAATGGTGATTGCAGCCTTGTTGATGTGCTTCATCGTGTTGATTCAGAACTCAAAAGGGGGCGGTCTTGCTTCCGGTTTTTCTTCATCCAACGCTATTATGGGCGTACGCAAAACTACAGATTTTCTGGAGAAAGCAACGTGGGGTCTGGCTATCTTCATGGTTGTAATGAGTATTGCTACCGCTTATGTTGTTCCCCGTTCGGCTGTTGCTACAGACGCAGTGTTGGAACAAGCACAGAAAGAACAACAAACTAACCCGTATAACTTACCCGCAGGTACGGCTGCGCCTCAATCTGAAGCTCCTGCTACTAACGCGCCTGCTACAGAAACTCCGGCACCGGCTGCTGAAACTCCTGCTCCTGCAGCAGAGTAAATCGCTCCGGATACTGTAAGACTATTTGGGTAAAACCATTTAAGGGAAGATGGGCTGATGCCTTACTTCTCTGATATTTAAGTGCGGATTGCGCAGATTACACGGATTTTCAATGTTCCGCGTACTCAGTGTAATCCGCATTTAACTTTTTCTTGTAAAAACAATCTCTTTGTGATGAAAACAAACAAGATTTAACTACCTTTGTTGGCTGTATAAGATTATTAATTACTTTTTAAATATAACAATGACAGAACAATTGAAAAAGAAGTTGAATGACTCCGCTCTGCTACGCTGGAGTGTTCTTGCATTGGTCGCGTTTACTATGTTATGCGGCTATTTCCTCACCGACGTAATGTCTCCGCTAAAGCCCATGCTCGAGAAAGAATTATTATGGGACAGCCTTGATTACGGTTTCTTCACAAGTGCTTATGGTTGGTTTAATGTATTCCTGGTGATGCTTATTTTGGGTGGTATCATTTTGGATAAGATGGGTGTCCGTTTCACCGGAATGGGAGCTTGTCTGTTGATGGTACTGGGCTGCGGATTAAAATATTATGCGGTTTCGACTACATTCCCGGAAGGAGCTATGCTTTTCGGATTCAAGATGCAGGTTACTTTGGCGGCATTGGGATATGCTATTTTCGGAGTTGGTGTGGAGATTGCGGGTATCACTGTTTCCAAGATTATTGTGAAGTGGTTCAAAGGCAAGGAAATGGCGTTGGCCATGGGACTTGAAATGGCTACGGCACGTATCGGAACAACCCTGGCAATGGTGATGACAGTACCTTTGGCAGACTTCTTCGGATATACGGACGAGAGTGGTGCGTTCCATACCAATATTCCTGCTCCGATTCTGTTTTGTCTGATTATGTTGTGTGTAGGTACGATTGCTTTCTTCATTTATACTTTCTATGACAAGAAGCTGGATGCGTCTTTGGATGCAGAGGGTCTGGAGCCTGAAGAACCGTTCCGTATGAAGGATATTGTCTATATTATCACGAATAAGGGATTTTGGCTGATTGCGTTATTGTGCGTATTGTTCTATTCGGCAGTATTTCCGTTTATCAAGTATGCGGCGGATTTGATGGTGCAGAAATATAATGTAGATCCGAAGTTGGCGGGAACAATCCCCGGACTGTTGCCGATTGGCGCTATTATATTGACTCCGTTGTTCGGTTCGCTGTACGACCGTATCGGTAAGGGAGCTACGTTGATGGTGATTGGTTCTGTCATGTTGATTTTCGTGCATACGATGTTTGCTTTGCCTATTTTGAATATATGGTGGTTTGCTACCATTATTATGATTATCCTGGGTTTTGCCTTCTCGCTAGTGCCTTCGGCTATGTGGCCTTCTGTTCCGAAGATTATCCCGGAAAAACAGTTGGGTACGGCTTACGCTCTGATCTTTTGGGTACAGAACTGGGGATTGATGGGTGTACCTTTGTTGATCGGATGGGTGTTGAACTCTTACTGCAAAGGCCCGGTGATAGACGGCGCACAAACCTATGATTATACGCTGCCCATGAGTATTTTTGCTCTCTTTGGTGTATTGGCTTTGATTGTTGCTTTGATGCTGAAAGCAGAAAACAAGAAGAAAGGCTATGGTTTGGAAGAAGCAAATATTCAGAAGTAATAAAAACGATGGCTGCCAAAGAGAAAATAAACCTGCTTGAGGTTATTCCCTGTCGCAGTGAACATATTACAGCAGAACGGGAAGGGGAGATTATTGTGCTCTCCTTTCCCCGTTTCAAGTATCCGTGGATGCAACGTTTCCTTGTGCCGAAAGGAATGTCGAAAGATCATTATGTGCATTTGGAAGAACACGGTACGGCTGTATGGGAACTGATAGACGGGAAGCGTACGGTTCGTGAGATTATAGAAAAACTCGCAGACCATTTTCAGAATGAAGCGGGCTACGAGTCGCGTATATCTGCTTATCTTTTTCAGATGCAGAAAGATGGATTTATAAAATTGATGACGCCAGTCTTATGAATGGAAATTTAATTTAGACATAAGAACAAAAGAACATAAAAACTGCGCTTGGAAAATTATTTCTGCCGGTCATTAAACTACTACTGTTTCATTTTTTGTTCTTATGTTCTTCTGTCTAAAAAGAAATTTATTATTCTGTCTGCAAAAAAAATATCATTTATTTGATGAATACAGCCCACAATATTACGGCAGTTGCAATCAGTGCACCCATGATGATAAGTGTTCCCCATACGAAATAGTTACTGTCTTTCTCCTTTTTCTTTTCGGAGTCTTTGATGATGCGTCCCATTTCTTCCGGGGTAGTGTCGGGCAGTGAGTAATGATCGTTGGCCTGGTTCATATGCTTCAACTTCTCACTGGTGCGTTCGCGCCGTAGGCGGGATGCTTCCCGCCCTTCGCTTAACCGGCGTATCATGTCGAGCATATGTCCTTCACCGCCCATATTCTTTGCTTTTTAAAGGTTCTTTATTTGCCTTCTTCTCTGTCCACTTTAAGCAATCCGCCTGTATTCGGGTCGAAATACACTTTGATGGTAGAGTTCTTATTAAACAATACCGGAGCCAGATATTCAATTATACCGAATTGAGTGACAGGAAGTTCCCCTTCATATAGCTTCTTCTTCCCATCAGTCAGGGTAACCATTGCTTGTCCCGGTACGTTGTAAGCAATCCCGTCCAGATCTTTCTTTTTCTTTCCGTCCTCTTGTGGCATCTTGACAGTCTTCAAGTCTTTCAGGCTGATATAGAACGGAGTTCCCGCTAAGTCATTGTTGGCAACTACACCCAGCTTCTTGGAGAAGCGGAAAGCCACTTCATTATTAAACTCCTTGTCAGGAGTGAGACGAACGGTGAATGTCTTTTCTTCCTTGTCCTGTATGCCGGAGAACATTTTGGTCATGGCATCTTCCTGCACATTCAGATTGTCAAGCATGATTTTAAGCTGTGCGCCGTCCGACGGCATATTGTCTGCCTGTCCGCGTAATAAGGCATTTTTGCTTTCACGGATATTGTAGATTTCTTTGGCAACCAATTCCGCCATCTTGGCGGTAGAGCTTGCCATCAGTATTTCCTCGGTCAGAAAGTCGCGGGGATTCGCGCTCTTCTGGAGAGCGGGAGCGGTCGGGGAACTTTTCTTCGTGGAGTTGTTTTGGCTGTAAGGCACGTTGATAGATTTCACTATGCCGTCTTCGGTCAGTTCCATGAGAGGAGCTACTGTTTTATCCTTCAACTTTACGAAGTAAGTAGCTTCGCTGTTCGGTACTCCTACCGATTTCACTTTTACACTGGTCAGTTCCCAGTACGTTTCAGGATCAGCGGATACATTGTTCAATCGCAGATAGCGGTCTGCGTATTTGCTGAATTCACCCGGAGTATAGTTGACTTTATTGGCTTTTATCTCTAGTTCTATTTGAGTTTTGGGAAGGCTGTATACGACTCCATAGTCCTTTCCACGGGTGACGCCTGTCAGTACTTCGGTTTGTGCATAAGCGGAAGTTGCCATAAGTAGGCCCGCTGCTATAATCAACTTTTTCATATTCGGTTCTCTTTTAACTGGTTTTGAAAACAAAGTTAATGAAGTTATTGAAAAAACTGTAAGTTCTTAACTTTTATTCGCTTACAAGTCGCCAGGCTGTGGGCAGGCAGGTGATAATATCACTTGCTATCAGTCCGATCATTCCTTGCTTCTTTTGGGCAATATCTCCGGCTAGTCCGTGGATATAAGTACCAATTTTAGCAGCTTCTTCGGTGGGATAGCCTTGTGCCAGTAAGGCAAGGATAACCCCGGTCAGAACATCGCCGCTGCCACCGGTTGCCATTCCCGGGTTTCCTGTCGGGTTAAAGTAACATTTGCCTTCAGGAGTGATTATGGCAGAGTAAGCACCTTTCAGTATAATGTGGACATGTGCTGCACGAGCCAGTTCGCAGGCTTTCATCAGACGTTCGTAAGAATCCTGGCATTTGCCGGTCAGGCGTTCCAACTCCTTCGGATGAGGAGTGAGGATAGAGCCTTTCGGCAGGTGTGTAAGTGTGTGGCGGTGGTTGGCAAGAATGTTCAGTGCGTCGGCATCCAGTACAACGGGAGTTTGGCAATGTTCCAATTGCTCGATAAGGGCAGCTTCCGTTTCTTCATTCCGTCCCAGTCCCGGGCCGATGCCGACCGCTTGATAATCGTCAGTGTCGGTAGGTACGGCAAAGTAGTTCTCACTAGCGTCTGTCTCTACCATTGCTTCGGGTGCGGAAGTTTGCAGAATGTCGTTGTTGCATATCGGAGCGTGCACGGTGAGCAATCCTACACCGGAGCGCAGACAAGCACGGGCAGCCAATACGGATGCACCCGCCATCCCTTTCGAACCGGCTATTAGCAACGCGTGACCGAAATTCCCTTTATGGGCGAATTGCTTGCGGGGCTTGATAAGCGAACGGATTTCTTCAATCTCCAACATTTCGTAGTTTGTTTCCGTCTCTTCGATTCCCTCTTCGCTCAACTGAATGTCCAATAATTCCCATTCGCCTACGAATTCAGTATTTTCTGCAAAAAGGAAAGCAAGTTTCGGCAGTTGCAGGCTGAAAGTAACGTCTGCACGGATAATATTGCTTTTTACATTGAATGTATTTTCTTCTCCCATCAGCCCGGAAGGAATGTCGATGGCTACTACCATGGCAGGAGAAGCATTAATATATTTCACCACGGCTGCGAACCCACCGCTTAACGGCTTGTTCAGTCCCGAACCGAATAACCCGTCAATCACTAAATGGTCGGGTGTCAGAACGGGCGGTACAAACTGTGTACTGATTTCATGGAATGTAACTTCTTCCATCATTTCCACCAATTCTTTATTTGTCTGACAGTCGGGTGAAAGATTTCCTTTTGTATTAAAGAGATATACTTCCGTTTTATATCCTTTTTCAGCCATCATGCGGGCTACGGCAAGGGCGTCTCCGCCATTATTCCCCGGCCCGGCAAAGATAGTGACGGGTGTTTCCGTCCCCCATCTGTCCGTGATAGCTTTGGTTAGTACTGTTGCCGCACGTTCCATCAGGTCGATTGATGCAATCGGTTCGTGCTCAATGGTATAAGCGTCCAATTTCTTGATACTGCTACTTGGAAATATTTTCATTACAATGTTCTTTTAGTTTTCGAACTACAAATGTACATGATTCTTCTGACTTTTCCCGTTTGTTGTGGGAAGAAAACTTGTTAATCATGGTTGGATAGGGCATGGGATATTGCTGATAAGTTATTATTTATCTATTGGTAGACTAGACAAATCAATACTTAGTTCATGTCCGTTATGCTTTTGAGCTAATTCTGCTATGTGAATTATCAACTCAAACAATGAGAAAAGTAGAATAGTGTTACTACGATAATAGGAAAAATAGGGGCAAGCTACTCTTGTTTGCAAGAGTAGCTTGCCCCTATTTTTATATCGTTTGTATCTTTATCAGAGGAGAATAATATATTAATCGATGTATTGTTTGATTTGCTCCACTGGTATTGACAATTGTTTGGATATCTCTTCAACCGATGTCCCATTGTTGCAGAGCATCTTGACCATTGAACGAATCACCTGTTCTTTCTGCTCGATCACCTGCTTGCTCTGCTCAATCACCTGTTCTTTCTGCTCGATCACCTGCTCTTTCTGCTCAATTTCCTGCTCTTTCTGCTCAATTTCCTTATTCTTCATCATAATTGTTGTATCCCTGTCCTCAATTTCAGAAAGAATCTCGTCTTCTATCTCCATGGCACGACGCACGTCGGGTGCGGCGGCAGCCTTCAGCAGGCGATGAACAACACACTTCACTTCATCATCAAGATGCTCATCGTTAATTTCCAGATAGTGTTCGCTATCAGCCTGCCGATATTCCTGATCGAATACACTCAACAAACGTTCGAGGCGGTTACGGGTTCGACCGGTGAGAAAAGGAATCTGTACGATGATGCTGTCATGAGTCAGACTCTCTATGAAGGGATCGGGAGAAGGAAGAAGATTGTCGTCATAATCCAGATAGCGGCGACGTACATAAACAACTGGCTCGGTAAGGTCACCCAAGGGATGTCCCAGAATGTAGATAGAGATGATGGGCAAACCGTAGGTTCGTCTTTGTCCATGCTCGTTCTTTTCTTCGATAATGTTCTCCTTGTTGAGATACTGTGTGCCCAGGTACTGGCGGAAGCGCAAGGTTTCAGTGATGAGCCAGGTCTTTTGCAGTTCGATGAGGACAAGGTGTTCCGAACCGTCGTTTTCACGAATCTTTGCTGAGAAGTCTATACGAAAGAGTGAGATGCGCGTATGTTCCATGGAAGTATACTCGTGGCGGCGCATTTCAAGGTCTATGATATCCTTTTTGAGCAATGCGGAAAGAAATATCTTGGCGACTTTCTTGTCTTCCATCAGGAATTTGAAGACGGCGTCGTAAATGGGATTGGCGATGATAGTCATATTGCTTACAGTTTAATAATTAAGCAAATATACTTCTTTTATTTGATTAATGAGAGGATGGAAAGGTTAAATTCTTCTATCGGGAAGGAACTATTTGAATAGTCATGCTATAATCCGGTTTCAGTGCTTTCTGTTTTTCAAGTTAGATGGTGTATCTATATATTCAGCGTAGTAGGTATATATACTCACCGCGTTGGTTCTATATGTTCAACAAGCGGGGGATATAGATTCATCACGCGGGTAAAAGTGGATGGCACGTGGACTCAGGGTTGCTTACCTGTCGGCTGAAACTTATCGGGACGTGGGCTGAACCGAACAGAGCCTCTATCTTGGTGAAACAGAGGCTCTGTTTTAATGAAATGCAAGCTCCGTTTCGCTAAAACAGAACCTTTGTTACAAGTAGATATAGCATCAAAAGAGGAACTAAAATTATACACTTTTGCATTCAGGTTTGCTTTCAGGCAAAACCTTCGATGAAAAGGGGCTTTTTTGAAGAACTGAAAGCTGAAAGCGTTTTGTTCTTTTACTATTTAGTAGTAGACTTGAGTGGAACAAGTACTAAACTCAATGAAAAGATGTAGGAGACTTGAGCAAGTCAAGTATATCATTCTATTTACTTCAGTACTGGTTTGAACAAGTTCATCTACACATCGTTTTATTTCTTACCCCTATAAAAATGGACAAATTTTTGCGACGTAAGCTTTTGATTATTTGTATTTTTCGAGAAAAATGTTATCTTTGTAAGTAGGTAATGCGAATAACATTATTTTCCTATGCTCACAATGATTAAATCATAAATAATAGATTGTTTAATCTTTAAAAGTTTGCATTATGGAAAAGACTAGAATTGGTTTGAATGCTGGAAAAGTATGGCGCATCTTAAATGAAAAAGGTGAACTTTCGATGTTCGATTTGTGCCGTGAGTTAGGTTTGACCTTTGAAGACGTAGCTCTTGCTATCGGTTGGCTGGCTAGAGAAAGCAAAGTTTTTCTGAGAAAAAGGGAAGGAATGCTCTTTGCCAGTATCGAAAATGTCGAATTTACTTTTGGCTAAAGTGACGACTAGTTTACATTTAAGGTGGAACTCCACTTGATTATTTACGTTGTTGAAAATTTAATGAGGTGGATATGTAGGAGTATTTGCGCCTGAAATATTATTATTCCCTATCTTCTACTAGTCTTTTCGTAGTTCATTCTTTTCTCTTGATATTCATTCTGTGAATTATAAAACGAGCCGGTACATGGGTTGTTTTTTGCTTTCTTTCTCTTGTACTTTAATAAAGTAGTCGAATATTTGCAATCAATACTTACTCTTTATATTTTTGTGGTGAACAATCTAAAGGTAATAGCCTATGGTAAATTAAAAAGAAGCAATTAAAAAGACATATTTATAAAAAGCGTTAGCTTTTATTCTTGCAACTTGGAATCTGGAAAATTCACTACTGAACAAGGATGGAGAGTTATAACGCCTGCGTTTCTTGACGTGGGCTTAACTTTATTGTTTAGTAGGGCATTCCAGAGTCTCAAGTTGTGATAAAGTTCGGTTCCACGTCATTTTCTCGGTGAAAAAAATGGTTTAGGTTCTATCGATACGAATAAGATTGCAGAAAGTGGATGGGCAAATAAAGTAGCATGTAAACCAGGGTATGCATATATTATCAAATATATATATAACTATAATGGCGTACAAGAGGAACGTTATACAGGCATTTATGTAGTTAGAAATATTTCCAGTACATCCGGTGGCATTATGGGAGTCGAAATTCAATATTGTACCTTTATTCCAGGTAAAGGTTGGAATCAGTAAAGCCTCTATTGGGATACTGATTGTAATTAACTCTTTCATTATAATTAACGAAGATTTTTAAATCTACAAACCTGTCAAAAGTCATCACTACAGACTTTTGGCATGTTCTCTATTTTTCCTACCTTTGCGCCTCATAAACTACTAAAACACATAAATCCATGAGTGCATTGAAAGGGCATCCGAAAGGCCTTTATCTGATTTTCGCGACCAGCACGGCAGAACGTTTCAGTTATTACGGAATGCGTGCCATCTTTATTCTTTTCCTGACGCAGGCATTATTGTTTGACAAGGAAGCTGCGGCATCTATCTACGGTAGCTATACCGGATTAGTTTATCTGACCCCCTTGATTGGCGGATACATTGCCGATAAATACTGGGGTATCCGTCGTTCCGTTTTCTGGGGAGCGATGATGATGGCAGTGGGGCAGTTCCTTATGTTTATGAGTGCTTCCACACTGAATAATACCGGACTGGCGCATTGGCTGATGTACGGCGGACTCGGATTTCTGATTTTGGGCAACGGCTGTTTCAAGCCTACCGTTTCCTCTTTGGTGGGACAACTCTATGAGCCGGGAGACAAGCGGTTGGATGCGGCATATACCATCTTCTATATGGGAGTGAATGTCGGTTCTTTCGCCGCTCCGTTGATTTGCGGTTATTTGGGAGATACGGGAGATCCTCACGATTTTAAATGGGGATTCCTTGCAGCCGGAATCATGACACTGTTTACCGTCGTACTTTTCGAAACTCAAAAGAACAAATACCTTTTCTCACCGTCCGGAGAACCTATCGGCATTATCCCCGACGCCAAGCGTGAAAAGAAAGAAGATAAAGCCGGTCACATCTCCCACCCGAAAATGGACACACGGACTAAAGTCCGCAACGCCGTCATAATAACGATATTAACTGCCGTCCTGCTGTCATTCTTCGGCTACATCTTTAGCGGTGACTGGATTAGTGTAGGTATCTTCACGGCTTGTATCGTATTCCCGGTACTCATCCTGTTGGACGGCTCGTTGACTAAGATAGAACGCAGCCGTATCTTCGTAATCTATATCGTAGCCTTTTTCGTCATATTCTTTTGGGCGGCCTACGAACAGGCAGGAGCATCCTTGACACTTTTTGCGTCTGAGCAAACCAACCGCGATATTCTCGGTTGGGAAATGCCGGCTTCCTGGTTCCAGTCTTTCAATCCGCTATTCGTGGTTGTATTGGCTTATATCATGCCGGGCGTATGGAGCTTCCTGAGCAAACGAAAGATGGAACCGGCTTCTCCGACCAAACAAGCCATCGGTCTTTTACTGCTCTCTTTGGGATACCTTTTCATTTGCTTTGGAGTGAAAGATGTCGTTCCCGGAGTAAAAGTAAGCATGATTTGGCTGACCGGGCTTTACTTTATTCATACGATGGGTGAAATCGCCCTGTCACCTATCGGACTTTCTATGGTTAACAAATTGAGTCCGTTGCGTTTCGCATCCCTGATGATGGGAATTTGGTACCTCTCTACCGCCACAGCCAACAAGTTTGCAGGTATGTTGAGCGGGCTTTATCCCGAAGATGGAAAGGTGAAAACAATCCTGGGTTATCAGATTGCAACAATGTATGACTTCTTCATGGTATTCGTCGTAATGTCGGGTGTCGCTTCACTGATTCTGTTCCTTCTTTCGAAGAAATTACAGAAGATGATGCACGGGGTAGAATAAAAAATTGTATTTTTGCGACAACTTTTTTAAAATTACCGGTTATGAATACCATTCAGATAAAAGACAAGCAGTTTACCGTTTCTATCAAGGAACAAGATATTCAGAAAGAAGTGATTCGTGTAGCGAACGAAATTAACCGCGATTTAGCAGGTAAGAATCCGCTTTTCCTTAGTGTGTTGAACGGTTCGTTTATGTTCACTGCCGATTTGCTGAAGCACATCACAATCCCTTGTGAAATATCATTTGTGAAATTAGCTTCTTATCAGGGAGTCACTTCCACCGGAGTGATTAAGGAAGTAATCGGCCTGAATGAGGACATTGCCGGACGTACGGTTGTCATTGTAGAAGATATTGTGGATACGGGACTGACTATGCAACGCCTGTTGGATACATTGGGAACACGCAATCCCGCCGAAATCCATATCGCTTCCCTGTTGGTGAAACCGGAAAAACTAAAAGTAGCCTTGAATATTGAATATGTAGCGATGGAGATTCCGAATGACTTTATCGTAGGTTACGGACTGGACTATGACGGCTTCGGACGTAATTATCCCGACATTTATACAGTAGTAGATTAAATTCAAATACAAATTAATTTTTAGGTAAAAAAGATGTTGAATATTGTAATTTTCGGTGCTCCGGGTTCAGGAAAAGGAACACAGAGCGAACGTATTGTAGAAAAGTATGGAATCAACCACATCTCGACAGGAGATGTATTGCGTGCAGAAATCAAGAACGGCACAGAACTGGGTAAAACTGCTAAAGGATACATCGACCAAGGTCAATTGATTCCTGACGAACTGATGATTGATATTCTGGCAAGCGTATTCGATAGCTTCAAAGATAGCAAAGGTGTAATTTTCGACGGTTTCCCGAGAACAATTGCACAGGCGGAAGCATTAAAGAAAATGTTGGCTGAAAGAGGACAGGATGTTTCTGTTATGGTAGACCTCGATGTTCCTGAAGAAGAACTGATGGTGCGTCTTATCAAACGTGGCAAAGACTCTGGCCGTGCGGATGACAACGAAGAGACTATTAAAAAACGTCTGCATGTATATCATTCACAGACTGCCCCGCTGATTGACTGGTACAAGAACGAAGAGAAATACCAGCACATCAACGGTTTGGGTACTATGGAAGGTATCTTTGCAGAAATCTGCGAAGCAGTAGACAAATTGTAATAATAAACAGATAGGCCAGTGGCCGGGGTATCTTGCTTTGGCTACTGACCATTTTAACTTACTAAAAGAATATGGCTGAATCGAATTTTGTTGATTACGTAAAGATATACTGTCGCTCGGGTAAGGGCGGAAGAGGCTCTACGCACATGAGGCGCGAGAAATATTGTCCTAACGGAGGGCCCGACGGGGGCGATGGCGGAAGAGGAGGTCATATCATCCTGCGCGGTAACCGTAACTACTGGACATTGCTTCACCTGAAGTATGACCGTCACGCAATGGCAGGCCATGGCGAATCGGGAAGTAAAGGACGCAGCTTCGGAAAAGACGGCGCGGATAAAATAATAGAAGTACCCTGCGGAACGGTGGTCTATAATGCCGAAACCGGAGAGTATCTTTGTGATGTGACGGAAGACGGACAGGAAGTGATCTTGCTCAAAGGCGGTCGCGGCGGTCAGGGTAACAGCCATTTCAAAACGGCAACCCGTCAGGCTCCGCGTTTTGCACAGCCGGGAGAACCGATGCAGGAAATGACCGTTATCATGGAGTTGAAGCTGCTTGCCGATGTCGGCCTGGTAGGTTTCCCAAATGCGGGAAAGTCTACATTGCTTTCTTCCATTTCGGCGGCAAAACCGAAAATAGCCGATTATCCGTTTACTACTCTAGAACCGAATTTAGGTATCGTTTCCTATCACGGCGGAAAATCTTTCGTGATGGCGGATATACCGGGAATTATTGAGGGAGCCAGCCAGGGTAAAGGCTTGGGACTGCGTTTCCTGCGTCATATCGAACGTAACTCATTACTGCTGTTCATGGTTCCGGCAGACAGCGACGATATTCGTAAAGAATACGATATCCTGCTGAACGAACTGCGTACCTTCAATCCTGAAATGCTGGACAAACAACGTGTGCTGGCTATCACCAAGAGCGATATGCTCGACCAGGAATTGATGGACGAGATTGAACCTACATTGCCGGAAGGCATACCTCATATATTCATATCTTCTGTTTCCGGTTTGGGAATCTCCGAGTTGAAAGATATCCTGTGGGCGGAGCTGAACAAGGAAAGTAACAAGATAGAAGCAATCGTTCACCGTCCGAAGGACGTGACCCGCCTGCAACAGGAACTCAAGGACATGGGCGAAGATGAAGACATCGACTATGAATATGACGACGATGTTGACAGTGATGACGATGATTTCGACTATGAATACGAAGAAGAAGATTGGGAAGATAAATGATTTCACTCACTAAAGACAAGGTGCTGATGGGGTATGAGCTGCTGAAAGCGTACCCCGAAGTAGCTCATTTCGTCACTACACGTCATGGCGGTATCAGTGGAGGGACGTATGCCTCGTTCAATTGCTCGCCTTATACGAATGACTCGTGTATGAACGTCAATCACAATCAGTTTGTGCTATTCCAACATATGGAACATCAGATTAGGGAATTGTTTATTCCGGAACAGATACATGGTTGCGATAGTCTGATAATCGATGAATCTTTTCTAAGGAATAATTCGTTGGAAACGAGACGGGCTCTTTTGGCAGGAATGGACGCATTGATTACCGATGTGCCCGGATTCTGTATCTGTGTCACGACTGCGGATTGCGTGCCTGTACTGCTGTACGACAGAAAGCACCGGGTGGTAGCCGCCGTCCATGCCGGATGGAAAGGGACAGTGAAGCGTATTGTCAGCTATGTGATGCGGCTTATGAAACGGAATTTCGATACGCGGGGTGAAGATTTGGTAGCCTGCATCGGTCCGAGCATTTCGCTTGAATCCTTTGAAGTGGGCAATGAGGTTTATGAAATCTTTGAAGAAAACGGCTTCGATATGTCTGCCATCTCTATTAAAAAGAAGGAGACAGGCAAATATCATATCGACTTGTGGGAAGCCAACCGGATTGAACTGCTTGATGCGGGAGTTCCTGCCGGGCAGATTGAAGTGGCGGGTATTTGCACCTATATTCATCATGATGAATTCTTTTCGGCACGCAGGCTGGGTATTAATTCCGGTCGCATATTGTCGGGAATCATGATTAGAAAGTAAGATTCGATGTCTGCAACCCTTGTTCTTTTGACGCCGGTAATTAGTTTATGACAAGTTATGTTTGAAATAAAAGTATCTCAGGAAATAAAGAATGCCTGCCCGGTTTTTGCCGGAGCAGCCGTATATGCGGCAGTGAAGAACACCGCTTACTGCGAAGGTCTTTGGAAGGAAATCAATGCTTTCACCGGACAACTGACTACCACCACACAAATGGAAGACATTAAACGTCAGCCGGTGATTGCGGCCACCCGCGAAGCCTACAAGCGTTGCGGGAAAGACCCGGGACGTTACCGCCCGTCGGCAGAGGCTTTGCGCCGCCGCCTGATGCGTGGAATTCCTTTATATCAGATTGATACGTTGGTAGACCTTATCAATCTGGTGTCTCTCCGCACAGGACACTCTATCGGCGGTTTCGATGCCGATAAGATACAAGGCACGCATCTCGAACTTGGTATCGGCAAAGCGGAAGAACCTTTCGAAGGTATCGGACGCGGAATCTTGAATATCGAAGGACTGCCCGTCTATCGTGATTCTTTTGGCGGCATCGGAACGCCTACAAGCGACCATGAACGTACGAAGATGGATATCGGAACGACTCATATTCTTGCTATCGTCAACGGTTACAATGGAAAAGAAGGTTTGAAGGAAGCTGCTGAAATGATTCAGTCCTTGTTGAGGGACTATGCGGAATCGGATGGCGGTGAACTTTTATTCTTCGAATAATCAGCTCTGCCTGAGCTGCAAAAAGAAAAAATACATGAAGAACATACTTATTTCACTTACAGTTTTATTATTGCCTGTTATCATCAACGCGCAGAATAAATCTCCTTTTTCTGCCAGGGAGATAAAAGATGTCCGGGTGGCTACTCCCGGATTATTTGCTAAAAGCAATCATCTTTACTTGCATCTGGATTCTTTGCAGGAACATGAATATGCCTTTCCATTGCCCGGAGGTAAAGTAATCTCTGCCTACGGAACTCGTGGGGGACATTCGGGCGCAGATATCAAGACTTGCGCGAAAGATACGATTCGTGCTGCTTTCGACGGCATAGTGCGTATGTCCAAACCCTATTATGCGTATGGAAACCTGGTTGTCATACGCCACCCCAACGGACTGGAAACTCTTTACAGCCATAACTTCAAGAACCTCGTCCAAAGCGGCGATACCGTAAAAGCCGGACAGCCTGTCGGACTGACGGGACGTACCGGCCGTGCCACGACGGAGCATCTACACTTCGAAACCCGTATCAACGGACAGCACTTCAACCCGAACCTTATCTTCGATATGAAGGAAAAGACCTTGCGTAAAGGATGCGTCAAGTGTACGAAAAACGGGAATGGGATTGTAGTGAAAACACACATACCCGATAATCGCGTTGCACAGAATAAAAAGTAACATCTATATTCGATAAACTTGCAATTTTTGATTAATTTGCATTTCTTTGTGTGATTGTTCAAACACTAATAACTAACCCCCATATATGACTACTTATGAAGAACAACAAGATTTATTTTTTAGGAGCTTGTCTTCTGTGCGTTACAACCGTATTCTCACAAAATATTAATTTACAACCTGTTCCCCAACAATTTACTGTTCAGGATAAGAATATAGACTTACCTTCCACCTATCTGCTGACCGGTGAAGAAGAAGCTAATCCTCATGCGGTAAAAGCCCTGCAAGAATTACTTTCGGACAAACAGAGCGGCAAGAATGGGCTTCGTATTTATATCGGCGAAAAAGACGATAAGAGTGTGCGTAAATACAAACATCTGATTCCCAAACACGATGAAGGATACTATCTTGCCATCAATGATAAAGAAATTGTCCTGGCAGGAAATGACGAGCGGGGCACCTACTATGCCTTGCAGACTTTTGCCCGACTATTGAAAAATGGAAAACTGGCAGAAATAGAAATAAAGGATTATCCTTCCATCCGTAACCGTGGTGTAGTAGAAGGATTCTATGGAACTCCCTGGAGTCATCAGGCACGTCTTCGCCAATTGAAGTTTTATGGAGAGAATAAGATGAATACTTATATATACGGCCCGAAAGACGATCCGTATCATAGTGCCCCCAACTGGCGTCTGCCTTATCCTGAAAAGGAAGCTGTGCAGTTGCGGGAACTGGTAAAAGTAGCCGGCGAGAACGAAGTCGATTTTGTATGGGCTATCCATCCGGGACAGGACATCAAATGGAACCAGGAAGACCGGGATTTGCTGCTTGCTAAATTTGAGAAGATGTATCAGCTTGGTGTACGTTCGTTTGCCGTATTCTTTGATGACATTTCGGGCGAAGGGACGAATCCTCAGAAACAAGCGGAACTACTGAACTATATTGATGATAATTTCGTGAAAGTAAAGTCGGACGTGACTCCCCTTATCATGTGTCCTACGGAATATAACAAAAGCTGGTCTAACCCGAAAGGCAATTATCTCACTACGCTTGGTGAGAAACTGAATCCTTCCATCCAAATAATGTGGACAGGCGACCGTGTTGTTTCGGATATTACCCGTGACGGCATCAACTGGATTAACGAACGTATCAAGCGCCCGGCCTATATTTGGTGGAACTTCCCTGTGTCCGATTATGTACGCGATCATTTGTTGCTCGGACAAGTTTACGGCAATGATACTTCAATAGCCAACGAGATGGCGGGATTTGTCACCAATCCGATGGAACATGCGGAAGCATCGAAGATTGCCATTTTCAGTGTAGCAAGTTACGCATGGAATCCGACTAAATACGATACGTGGAAAACATGGAAAGACGCTATCCGTAACATCCTGCCCGGAGCGGCTGCCGAACTGGAATGTTTTGCCATGCACAATTCCGACCTGGGCCCTAACGGACACGGTTACCGTCGGGAAGAATCTATGGATATCCAACCGGCTGTAGAACGTTTCCTCAAGGGTTATGTCAAAGACGGCAGTTATGAAAAGGCCGATTTTGAAACTTTGCAGAATACGTTTGAACGCATGGAAGAAGCGAGCGATATTCTGCTGACAAATACGGAGAACGAACCGCTTATTAAAGAAATTACTCCCTGGCTATATCAGTTCAAGCTGATGGGAGAACTAGGTGAAGAAGTCTTGAAGCTGGTGGTAGCCCAACAACAAGATTCACAACCTTATTTTTTACGTAAATATAATCATGTCAAGTCTTTGCAGCAGCAAATGTTCCATACCGATCAGAACTACAATCAGAATCCTTATCAGCCGGGAGTGAAGGTTGCTTCAAAGATTATCAAACCGTTGATTGATGAACTGTTTGTAACGGCTGTGAACCGCTATAATCAAAAGACTGGAAGCCAACTGGATGCTACCACAAATTACATGCCCCATAAGTTAGTTAGCAATGTGGAACAGATAAAGAATCTGCCATTGCAGGTTAAAGCTAGCCGGATACTTATCTCGCCGTCCAATGAAGTGGTGAGATGGGCAGCGGGAAATACTGTGGAAATAGAACTGGATAATGTTTATCCCGGAGAAAATATCGACATTAACTTTGGTAAAAAAGAACCCTGCACATGGGGACGTCTTGAAGTTTCCGCAAATGGCAAGGAATGGAAAGCAATAGAATTAGCACAGAAGGATGCCCGCCTGAGTGCAAGTCTGCAAAAAACTCCTGTCAAGTTTGTCCGGTTTACTAATATCAGCAATGAAGAGCAACAAGTCTATTTGCGCCAGTTCATTCTGACTGTTGAAAAGAAATAATCCTGTTATATAGAGAGCATTATTAAATAAAAAAGCTGTGTCCGGTTTTGAAAAGATTCCGTTGACACAGCTTTCTTTTTTCAATTCTTTCCGAAAAGTATATTACCCTTTTTTCGACTTGCGGTATTCCCGTGGCGACAGTCCCATGATTTTGCTGAATAGGCGGGAGAAGTAATAAGTGTCTTCTATACCTATCTTATAGCATATCTGGTTAATTTTCATGTCTGTTGTGTCGAGCAGCAGACAGGCTTGTTGTATCTTTAATAGATTGAAGTAAGTCAGTGGGCTATGCCCCGTTTTCTTTTTGAACAACATGGAGAAATGGGAAGGGGAATACCCGATTTGGTCGGCTATATCCTGCAAGGTGAGATGTTTCTCCATGTTTTCTTTCATATAATGAATCGCCAGTTCGCTTACATTTTCGTCTTCCTGCGAATCATTGTTTGCGGCGTTGCGGTATTGCTGTATATATCGTAATGTTCCCAGGTAGAAGTGGAACATGGAGAATGCATAGCGCAAGTTTTCATTGCTATATCCATTCTTCAGTGTGTTAAATATTTCTTCGAACAGGTTAATCCGGGTACTGATACGCGAATGTAGTTCGGGCTGGATATCCATCGGTCTGCCGGCTTCCTGTGCATAAAACGGTGCAAGGATACCTTTGAAGTGTATCCAGTAAATAGTCCATGGACACGATTTGTCGGAAGCATAGGCATGAGGAACTCCCGCAGGGAGAATAAAATATTGGTTGGCGGATACCGTATATTCCTGTTCGCCGATGCGGTACCATCCGGCTCCGTCTATACAATAGATAAATACATATTGGTTAATGGGCTCTTTCCGTTCCCGAAAATGATGTTTGGCTTTCGGATAATATCCGATGTCGGTGATGTGTAGCATGGAAGTAAGAGGATCTTCTTCCATTTTGTCAACGATAATGCGGGGAAGCACTAAAGCTCTTTCCCCGGTAAATCCATCTTTCAACTTTACCATAATCTCATAGTATTTGATTCGACTGTTCTGCGCAAATATATAACAATGTATGTTATCTGTCAAATAATACATTAAAAATAAGATTGTCCATCTTTATAAAATGAAATTCTATTTTTTGTCTACTCAACCACTCCTATCTTTGCAATATTAATTAATCAATCTTCTAATGGTATGAAAAGTTATAATATGAAATCTTTCTTGTTTATAGTATTATTAGGAATTTCCAGTATTTCTACTGCCCAAAGTTTGTTGGACTTGAGTGGAAACTGGGGATTGGCTTTAGATAGTATGAATGTGGGAGAAAAAGAAGAATGGTATCTGAAATCCTTCTCTGAGAGTATAAGCCTGCCCGGAACTACGGACTTGGCTCAAAAGGGGAATCCCAACCAGCTTGTCCCCAAGCTGGAAAAACCGCAGTTGCTTCGTCTGACTCGTAAGAACTCTTATGTAGGAGTTGCCTGGTATAACCGTGAGATTGATATTCCCAAAAGTATGGCGGGACAACCGTTGGAGTTCTCTTTCGAAAGGGTTCTGTGGCAGAGCCGCCTGTGGATTGACGGAGAAGAAGTGGCGGGTGCGCAGGAAAGCTTGATTGCTCCCCACCGGTTTGTCTTACCGAAAGGTCTGCCGGCAGGTAAACATATGATAACTTTGCGTATTGACAATCGAAAGCGATATGATATTTCTGCGAACGACTTGGCGCATGCCTATACCAATGACACTCAGATTATGTGGAATGGAGTGTTGGGTAAAATGAAACTGACCACCCGGCAGAAAATCAGTATTGAGCATGTGAATGTTTATCCTGATGTCAGGAACGGGAAGATACGCGTGGCTGTTGCCTTGGAGAATAGCGGACACAAACCGGAGAAAGTGAAACTTACTTTGCAGGTCGGGCAACCCACTGTTGGACAGAAATTTGAAGAAAAAGAATTTCAGGTTACACTGAAAGGAGGCAGGCAGAAGCTTGAATATGACTGTCAGTTGGGTATGGATATAAAGAAATGGAATGAGTTTACTCCTGAGTTATATAACTTGTCTGTTGTTTGCCGTTTTGACAGGAAGAAAACCGAACGGAAAGATGTTTCTTTCGGGATGCGTGAGATAGATAACGGTCAAGGTATCCTGACAATCAACGGCAATCGAATTTTCCTGCGCGGAACATTGGAATGTTGCATTTTTCCTCTGACGGGCACTCCGCCGATGACTGAAGAAGGTTGGATGAAAGTCTTTACTACGGCTAAGGAGTGGGGACTGAACCATTTGAGATTTCACTCCTGGTGTCCGCCGGAAGCGGCATTTAGTGTTGCGGACAAGTTAGGCTTCTATTTGCAGGTGGAACTACCGAACTGGTCTTATACTATCGGCAAGGATGAGGCTATGACCAAGTTTCTTTATGACGAATTTGACCGGATTATCGAAACCTATGGAAATCATCCGTCATTTTGTATGATGAGTGTCGGTAATGAGCTTCAGTATGACTTTAAACTGCTGAATGACATGGTCAGATACATGAAAGGGCGAGATAGCAGGCGCTTATACACAACTTCTACTTTTACTTTTGAAAAAGGACATGGAGCGAAACCGGAGCCGGAAGATGACTTCTTTGTTACGCAATGGACGGATAAAGGCTGGGTGAGGGGACAAGGTATTTTCGACCAAGAGCCGCCTTGTTTCTATAAAGATTACAGTGCTGCCATGCAGGATATGAATGTGCCTCTTATCTCTCACGAGATTGGGCAGTATGCGGTGTTTCCGGATCTGAAAGAAATAGAAAAATACACGGGAGTATTGGAACCTCTGAATTTTAAGGCTGTTAAACAGGATTTGCAGAGGAAAGGATTATATTCGAAAGCGGGAGACTTTTTGGAAGCATCGGGAAAATTGGCGGTCTTGTTATACAAGGAAGAGATAGAAAGAGCGATGAAGACTAAAAAGTTCAGTGGTTTTCAGTTGTTGGATTTGCATGACTTCCCGGGGCAGGGAACTGCATTGGTCGGACTTTTAGATGCTTTCTGGGATTCAAAAGGGCTGATTGAACCATCTGTTTTCAGGCAGTTCTGTGCGCCGGTTGTTCCGCTGGCTCGTTTCGCCAAAGCCACTTATTCGGGAGATGAGACATTCGCTGCATCTATTGAAGTTGCCAATTATTCGGATACGGCTATCGACAATAAACGGATATTGTGGCAGTTGGTCGATGAAGCAGGGACGCAAATTTCAAACGGCAGACTGGATGTTGAAAGTATATCCAAAGGAAACGTGACACAATGCGGGGACATTCGTGCTGAACTTAAAAGTGTGCGTAAAGCTTCAAGGTTGTATTTCACAGTATCCATCGAAGGCACTCAATGGAAAAATACATGGTCGGTTTGGGTATATCCTCATATCGAGTCATTGAATGTCGGAGATGTCCTGCTGACGCAGAATGTAGAAGAAGCTCTGGCAGCATTAAATCAAGGAAGAAAAGTATTGCTTTCTCCCAAAGTAAATTATCTGAAAGGATTGGAAGGGAAATTTCTTCCCGTCTTCTGGAGTCCTGTTCATTTTCCAAAGCAGGCAGGAACAATGGGACTTCTGTGCAATCCTCGGCATGCAGCTTTGCGACACTTCCCTACGGAAATGCATAGTAACTGGCAATGGTGGAATTTGGTGAAAAGATCGAAGGTGCTCGTTGCCGATTCGTTGCCACCGGTTGAGCCGATTGTGGAATCTGTTGATAATTTTACGAATAACAGAAAGCTGGTGTCTGTCTTTGAAACCAGATGTGGAAAGGGCAAACTGATAGTGAGTGCTATGGATATTCTTTCCGAGGGAAGTGACAAGCCTGAAATACAACAGATGCTTTACAGTCTGGTTACATATATGAATTCAGAAAGTTTTGCTCCCCGGACGGTGCTTGGTGAGAATGATATCAGAAGCCTGATACTAAAGAATGAAGGTGAAGTAATAGAAACAAAAGCGACGTCCATTTATAGGGGATTGGACTAGAAACAAAGGAATGTCGGGTGTTAATTAATCTTCTTATGATATGAAAAGTTATAATAAAAAGTTTGTCTATTTTATATGTTTAGTCTCTGCGATGGGCGGACTTCTCTTCGGCTACGACTGGGTGGTGATAGGGGGAGCGAAGCCTTTCTACGAACTCTATTTCGATATTGCCGATGTACCCGCCATGCAGGGACTTGCCATGAGCGTGGCTTTGCTCGGTTGTTTGATTGGCGCTATGGTGTCAGGCATGATGGCAGACCGTTATGGACGTAAGCCTCTCCTGATAATTTCTGCTTTCATATTCTTGTCTTCAGCTTATGCTACCGGAGCGTTTTCCGTATTTAGTTGGTTTTTGGCAGCCCGTTTCATGGGCGGTATCGGAATCGGAATCGCTTCGGGACTTTCTCCCATGTATATTGCCGAAGTAGCTCCTACGTCAATTAGGGGAAAACTCGTTTCGCTGAATCAATTGACGATTGTACTCGGTATCCTGGGCGCTCAAATCACTAACTGGCTGATTGCAGAACCTATTCCTACAGAGTTTTCTCCTGTGGATATTTGTGCTTCATGGAACGGGCAGATGGGATGGCGATGGATGTTCTGGGCGGCTGCCTTTCCTGCGGCGATATTCTTGTTGTTGGCATGCTTCATCCCCGAAAGTCCCCGCTGGCTGGCGATGAAAGGAAAAGAAGAGAAAGCATGGAATGTGCTTAGTAAAATAGGCGGTGACGATTATGCCGAACAGGAACTTCGTCTGGTGGAAGAAACCGGTTCTTCGAAGTCGGAAGGAGGATTGCGGTTATTATTCAGTCGCCCGTTCCGCAAAGTACTTGTTCTTGGCATTATTGTGGCGGTGTTCCAGCAATGGTGCGGTACGAATGTTATCTTTAATTATGCGCAGGAGATATTCCAGTCTGCAGGATATTCGTTGGGAGATGTTCTCTTTAATATTGTAGTGACAGGTGTGGCGAATGTAATCTTTACTTTTGTGGCTATCTATACAGTTGAACGTTTGGGACGTCGCGTCTTGATGCTGTTGGGAGCCGGAGGGCTGTCAGGCATTTATCTCATTCTTGGCACTTGCTATTTCTTCGAAGTAAGCGGATTCTTTATGGTGGTACTCGTCGTTTTGGCTATCGCTTGCTATGCGATGTCTCTAGGGCCTATCACTTGGGTATTGCTTGCCGAAATCTTCCCTAACCGGGTGCGTGCCGTTGCGATGGCAACCTGTACGTTTGCTTTGTGGGTAGGTAGTTTCACGCTGACATATACTTTCCCGTTACTGAATGATTTATTGGGAAGCAGCGGTACATTCTGGATTTATGCAGCCATTTGTGCTGTCGGCTACCTGTTCTTCTTTCGTGCGTTGCCCGAAACGAAAGGCAAATCACTGGAAGCATTGGAAAAGGATTTAATCAAATAAAAAATAACAGGTTGGCAAATTAACAAGTAAGTAAATAGGTATTGGATACCATCATCAATCAGGCAGGGAGAATGTAAAATCTCCCTGTCCCTGACCCTCTTTATCTCTTGATTTCTTTGTCAATGAATAAAAAAACAAATTTATAATCAATAATACGATGGTAAAAGCATGGAAAGAAAAGGTGGTTATTCCTACATATGAAGTAGGCAAACCGGAGAAGAATCCAATTTTCTTGGAGAAGCGCGTGTATCAAGGCAGCAGCGGGGTAGTTTATCCTTATCCTGTGATTGAATCGATGTCCGATGAGAAAGTGGATAAGGAATACAATGCTATTTTTATCGAAAACGAATACATTAAGGTCATGATTCTGCCCGAACTGGGCGGACGTGTACAGATGGCATATGATAAAATCAGGGAACGTCATTTCATTTATTATAATCATGTGATAAAGCCGGCTTTGGTAGGGCTTGCCGGACCGTGGATTTCAGGCGGCATTGAGTTTAACTGGCCTCAACATCACCGTCCCAGCACCTACATGCCCGTAGATACGACTATTGAAGAGAATACCGACGGTAGTGTCACGGTATGGGTGAATGAAATGGAACGTATGTTCCATCAGAAAGGAATGGCAGGTTTTACGCTTCGTCCCGGTCATGCGTTTCTTGAAATCAAAGGGGTGCTTTACAACCGTACCGAAGTGCCGCAGACCTTCCTGTGGTGGGCAAACCCTGCCGTAGCGGTGAACGACTACTATCAGAGCGTATTCCCGCCCGATATCAATGCTGTTTTCGACCATGGAAAGCGTGCCGTATCCAGTTTCCCCATCGCAACGGGTACTTACTACAAGATGGATTATTCTGCCGGAGTGGATATCTCGAACTATAAGAATATCAAGGTTCCTACTTCCTATATGGCCGTCAACTCCCGTTTTAACTTCGAGGGTGGATATGAGAACGATACCCGTGCCGGCATGCTTCATGTAGCCAACCACCACATTTCTCCGGGCAAGAAACAGTGGACTTGGGGGAACGGTGATTTTGGCCGCGCATGGGACCGCAACCTGACAGACGAAGACGGGCCGTACATTGAACTGATGGCAGGCGTATATACCGAAAATCAACCGGACTTTACCTGGCTCCAACCTTACGAAGAAAAGAGCTTCGTTCAATATTTCCTGCCTTACCGGGAATTGGGAGTAGTGAAGAATGCCAGCAGGGATTTGTTGATGAATATTGAACCGGAAGGGGAGGACAGCGTTCGTTTCAAGATATTTGCTACTTCACGCCAGACGGTAAACGTCGTCTTGAAAGGTGAAGACGGGAAAATATATTATAGTAAGAAAGTGACTATCACCCCGGAAGAACTACTGGATGAAACAGTAAATGTGAAAGGTGAGAAACTCAACAAACTGATTCTTGAAATCACGGCAAACGGAAAGGAATTACTTTATTGGCATGCGGAACCGGAAGAAGTGAAGCCGATTCCCGACGCTGCTGAAGCAGCCCTGCTACCGGAAGAAATAAAGACTACCGAACAGCTTTATCTGACCGGCTTGCATTTGGAACAGTACAGACACGCCACATACAATCCCGTAGAATACTACGAAGAAGCATTGCGCCGTGACCCGATTGATGTGCGTAATAATAACGCGCTTGGTCTGTGGTATATCCGTAAAGGCCGTTTCCATAAAGCGGAGCAATACTTGCTTACAGCCGTAAAGACTTTACAGAAACGTAATCCGAATCCATACGATGGAGAACCGATTTATAATCTCGGTCTTGCCCTGAAATATCAGGGACGTTACAATGACGCTTACGACCGTTTTTATAAATCTTGTTGGAATGCCGCCTGGCAGGATGCGGGATACTTTGCCTGCGCGCAGATTTCTATCCTACAGAATCGTTTGGAGGATGCACTGGACGAAATAGACCGTTCGCTTATCCGCAACTGGCATAATCATAAAGCCCGTGCTCTGAAAACTGCTATTCTCCGCCGGATGGACAAAACCGAAGAAGCCCTGCAACTGATTGAAGATTCATTGGCTATTGATAAATTCAACTTTGGCTGTCGTTATGAGAAGTACCTGATTACGAACGTAGCCGATGAACTGGCTGTTATGAAAGAGATGATGCGTGGCGAACCTCACAACTATGATGAAATAGCTCTCGACTATTGTGCCGCAGGTTGTTGGCAGGAAGCTGCTTCCTTATGGAATATAGCCATTGCCGAAGGTATCGTTACTCCGATGACTTACTATTATCTGGGTTGGTGTCTGCACCAGGGAGGGCTGCCCGGAGTGAAACAAGCATTTGACGACGCAGTCAAGGCATGTCCCGATTACTGTTTCCCCAACCGGTTGGAAGCAATTCTTGCCTTGCAATGTGCCATGGAACAAAACCCGGACGATGCAAGAGCTCCTTACTATTTGGGCAATCTTTACTACGACAAGCGCCAGTACGACTTGGCTATGAAGGCATGGGAAACTTCCGCAAGACTGGACGATAGCTTCCCGACTGTATGGCGTAACCTGGCTCTGGTATTCTTCAATAAGAAAAATGAGGAAGCAAAAGCCATCGAGTGTATGGAACGAGCTTTTTGTCTTGACCCAACCGACGCACGTATCTTGATGGAACTCGACCAACTTTACAAACGTGTCCGTCGTTCACACAAAGAGCGTCTTGCTTTCCTACAACTATATCCTGATTTGATTAAGCAGCGTGATGACCTGATACTGGAAGAAATCACCTTGTTGAATCAGACAGGAGAGTACGAAAAGGCGAAATCGGTATTGGATGCACATAACTTCCACCCTTGGGAGGGTGGTGAAGGAAAAGTGCCTGCCCAATATCAACTGGCTCGTGTGGAATTGGCAAAGAAAGCATTAGCTGCCGGTGATAATAAAGAAGCAATATCATTATTGGAAGAATGCCTGGAATATCCGCATCATCTTGGTGAAGGCAAATTGTATAGTGCACAGGAAAACGATTTTTACTACTTTCTGGGTTGTGCCTACGAAGGATTGGGACAACAGGACAAGGCTGCGGAATGTTGGGAACAGGCAATCATTGGACCTACCGAACCGGCTGCCGCCATGTACTACAACGATGCAAAACCCGATAAAATATTCTATCAGGGTCTGGCATTATTGAAGCTCGGGCGTATGGATGAGGCTAACGGTCGCTTTCATAAATTGACCTCTTACGGCGAAAAACACTTGTTTGACAAGATTAAAATGGATTATTTTGCAGTATCTCTACCCGACTTGTTGATTTGGGAGGATGACTTGACGATAAGGAACGTAATTCACTGCAAATATATGATGGCATTAGGATATTGGGGACTGAACCAGAAGGAGAAATCCGTCCGGTTATTAAGTGAGATAGAAAGATTGGATATTAATCATCAGGGGATTCAGGCTTTCCGGAACCTGATAGGATAGGAACATTATTAGGGAAGTACAAATTCTCGAGTATTCTCACTACTATGAGAAAAAATACTCATAGTAGTGAGAACTTTTTCTCATTGCAATGAGAATTTTTTCCCATCGTGGTGAGAATAATCCCTTGTCTGAGTAGGCTGTGGCTAGCTTTTTTTCGTTAGTTATCCGTAAGTTACGGCACGAACTTTATGTACACAGGCTTGTCTACTTTAATATCCTTCTGTATATCGGTCAATAATCCCGTATCCGCATCCCTTTCATAAACCTGAATCGCATTACTATCCCTGCAAGCCACCAACAGATATTTTCCATTCGGTGTAATGATGAAGTTGCGCGGATGAACCCCTGTCAGTTGATAACCTGTTTTCGTTAACTTCCCGTTTTCGGAGTCGATACGGAAGATAGCGATACCGTCCGCCTTCAACCGGTTACTGGCATATAGAAACTTTCCGTCCGGGCTGATATGAATATCGCCGCTTCCTTTTGCTCCGACTGTGTCGGCGGCTATTGTCTGAATCTCTTTCAAGTTTCCATCCTTATATTCGAAAGCGATTACCGTGCCCGAAAGTTCGTTTATCAGATAAGCATAGTTGCCATTCGGGGCAAATGTCAGATGCCGGGGGCCTGAACCTGCTTTCACTTCAAAGGCGGCAGGAGAGCCTTCTTTGAGGAAGCTTTCTTTGTTCTCTGCATCCGCTTCCGGGTGAATGATAAACTTATGTATCTGGTCTGTCCCTAAATTATCGGCAAATAGGTATTTACCATCCGGCGTGATACGGACACAATGCAAGTGTGACTTTTCCTGCCGTTCTTTGTCAGCTCCCGAACCTTCGAATTTTATAATATCGGAAGCGGGCAGGAGTGTACCATCTTTTGCAATGGGAAAAACGGAGATACTCCCGCCACTATAATTGGCGGTTATCACATTCTTTCCATTCGTAATGATATAGCAAGGGTCTTCACCGCCGGTCTTCTGTGAGTTCAGTAATTTGAAAGTCCCTTTTTCTTTATCGAAGGCAAATGCGTTGGCGGCAGCCTGTTCATTATTGAACTCACTGACTGCATACACAAATTTTCCGTCGGCAGAAGGTACGAGATAAGAGGGATTTTCTACTTCTGCTTCACTGAGTGCAGTGGCTGTCCCGGTTTCTTCATCGAAACGGAAACTGTAAATTCCTTTACTGTCTCCTGCGGTATATGTACCTACGAGCATTGTTAACTCTTGATTCACTGGTTCGGAACTTTCCGTCCGGGCAGCTTTTTTTGATGTGCAACTGATAGTGGTCATACTGATTATACAGATAGTGGCGATAAATTTTATCATATGGGTTGTTTTTGTATTGATTATTACTTTTTTAATTGAGGTAGTTTTACCTCTGCTATCCCTACCCGGTCACTACCTAATACAATGCGTAAATCGCTGGCGGTAGTACCTTTGAAACGGAAGTCCAACAGTTTGTTGTACTCTTTCACAGTGCCGGAATATACAGTGAGGAATTGCCCGCCGCCACCGGATAGTTGTATCTCGAAGTCTGTCTCCAGTCCGTTCTCGCGGGAGAAGGCAATGGATACCCCGTCTATTTTGGCTCCGTTCTGCAAGGCAAAGGTAATGTAATCTCCTTTATTGCCTTTCCAGGACGTAGTTAAATTATTATCAATTACCTTATCGGCTGTTTCTGCGTTGGTGCTGGCGCTGACAGGACTACTGTCTTTGGTAGTGTTTGCAGCAGGTGTTTGCCCCCGTTCAACAACAGTCAGCGTTCCGTTCAGGCGAATATCCGTAGAAGAGGCTCCTGCCATCAGTGTGAAATCACCCGGTTCTACTACCCAATGCATATCTGCATTCAATAACTCCAGTGCCTTGCGGTCGACGGGGAAAGTGATTTCTTTTGTCTCGCCCGGTTTCAGATGTACCCGTTCAAATCCGGCGAGGTTCTTCTCATAAGTAGTGACGCTGCTCAGTACATCACGCACATACAGTTGCACTACTTCGTCTCCTGCCCGTTTTCCGGTATTGGTCACTTTACAAGAGACATAAGTCTTTTGGTTGGGAGTGATAATGGCCGGAGAGATTTTCAAGTCGGAATATTCGAAAGTGGTATAACTTAGCCCGTATCCGAAAGGATATAATGCACCGTTGGCGCGAGACATATTGCCGTCCGCTCCCGGATTTTTACCGCCGTCAATCTGGGAAGAGGGTTTGCAAGGGAAGTTGAAGGGTATTTGACCTACGGTTTTGGGGAAAGTTACAGTCAGTTTACCACCGGGATTATAATCTCCAAAGAGTATATCTGCTACTGCTATCCCACCTTTAGCCCCCGGATACCATGCTTCAAGAATAGCCGGGACAAACTTGTTCGCCCAATTGATAGATAAGGGACGTCCGTTGATAAGAACCAGCACGACAGGCTTGCCGGTAGCCACTACCGCTTTTAGTAAATCGAGTTGGCGGCCGGGTAAGTCGAGACTGCTGCGGGATTTGTTTTCCCCGCACGTGCGTTGTCCGCCACCTAACACTACGACAGCTACATCTGCCTGTTTTGCCTGACTGACAGCTTTATCTATTTCTTTTTGCTCTTCATCCGTCAGAGGATAGTCAATCAATTCGGATTCCGGCCAGTTGGCATCTACCAGGTCGCAGCCTTTCGTATAAAGTACATCCGCTTTGCCTTTCATCTTTTCCTGAATACCTTTTAGGACAGAAGTAACCTCTACTGCTAAAGGACCGTAATGAGTCAGCGCATACGAACGTTCATCCGCATTCGGCCCGCAGACTGCTATCTTTCGGATACTAGAAGCATCTAGTGGCAACACATTCTTATCATTTTTCAAGAGTACGATAGATTCACGGGAGGCTTGCAGAGCGACTTCCTCGTTTTCTTTCTTTTCTACTTCTTCATCCGCTCCTTTCAAATCAGTCTGATAAGGATTATCGAACAAGCCGACAAGGAACTTCACTCTCAGAATATCACGTACACGGTCATTGATGACTTCTTCGCTCAATCCGCCTTCTTTCACCAGCTCCCTCAACGGCAATACATACGAATCCGGCGAGCGGAACGTACAACGCACATTCAGTCCGGCTTCCACACTTTGGCGAACAGCTTCTTTCATATCTTTGGCAGTCCCGTGTTTGGTATAAAGATATTCTACGGCATCACTGTCCGAAACTACATACCCACGGAATCCCATTTCACCGCGCAAGCGGGTAGTCAGCCAGTAATAGCTGCTCTGAATCGGAAAGCCGTCATAGTCATTATAAGAACTCATCACACCAAGCAATCCCGCTTCACGGATAACTCTTTTGAAAGGATAGGCATGGAGCATCTCCACTTCGCGCGGTGACATCTGCGGGTCTACACGAGCCATTCCTTCGCGTGCTCCTTTGTTGTTGCTATAAGCGATAAAGTGTTTTCCGGTAGCTGCTACCTGGTGATTGTGCTGCATGCCTTTCACCATTTCTATTCCTAATTCCGCAACCAGATAAGGAGATTCCCCATATACTTCTTCATAGCGTCCCCACCGCTGGTCGCGTCCTACATCGAGTATCGGGGCATATACATTGGTATATCCCAGCATGCGGGCTTCACGTCCGGTAATCATTCCTACCTGGTGAATAAGTTGCCGGTTCCATGTATGTCCCAATCCCAGTTGGGTCGGAAAATTGGTAGCCTTATAACTCTCCACTCCGCGAATTCCCTCGTTGGTAAAGTCCGTAGGAATCCCGAGCCGTGTTTCTTCAACGAAGAAACGTTGTACTTCATTCAGCGCCCAGGCATGTTTGGAAGCCGGCCATACATATTCGTTGTCCGACGGTGGAAGCCCCCATTGTTGGAAGCCGTTCAGATGTTCGTCGATGGCACCGATGCCGTCTTTCCAGAGTAGGCTTTTCCATTCGGGAGTAGGCAAATCATCTTTCAACACCCGTTTATATCCGTATAGAGTCACCATCTGGCAGGTTTTCTCTTCCAATGTCATCCGGCTGAGCAAATCTTCTATACGTGCATCGATAGGTGCCGTCGGGTCTTCGTAGATATCTTTGACACCGTTCTTGTTGAAATCTATCCATCCTTTCTTGTACATTTCCGTACGGACGGGTTTATAAACATCAGGTATTCTAGTCGTTTTCTGTGCTGGGAGGAGTGCACAACTTCCTAGAAATAAGCTGGTAAGTAAAGGTTTCTTCATAATATTTTTTTGTGTTAAGAATAAATTTACCCCGTAAAGATAGTGCTTTGATATAATATTTGCTAACGTCTTTTCGTAATTTCGAAAACATTTCCTATCTTTGTACCCTTGGAAAGCGTTCTGGACAATCGCTATTCTGTACGAATGATAATTTGGGGTTGACTGGATTTGACAGCGGGCAGAAATGGTAGGTAAGCATGCAGTGGGTCGGTAATTTCCACTTAAATCTCAGTTATCAAAATTTTATCTGGCGAAACTAATTACGCTCTTGCTGCTTAATCGAATCATAGTAGATTAGCTTAATCCAGGCACAAGGTGCCAGGACGAGACATCACTCGGAAGCTGTTGCTCCGAAGCGTTCCGGTTCAGTGGTGCAGTCACATCGGGGATAGTCAAAGGCGGCCTCGCACTTTTGATGAAACTTTAGAGGATAAGGCAGGAATTGATGGCTTTGGTTCTGTTCCTACTCGAAAACTTAGGCAAAGATAAGCATGTAGAAAGCTTATGATTTCCTCGTTTGGACGAGGGTTCGATTCCCTCCAGCTCCACAATTATTAGAAATGGAGGATGTTTTAGAAAGACATCCTCTTCTTTTTTGTAGTCAATTCTCACAGATAAAACATAATTTGGCGGAGAAATTTAATTCTGAAAAACATTATGTAATATGAAAAACAAACTTATAACACTTGTCATTTTATTATTGGGGGTAGCAGGCGCAAAAAGTCAAAATACCTTCGTACATGAACGTTCGCATAATTATGAATGGCCTACAGACTCATTGGTATTGAAAAAGTTAGATCAATGGCAGGATCAGAAATTCGGGGTTATCTTCCATTGGGGGATGTATAGTGTACCCGGTATTGTCGAATCGTGGGCTCTCTGTTCCGAAGATGTGGATTGGATCAGCCGCTATGGACATACTAACTATCAAGAGTTTAAGAATTGGTATTGGAACGGACTGAGCCGGCAGTTCAATCCTGTCAATTTCAACCCGACACAATGGGCCGATGTCATGAAACAGGCAGGGATGAAATATATGGTGTTTACTACTAAACACCATGACGGTTTCTGTATGTTCGACAGTAAATATACCGGTTTTTCTATCGCACAGGGACCTTTTAAGGAAAATCCGAAATCCGATGTAGCCTGCCATGTGTTTGAGGCTTTTCGCAAGGCTGGTTTCATGACAGGTGCTTACTTTTCTAAACCCGATTGGCACAATCAAGATTATTGGTGGGATTATTTTGCGACTCCTAATAGAAATGTGAATTACAAAATCGAACGTCATCCCGAGAAATGGGAAGCTTTTAAGAACTTTACTTATAACCAGATTGAAGAGCTTATGAGCGGTTATGGACCGATAGATATCCTTTGGTTGGACGGCGGTTGGGTATCTGTCCGTAATAAGCAGGATATTGATATGCCACGGATAGCCAATATGGCACGAGAAAGGCAACCCGGCATACTGGTAGTAGACCGTACCATAAGTGGCCGGTATGAGAATTATCAGACTCCAGAACGGTCGATACCCGAAACTCAACTTCCTTTTCCGTGGGAGAGTTGTATCACCTTGACCACAGATTGGGGATGGGTAAAGAACGCCAAATACAAGACTCCCAATCAGATAATTTCCATGCTGATGGAGGTCGTTGCCAAAGGTGGAAGCTTGCTTCTCGGAGTAGGACCTACTGCGGACGGTATTATTGAACAACCAGCTGTAGAACGTCTTGCCGAGGTGGGGCGCTGGATGCAAAAGAATGGAGAAGCCATATACAATACGCGTATTACTTCCAATTATCATTCTAACAATGTGTGGTTTACTGCAAGTAAGAACGGGAAAACACTGTATGCACTTTATGCTCTGCCGGAAGGTGAAAAAATACCGGCAAGTATAGAATGGGAAGGGAATATCCCTACAAAAAATAGCCGGATTAAGTTGCTGGCTTCCGGTCAGAAGGTGAAATGGGCGATAAAGGATAATAAGGTCATCCTTACTGTTCCTGATAAATACGTAGGCGGTACGGAACCGCTCGCCTTTCGATTGGAAATCTCTGATAAATAGTGCGTTTATTCACAATTCACATATTTGGAAGCTGATACACCAAATTGGCTCTTGAAATGTTTCCTGAAGGTTTCATAATCATTATATCCTACCATTTCAGTAATCTCTAATATTGTATACTTGCGCATTGCCAATAAAGAAGCGGCTCTGTTCATACGAATCTTTCGTATTAATTCTGTAACGGTCAGTTGGAAATGCTCTTTTACTTTTCTGTATAATGTAGGTTGGCTCATACAAAGTGTATCAGCTAATATTTTTACGTTGAAGTTTTCATTTGCTATATTATCTTCTATCACATTGATCACTTTTCGCATGAATATGTATTGGCTGGATTGTTTGGATTCGTCGTTGATATTAGAATCTTGTAAAATAGCTAGTTCCGGATAATTGGAAAGAGGATGATTCTTTTCATTGGGCGAGTTATCAGTATTATTATTTTTGCTTTCCTGGTTATAATCTGTTTTTGTCTCTTGTGTGTCGTGTGATGATGGAGTTGCTTGTTGATGTTGTAGTTTGTAGATAGCAATGCCATGCTCTAATTCAGCAATTAGTTGGTCACGTTGATGTTTTCTTTTAATTGTGAATATTGAGTAATAAATACCTCCAATGATAACTAACACTACACAGATCCGAAACATCCAAGTTTGTGTCCAATGTGGTTGTATGTTGATTTTTAAGGAGGTTATATCTTCCTCCTTGACTGCTTTTTGGTTTTTTATCTGAAATGTATAGTTTCCCGGTAATAGGTTGGCATAAGAAATTTTCTCCTTACTATTACATTCTATCCATTCATTTTGATAAGGTATCAACCTGTATACATATTTTTGCTCAGTGGGATAAGGACTGTTGCTGAATGATAATGCAAAGTCTCTGTTTTTGTGTGATAAAGAAATGTAATCTGTATACTCGGCTGTTTTCGTTAATATCATTTGTCCATTGACGGTATTTCCTGGAATCAGCGGCTTGTTATTAACTTCAATACCTGTAATGATTATTGGGTTTTTAGTATTTGCCTTAAAGGTATTTATAGCCTGTTGGGGTGAGAAGAAAAGTAGGTGCTTGTTGCCTCCCCAACAAAGCATGTCTCCCCAAAAGGCCACAGAACGGCTGCTACCGGAAGCATAATAATTATAAAACTGGTTTATGGATTTGTCATAGCAACTGAACCCTGAATTAGTTCCAATCCATATGTAACCTTGTTTATCTTCCAATAGACAATTTATCCAATTACTTCCCAAACCGTCCATTGTGGTAAACACATGTTTTACAGCTGTTTCTCCATGAGGTATAATGCCTAATCCATTTTGATAACCTACATATACGGTTCCGTCTTTAGCAGTCAATACTGCTTGAGCCGTATATGTATGCTTGTCTGTCGGGAAAAATTGTATATTTTGCCGACTCTTGGTATAATTAAGTTTCAGCAATCCTAAACTGGTGGCTATCCATAAATTACCTTCGTTATCTTCATCTATATCAAGTACGCAATTGATAGCTTGTTTCAATGCTACTTCTTTTTTCTCTTTTTTATCACGATTGTACAAAAACAGTCCATTATCAGTTCCAATCCAGAAATTTTTCTTGGAATCTATGAATAGAACATTGATAGGTGCGTTGATTACATTATACTTTTGTATTTTCTTTTTTAATGGAGAGTGACAAATTAACATTCCATCCTTGTAGCCGAACCATAGATTCCCCTCCTTGTCTTTTATGCTACATAGTGCTGTCTTTCTATCTGTTTGGGGTAACTCACATAAATTCAAATTTTTCAGATTGTCAAATGGAGTACTGTAAAAAATGCCTTGTTCATAAGTGGATAAATAGAGCCTTGTATCGTCATCAACAATAATGCTTTCTACTTCATTATCTTCTTTGAAATTGTATTGTTTGATAAAATTCCATTTCCAATCGGAAACCAATACGCCTCCGCCATGTGTCCCAATCCATAAGAAACCATGAGGATCATAATAAGAAGATATCATGCGTGCTTCAAAGTCAAATGATTGCCAGGTTGGTTCTCTGGTACTTATTTCCGTAGTCCATCCTCCTGAAATATTATTATCGGCCAAAAGTATGGTGTATCCATACCATGTAGTAGCGAGGATAGAAGAACTCGAGATAGGGGTGATATTATAAACGTCGTTATGAGACAAATGGGTGGGAAGTATATTTTGTTGGTTGGCAATATGATTAAGATTATCCAATGAAGTGTCTATAATAAATATACCATGTAACATTGAAGAAATAAAGAGTTTTCCATTATGATATACCATTGTGGAAGCACCAAACTCATGTTTTGTGGTTAACAAACGTTTCTGTTTTAAAACGCGGCCAGTATTGATATCTAATAAAAGTAAGCGTGCACTGTTGGTTACCAAATAAACCTCTTTATGGTTATTAGTTATACAAAATTTCATAAATCGCTCTCCTTCTGCCATTTCGAACGGATAAACCTTTTCTAATTTTGATAAAGGATGACCATTGGGGTCTAATATTATTCTGAAACTGCTTAACGTTTGATTGTCACAAGCTAGAAGAGTAGAGTCATTAAGCAGAAGAAAATCTGTTATCTGATAATCCTTGTTTTTTACAAACGTTTGGAGCTTTCCCGTGTTCTCATCCTTACAATCCATGTACGTGAGCCAATCGTTAGTCTGTAAATATAATATATGGCGACTATCCTCTTCTATTTTTCTCACATTCATGCTGAAATATTGGTCTAGTGTGTAATTAGTAAAGCGATTGCCGTCATATTTGCTTAATCCGGTGCTTGTACCTAGCCACATAATTCCTTTTGCATCTTTATGAATGGATAAGACAGTGTTGTCTTTAAGCCCGTCTTGAATAGTTAATTGCTTGAAATTTATATGATTTGTATAAAACGGGGATATCGCTTTACTATTCAAATTTCCTAATAGTAATCCTAAAATGATTAATGCGTATATTTTTATTACTTTCATTTTCCACTTCAATTAATGTTTGTTTTCTAAAAGAAAAAAATAGTAACAAAAAGTGTTTCTTTTGTGATTATTATAATCACAACTATGTTTTTCGAGACTAAAATTACGAAATTTTATTTTATAATGAATGCTTTTTATTGAAAAAATAGTTTCAATAGGAAAATGAATGTAGGACAGAGTGTGAAGGAAATCATGACATAGGCATATTGAAGCTCTAAAAAATCAACTATTACTGTTGATATTGCTATTGATAGGGATAAAAAACTTTTGAATTATATTAATCCTATGTTCATTCTATCAATAAAAAGTAGAAGAGGGATCTGATTTTTTCTTGCTAAAAGTGGCTGTAGAGGTATTATTGATAGAAAAAAGGGGGGAGATTGATAAAATTACGTGTGGTGGACAATAGGGAGCTTTACTAATTTTGTGCCCAAGAACTTAATTCTAATAAAGCTATTAATAAAAAAATAATTGCCTATGAAAAACAAATCCAGCCCTTAAGCCATGCGGCTTTAATTCTAGTAATATAAAAAGTATTTATGATTAAAAAATTAAGACTAATGATGCAAAGTAATAATTATCACCATTATTGTCTATCTCGATTATTTAAGAAAGGGCTACTTATTGTATTTATGTCCTTATTCGCTTTGGAAATATCAGCTGATACAACGATAGACGAAAATAATTTTAATGTGTTGGAACAACAGCAGAGTCGTAAACTGAACGGTGTAATAACAGACGAGAATGGAGAGCCTTTAATTGGGGCTACAGTTTTACAAAAAAATACTTCAAATGCGACAGTCTCTGATGTAAACGGAAGATTTTCCGTCAATGTATCTGGTGCTTCCCCAGTGATTGAAATATCTTATGTGGGGTACTTGACTAGAACTATCAAAGTTGGAAATCGTACTTCGCTAACTATTAAGCTTCAAGAAGATAGTAAACTTATAGATGAAGTTGTTGTAGTAGGATATGGGAAAAGCTCTGTAAAAAGACTGACTAGTTCTATATCTAGTGTTAAAGGAGATGATTTGGTAAATATGCCTAATACTAATATAATTAGTTCTTTGGAAGGTAGAGCAACCGGAGTTTTCATTCAATCGGCAGGTGGTGAGCCTGGAGCGTTACCTAGTATTTCCATCCGTGGAGGTGGTGAGCCATTGTATGTAATTGATGGTATTCCTAGTACAAAACAAGAATTCTCAGTACTTTCACCAAGTGATATAGAGTCTTTTTCTATCCTGAAAGATGCTGCGGCAGCGGCTGTATACGGTGCACGTGCCGGTAATGGTATTGTAATGGTCACAACTAAAAAGGGTGCAAACGAAAAGATGACAATCAGCTACAATGGTTCTTATTCTTTGAGTTCTCCTACGCAGCCCATTGAATTCCTTGATAACTATGTGGTGGCCGAATTGTCAGACAGAGCCGCAGTCTATAACAACGGAATGCCTACTTTTATGAAAGTGGATGAGAAAGGGAATTTATATTGGCCGGAAGGTGTGTTGGATGCGCTGAAAAATGGCACTTTTAATGATGTGACAGGAAACACGGATTGGAATAGTCTGCTGTTTCATAAATATGCTCCTATGCAGTCACATAACCTGTCGTTGAATGGAGGAAGTAAAAATACTCATTACTTTATGTCTGCGCGTTATTACACCCTAGGGGGGATTTATAAAACGGACATTTCAAAGAATGATCGTTTAAATATGAGAATGCATGTGGATCACTATTTCGATCAAATCGGATTGCGACTTAATGGAGACGTTTCTTTCAGTCAGAACAAAACACAATACCCACCTAATGGCTTGTGGTCTATTTGGACACATGTAGCACGCTTGAATTCTTTAACTAGGTGTTTTAATAGTGCAGGTCACCCGACGGGAGGGCAAGAGAATCCATATGTGGAAATCGACCCCGATGCTGGATATAGGAAAAATGACACTCATTATACCAATATGAGTTTGTCAATGCAGTGGGATGTACCTAAAGTTTCTGGACTGAGTTTTGGAGCACTTATGAATTATAATCTGTATGATAGCTTTTACAAAGACTGGCGTGCTAACGTAGCGGGTGTTGGTCCTGTTTGGGAATGGAATGATCAGCCAACTAATCTTGGAAAAGCCCAATTGAAGGAAGATATGTATCGTTCCAATGAAGTGACTTTTGAAGCACGGGTAGATTATAACAGAACGTTCAAAGAGGCTCATACAATTGGAGCGACTGCTGTTTTCAATTCATGGAAGTATAATTATAATGAAATGAAAGCATCAAGAAAACAATATGAGACAAGCTTCATCGAACAGATTAATGGTGGACCGAGTTCTACGGCAGAAAATGAAGGTACTGCAAAAGAAAATGGCCGTATGGGATTGGTAGGTCGTTTAAAGTACGACTATAAGATGCGCTATATTGTAGAAGCCAACTTCCGTTATGATGGTTCTGACAAGTTCCCAAAAGGTCAGCGTTGGGGATTCTTCCCGTCAGTATCTGTCGGCTGGAATGTAGACAAGGAACCTTTCATGCAACCTTTGTTGAACAATAATTGGTTTAGCGCCTTGAAATTCCGTTTCTCATGGGGGAAAATCGGTTTGGATGATGTGGGTAATTTTAAGTATTTGTCAGTATATAATAAGGGAAATGATTTTTATGAAGGTGGTAAATGGAATTCGACTTTACGCGAAGGCGACTTGGTTAGCCAGGACTTGACGTGGTACAGTAGAAATACCATTAACCTTGCCGTTGATGCAGAGTTTTTTAAACAACGTTTATCTGCCAACTTTGAGTATTTCTATTATCGTACGACCAATTATTTAGCTAATCCAAAGGATTCTTATACTACACCGTTGGGTACTGCTATGCCTATGATTAAAACAAATTCCGCTCATCGTAGAGCCGGTTATGAGTTGAATCTGGCATGGAGAGACAAGATTGCCCGTGATTTCAAGTACAATGTTGGACTTAATTTATCATATTATAACGAACTATGGGAAAGGAAATATGATGAACAAGAATCTGATTTGAAGAATCCATATCGTCGTCTTACACATCAGAAGTCATATTTTGACTTGCTGTATGTTTCAAACGGACTTTATCAAAACATGGAACAAATCTTGGACAATCCACGGCCTCAGGCATCTACTTTATTACGACCGGGTGATATAGCTTATCAGGATATCAACGGTGACGGTGTGATAGATACCAATGACCGGATACGCCAAGGTGCTCCCCGATTCCCGCATTTAACTTATGGTATCACTTTAGGAGCGTCTTATAAAGGAGTTACACTTGACGTATTGTTGCAAGGTACAGGTGCCCGGAATATGATGTTAGAATCATTCAACCGGAGATTTAATACAAATCAGATTGGTTTGGCTGGTAGTGAAAAATTCTATTATCCAGGTAATACAGGCGAAATCCTCTATCCTCGTTTAACTAATAATCAACAAGATAATGGAGGAAACAATAATATGGAATCAACTTATTGGCTACTGGATGCTTCCTATCTTCGATTGAAGAATGTAAAATTGAGTTATGACCTGAAGTACAGCCTGCTAAAAAAACTGAACTTTATCTCTCAATTTGAATTCTATGTAAGTGGGAATAACTTGTTGACTTTCTCTCCGGTTAAAAAGTATCACATTGATCCAGAAGACGGTAGAGATGATGAGTCTATGGGACAAGTAGGTTATCCGGTACAGAAGATAATCCAGTTTGGAGTTAACCTAACATTTTAAATAAAAGGGAAAATATATGAAAAAATATTTATATATAGCATTGATGATGGTATGTGGATTGGCATCTTGTGATGTACTTGATACAGAACCAATGGACTCATACAACGAACTTTTAATATGGCGTAATAAAGAACTGGCCGAAAATGTATTGAAAGAAGCTTATTGGACAATTCTTAAAGATTTGTATTGTTCGGGAGATAATAATACAGAGTGTTTGCGTACAGATTCGTGGACTGATAATGTTTGGAATAAGGATAATAATTCAGTTGCAGCAGAGGCTATTTCTCCCACAAATATAAAAGACAACATAGGGGACTTTAACAGATATTCTTATATTCGAAAGGCGAGTCTTATCATAGAAAAATTGACTGGCAATTCCGACATTGACGAACAAAGTTGTAAACAGTTTATAGCCGAAGCTCGCTGTCTGCGTGTAATGGTATATGACTGGATGGTACGTCGTTGGGGAGGAGTGATGCTTGTTGATAAGCTGATGACTCCAAGTGATGAGATGTTAATGTCCCGTGCTTCAGAAGAGGATATGTATAAGTTTATGGTAAATGAATTGAAATTGGCCATTCCCGATCTACCTTCAACTGCCAATAAAGAGCGCTTCACTAAGGGAGCTGCACTCACCTTACTGACACGTGTATCCTTGGAGGGGGGGCTTTATGATGAAACCATTGCTGCCGGAGAGCAGCTGTTTGAAGGAGAAGAGGCCGCCAATTGGAACATAGATCCTGAATATCGTAAAATGTTTGGTAGTTTTTCTTATCCGGAAACGAGCCCGGAAATTCAGTTCTATTTTACACAAGGAGATAAAAAACAGGTTTGTGACAATTTACTTCCTATGTATGTCGCTGGTACATTATCACCCGGACGAAATACCATGGGACCTGAGATTAAAGATAAAATAGATGTATGGTGTGCTAATTGGCCTTCTCATGAATTGACAGAAGCCTATCTGGCTATTGATGTGGACGGTGATCAGACAGCAAAGCATTATACGGAAACTGCCAGATGGAAAAATGCTCCTGTAAAGACTGCTGCCATTATGTATAGTAATAGAGACAAACGTTTGGATGCTACTATTTGTTATGATGGTACCACTTATTTCACTACTTCTATTGAAATGGATACTAAAGGCAATTGTTATTGGGAAAATACACAGAACCACGGTTTTATGACTCAAAGCGGATATATGTGGCGCAAATACGTTTATGAATTGGATGGTACAGATGCACTTCCCGGATATCAGGTTCTTTATGATTTTCGTTATATTCTTCTCAGATTAGGAGAAGCTAGTCTTAATTATGCTGAGGCACTTGGTCGTAAGGGTGAAATAGAAAAAGCTATCAAAGTGATGAATATGACTCGTACTCAACACGGTGGATTACCCGCTTTGTCGGAAAGTTCTTCAGCGGCAGACTTCTGGAAATTTTATAAGATAGAACGTCGGGTAGAACTGGCTTTGGAGGGTGATCGTTATTTTTCAGTTATTCGTTGGGCAAAAGTGGAAAATGCCACTTCTGTACCTGAGTTTAACAAACGTACACACTGCATTATTATTGATGGTGATGATGATACGTTTACCTTAATTGATACCAGTCACGGAAGTTCAACAGGGAGTGATCGGGTATTCTCTTGGCCCAAACGTATGTATTTCCCGTTACCTGAGTCGGAGACTATGTCTAATCCTAATTTGCAACAAAATAAATATTGGTAATGAATATGAATAAATTTATAAATATTTGGAGGCTAAGTGCCTTTATGGTCTGTATGTTGTTGACGCTGTCTTCTTGTCTGGAGGCAGGACTGGACGAACTGGAATCTTATGATGATGCGGAAATCACAGGATTTAAGTTTGAACATCGTTGGGAACAAGCGATGAATGGTGGAAATAATACTCAATTGGGAGTTGTTTCATTGCCTACTGATGTGAAAATAGAGGGGAATACTATTTCTTGTACAATCACTGTGCCTGAAGCGGGAAATCCAAGTTTTTTCACAGAAGAAATACGTAATAGTGTAAAATTGGAGAAGATTGTAGGTATTGCTACTATTTCTACTGCCTCTACTATTTATCCGTTGGATGGTGCACCTGTTTTAGGTAAATGGGGGGATTTTTCCAAAGCGTGTAAATATAAGGTTGTTGCGGCCGATGGTAGAACAACCAAAGAATGGGTTATACAATGTACGTTGAAAAAGTAACTTTAATAGGCAGTTAGTATATAGAGGGGATAAAACATTATTTGAGTGTCCTGTCCCCTCTTTTTTTCTTTAATTTTATAAATGATGAAAGTTTCATGAAATATATATATGTTGTCCTTGTGCTATTGATGGCAATATCTTTACATGCTAAAAATGGAAAGATGGTTTTGGAAAGTGGAAGAACTTATTATGTTTATACTTGTCCTGATGCACCTGAAGTTGTAATTCATGCAGCTGAAGAATTGAGCAAGTATATCATTCAAGTATTTAAAGCTTCATGTATTCAACGGTCTGTTTCATTGAAACAATCTGAAATGTTGGTACTTGCCCAAGAAACATGCGATATAAACAGCATTCTACCGACAAATACAAAACTTGGTGAAGATGGATATTATTTGTCCATACAAAAAGATGCTATTGTCATTGGTGGACAGAATGGTAGAGGTGTTCTATATGGAGTATATTCATTTTTAGAAAAATATGTAGGATGTCGATGGTATAGTTCTGAAGTTTCTTTCATTCCTTTATTAAATAAAAAGCAATTGCCTTTTATAGAAGAAAGCTATACACCAATTGTGAAATGGCGAGAAGTCTATTATTATGATTTATGTGATCCTGTTATTGCCGCACAACTGAAACTGAATGGGAATACGCTTCGAAAGGGGTTGACAGCTCCTGATAGATGGGCTATAAAAGGTGGGCATCATGCAGATTGGGGACTATGGTGTCATTCACTTTATGATGTAGTTTCTCCCAGTCTTTATGATACTCATCCTGAGTATTTTTCTGAAATTGAGGGAAAAAGAATTCAGCCGCGTTCGGAGGGAACGCAGTTATGCCTGACTAATCCCGACCTTCCTTTTCATGCTGTAAATTCTTTAAATCGACTGATTCAAACAGCACAGACAGAAGTCCCTGTATGGGCTGATTCATTAGCACATTATTGGAGTGTGAGTCAAATGGACGGAAAAGGGAACTGTACTTGCCGGCAATGTCAAACATCTGATTTGTATGATGGAAGTCCTAGCGGAACGATGTTGAAATTTGTAAATCAAATAGCTGAGCACTTTCCGCACAAGAAAATAGCTACTTTAGCTTATACTTACACCAGAAAGGCACCGTTATATACTAAACCGGCATCTAATGTTGTAATTCAAATGTGTGCAATAGAAACAGCCCGACAAGGTATTAATTTTCCTATTGCTACTTCTAATATTCATGCTGCATTCAGAAAGGATTTGGTGGATTGGGGAAAAATTTGTAATGAGATATTGGTTTGGGATTATGTTGTCCAATTCCAAAACTTAATTTCTCCATTTCCTAATTTCAGTACTATGCAGGATAATATCAATTTCTATACAGCTCATAATGTATCAGCTATTTTTTGTCAAGGAAACAGAGAGAAAGGAGGAGAGTTTGCAGAGTTACGTGGTTATTTGCTAGCTAAATTATTGTGGAATCCACAATGCGATATGAAACAGGAAATGGATGATTTTTTAACAGGATATTATGGTAAAGCAGGAGTTTATATCAAGCAATATATTGCAGATATGGAACAAGCATTAAAAAAATCAAGAGCCATACTTTCTATGGATGGTGATCCTGAAGCTCATCGTGAAGGTTACCTGTCAAAAGAATGCATAGAGCGTTACAAACATTGGTTTGATTTGGCTGAAAATGCTGTAGCAGACCAACCGGATGTATTGAAACGGGTTCGGAAAGAGCGAATGGCTATAATGTACGCTCAAATTCGTTTGGAATATGGCACGAGAGAAGAACGGAAGCAACTGCTTGCTCAATTAATCCAATTGGCTCAAGAAAATGATGTTTGGATGTTCAGTGAAGTGGATAATCGTGAGGATCAAAGTGGAAATAGAGAGATGTTCTACCAAAAATACATGAATAAACTGAACAATGTATCCGTCAACTAATATAAAAGTTATATATTTATAGGTTATTTTCCCTTAGATGCGAATAATATTAATTTTGATAATCTTGAATTTATGAGAAAACTACTGTTTACTTTATATTGTTTGTCAGTGGCATGTTTTATTGTTTCTGCACAAGAACCTTGTCCAAGTGTTATTCCTGCTTTGCAACAATGGAAGGGGGGGAATGGAAAACTTTTCTTGCCTGCTGAAGGGCGTATCGTTGTAAATCCTGATAATGAAGTGCAACTTTTATCCACTGCCCGGATATTGGTCGATGACTTGAAAGAATTAATGGACTGGAACTACACTATAAAAATAGGAAAGCCCCGGAAAAATGACATTTATCTCTCGCTGATCAACACCGATAAAGAGTTGGGGGATGAAGGGTATGTATTGGTTACCAATCATTATGCAAGTATTAAAGCGCCTACTGCGAAAGGACTTTTTTGGGGAACACGTAGTCTTTTACAGATTTTGTATAATCAGCAAGGTAAATTGCCGAAAGGGACAGCGCGTGACTTTCCAAAATTTCCTAATCGTGGATTTATGCTGGATGTAGCCCGTAAATTCTTCACATTAGACTATTTGAGGAAATATGTCAAGATACTTTCGTTTTACAAGATGAACGAGTTTCAAATTCATTTGAATGATAATGGCTTTCCTCAGTTCTTTAATAATGATTGGAATATGACTTATGCTGCTTTTCGTTTGGAAAGTGAACGTTTCCCCGGATTGACAGCCAAGGACGGTTCGTATACCAAACAGGAATTTTCGGATTTGCAACGCATGGGAATGGACTATGGAGTGAACGTCATTCCCGAAATAGATGTTCCTGCACACTCTCTTGCTTTTACGCACTACAAACCGGAAATTGGCAGCAAAGAATACGGAATGGATCACCTTGATCTTTACAAAGATGAAACTTATTATTTCCTCGATACTTTGTTTGATGAATATCTTTCCGGTGAACATCCTGTATTCATCGGGACCGATGTACATATCGGTACGGATGAATATAATAAGAAGGAGGCAGAACAATACCGTTATTTCACAGATCGTTATCTGAAATATATTGAAAAATATGGTAAGAATCCCCGTATGTGGGGAGGTTTGAAATGGCTTCCCGGTAAGACTCCCGTAAAGGCAGAAGGAGTGACTGTTAATGCATGGTCGTATGACTGGATAGATCCTGAAGCATCTTTAAAGGATGGGTATCAGCTGATAAACACATGTGACACATATCTTTATATTGTGCCGGGAGCAGGTTATTATCGTGAGTTTTTGGATCATAAGTGGATTTATGAATCATGGAGTCCGTGGTTGATGAACAGAAATCAGACACTTCCTGAAGGGACTCCTGGAGTATTAGGTGGAATGTTCGCTGTATGGAATGACATGTGTGGCAATGGTATTTCTGAACAGGATGTACATTTCCGTTCTTTCCCGGCCGTTCAGGTATTGGCGGAAAAGCTTTGGAAAGGGGATGAAAAGACTGTTCCTTATGAAACCTTTGAAGCTTTGTGTCATGTGATGCCGGAAGCTCCGGGAGTAAATTTACTGGCACGGATTCCTGAAGAAACACGTCTGACTCCTTCGGGAAAGATGTGTTCATTGAATGGTACAGATACTATTCATACTATTTTACAGGAAGTTGGCTATCCCTATGCAGTATCGTTTAAAATTTGGCCGGATAAAGATACTAATATTAGTGGTACTCTATTTGAAGGTCCCCATTCCAAAGTCTATACTAATTGGGAAAATACCGGACGGATTGCTTTTAGTCGTGACGGCTATGTTTTTCTTTTCAGTTCTTATCGCCTTCCGACAGAGGAATGGACAGATATTCGTATTGAAGGAGATTATAGAGGAACTTCTTTATACGTTAATGGTCAATTGCAAGAACGTTTGGAAGGGCGTAAGAAGAAAGTGTATTATGAGAAATACAAGCGTATGGATTATATGTCTTATCAGGAAACACTGGTTTTTCCTTTACGCCAAATAGGTGACCTGCTGAATGGATTCAAAGGAAAGATACAGGATGTAACTTGTGTACAGAAGTAAATGGGTAAATTACTATTAAAGAAAAGTTTGTAAAATGAAAAATATTGTTTCAGTTTTAATTGTTTTGTTTTGTAATATATATATTATACAAGCCTCTTCGCTTTTAAAAATTGACGATAACTATCTGAGTCAGCATGATATTGTCTATTTGGAACCGGAGTTCGACAGTTTCAATGGTTTTCCTTTAGGTAATGGTGATCTCGGAGGTATGTTGTGGTTTACCGACGAGGGTATTACCTTACAAATTAATAAAATAGATTTATATGATAAACCTGCTAATGGGAGGATGACTTTACGTTCGGCGGGACGGTTGAAAGTTAATTTAGGCGTACCGTGTTATAGCTATATGCATCTAGCTGATTTTGAAGCTCGTTTATCTTTGCAAAATGCAGATTTAAAGATTAAGAGTTCGACAGCATTTGCCGATACGGAGATAACATCTTGGGTAGATGCCAACTCTAATGTCTGGGTGATAGATTGTCAGGCTGATTATAAGAAAACGTTGCCTTCAGGAGCTGTAAATCGAATTTCTTTGGAGCGATGGGGCAGTCGTGACTTTGGTGGCTGGTACGGTTCACGTGACCGGGATGTGACCAATGGGTTAGGTACTGCAAAGGTGAATAAACAAGAAAATGACATTATTTTGGAAGAAAAGTTTGAAGGTGGTCTTTGTTTTACTATTGCGTGTCGGGTACTTGAGACTCCGACAGAGATTTTGCGTGTCAGTGACCGGGAGAATTCAATGATTACACCTTTGTCTTCTAAGCAGAAATATAAGATTTTGATATCAGTTGCCAGTTCTAACGATTCGGACAATCCGACTCAAGAGGCGATTTCATTACTGGATAAAGCGGAAGTAAAAACGCTTGCAGCCCTTCAAAAAGAACATATCAATTGGTGGAGTCACTTTTGGTCGAAGTCGTTCGTTCATCTGTCAGACAATTATCTGGAGAACATTTATTACATTCGCCGTTATCTCATGGGGAGTTCTTCACGGGGAAAATATCCGGTACCATTCAATGGCGGGTTATGGACTACTAATTATGATCATCGTCAGTGGACTACACCCCATCACTGGAATACTCAAGAATCTTATTGGGGACTTGCCGTTCAAAACGATTGTGAACTATTGCGACCTTATATTGAAACTTATGTCAATATGATTCCTCAAGGAAAAGCATTGGCCAGAAAGAAAGGGACAAAAGGTGGGCTGTTAATAACTGAGGCGCACGACTTTTCAGGTAACATGGTTAGTGCAAACTGGGGAAATATGACAACGAATTATACTCCGGCCAGTCAGATAAGTAAAATAATGTGGGAGTATTATGCCTATACTCAAGATATCGATTATCTTAAGAATACAATTTATCCATTTATGAAAGAGGCAGCAGATTTCTACTTGAATTTCCTCCAGTGGGATGATGTCCGAAAAGAATTTTATATTTATCCGGCACAACCTTACGAACATGAATGGAGTAGTAAATTGAAGAATACAATAACAGACAGATACATGATTGAGTCATTATTTAAAAATTGTATTAAAGCTGCTCAAGACCTGAATGTGGACAAGTCAAAGATAAAACAATGGAAACATGTCATATCGCATTTATGGGCTCCTCCGATTTTGGATGTACCCGAAAAAGGAAAGGTTTTTGGATTGGCGTTTACAGAAAATAATGAAGTGTATCCGGATGCGAAATCAAATATACAAGGTTATCATTTTGACGCACATACTACAGCTGTTTTTCCGGCAGGTGTGCTTGGGTTGAACCATAAAGGGACTGACTATTTTGAGATAGCCCGAAACATAGCTTTACATCATCCAAAGAATCGGAATGCCATTACTCCCGGAGCAATTGTTTCCGCACGGTTGGGATTAGGAGATAAAGTATTGGAGCGGTTACAATGCAGTGTTAACTATCTGCAGCATTTCAATCAAGGGTTATTTTACAATTTAGACCATTGGCATTATTTTTCTCGTTACGTTGATCAGATTCCTGATGCCGAGTTATATACTCAGCGCGACTATATGTATGATTCGAGATTGACTTATAATCGTCCCGAAGCCGGAAAATCGGGTTTTCGGACGAAACCTTTTGTTCAATGCGGTATGGAAACAATGGGCATTGTGGGGACGGCTATCAATGAGATGCTACTTCAAAGTCATGAGGGGAAGATAAGAGTTTTTCCGGCTATTCCATCTAAATTTGCAGCTGCTTTTACGTTGCGTTCTGAGGGAGCTTTTATCGTATCTTCGGCTATAGATAGTTTAGAAACCATTTCTTTTGTCGAAATCAAAAGTCTGGCGGGAAAAGAATGCAGAATACAGAATCCTTGGGGAAATGAGCCTGTTCAGGTTGTAACGTCCAGCAACCAGAATGTCAATATTGAGGTCAATAAAGACAACATGATTTCTTTTAAAACTACTATTGGAGAATCTTATATAATAAAGAAAAAGAGTAGTAATACACTTCCCATACCTGAAACATATCATGCTACACGTAATATGCTACCAAAGAAATACGGAGAGGCCATGTTGGGTAAAGAATGTACATTTATAGACCGCTAAATTATAGCTTATAATATACTTGTTGATAGAATGGAAAGCATAGCCTTAATTTCTCTGAAGTTATGCTTTCCATTCTTCTTATGGTTTTTGCAATTCCTTATCTTATAGTAGAGATGTTATCTAAATGACTTTAAAATGTCTCAGTGCTCTAAATATCTATAAAAATCATAACCATATTATTTCTTGAACCGATAAGCGGGAATTATTCGGGAATTTATAGTAAGTTTGCTCTGCTAATTCCCTAAAATGAGTCAGAGAAAGATTATACATATCGACATGGACGCCTTCTATGCCTCTGTAGAACAGCGTGATAATCCTGAACTTCGCGGCAAACCTTTGGCGGTGGGGCATGCTGAAGAGAGGGGAGTCGTGGCTGCTGCCAGTTACGAAGCCCGGCGTTACGGAGTCCGTTCTGCTATGTCTTCACTAAAAGCGAAGCATCTTTGTCCCCAACTTATTTTTGTATCCGGCAGGATGGATGTCTATAAGTCTGTTTCCCGGCAGATACATGAGATTTTCCATGAATATACCGACATTATTGAACCTCTTTCTTTGGATGAGGCTTTTCTCGATGTAACAGAAAACAAGAAAGGCATTTCCTTGGCTGTGGATATAGCGAAAGAGATTAAACAGAAGATTCGCGAACAACTGAATCTAATAGCGTCTGCCGGAATATCTTATAATAAATTCCTGGCTAAAATAGCTTCTGATTATCGCAAACCAGATGGATTATGCACCATCCATCCGGAACAGGCACTTGATTTTATAGCCCGTCTTCCCATCGAATCTTTTTGGGGAGTAGGTCCTGTAACTGCCAAAAAGATGCATTTGCTTGGTATCAGTAATGGATTCCAATTACGGAAATGTTCCCTTGAGATGTTGACAGCGCACTTTGGTAAAGTGGGAGCTCTTTACTATGAATGTGCACGCGGTATTGACGAACGTCCGGTGGAAGCAGTCCGTATCCGTAAATCCATCGGGTGTGAACGTACGTTGGAACGGGATATTTCGGCTCATTCTTCTGTTATTATCGAACTGTATCACGTGGCGGTAGAATTGATTGAACGCCTGAACCGTAAAGATTTTAAAGGGAATACACTGACACTGAAAATCAAGTTTCATGATTTTAGTCAGATAACCCGAAGCGTCACACAGTCACAGGAACTGACAACTTTGGACAGGGTGCTTCCACTAGCCAAGGAATTACTTAAAAGTGTGGAATATGAACAGCACCCGATCCGGCTTATCGGACTTTCCGTATCCAATCCGAAAGAAGAAGCGGATGAGCAACATGGTGTCTGGGAGCAGTTGAGTTTTGAATTTAGTGACTGGGAATAGTACGATTTTTGAAGTATGTACTTTTTTGTCATCAGGTTCGTATGATTTGCTCACCTTACTTTTATAGAGATGCGCTATCTTTGTCCTGCTTAAATGAACAAAATACCATGAATCGAATGAAACATTTGCTTTGTGTTCTTCTGGTAGCAGCTTTGGGAAGCTTCTCTTTCAAAGCTAACGCTTACACTGAACGCAACATGCTGCAAAAAGCGGCAGACGAAGCTACGTTGAAAAACGTGTTAGTAATGAAACAAGCTTGGGTGCCATATCCTGCTTATACAGACCGCGCCGCCTGGGACTCACTGATGGGGCCCAACAAACAACGTCTCATCGAAGCTGGTGAGAAACTCCTCAACTACAAATGGCAACTGATCCCTGCCACCGCTTATTTGGAATACGAACGTACCGGTAACCGGAAAGTGATGGAAGTTCCTTATGACGCCAACCGTCAGGCACTCAATACGCTGATGCTTGCAGAATTAGCCGAAGGTAAAGGCCGCTTTATCGACCAACTGCTGAACGGAGCTTATATGAGTTGTGAAATGAATTCATGGGTTTTATCCGCACACTTGCCCCGCCAGAGCAGTAAACGTTCACTTCCTGATTTCCGTGAACAGATTATCGACCTTGGTTCAGGCGGCTACGGAGCTTTGATGGCTTGGGTACACTATTTCTTCCGCAAGCCATTCGATAAAATCAATCCTGTCGTATCTTTGCAAATGCGCAAGGCAATCAAAGAACGCATCCTCGACCCGTATATGAATGATGATGATATGTGGTGGATGGCCTTCAACTGGCAGCCGGGAGAGATTATCAACAACTGGAATCCCTGGTGTAACTCCAACGCGCTGCAATGTTTCTTCCTGATGGAAAACAACAAGGAAAAGTTGGCAAAAGCCGTTTATCGCTCCATGAAATCCGTAGATAAGTTCATCAATTTCGTGAAATCCGACGGGGCTTGCGAAGAAGGGACGTCCTACTGGGGACATGCTGCAGGAAAACTCTATGACTATCTTCAAATTCTTTCTGATGGTACAGGTGGTAAAATATCTCTTTTCAACGAACCGATGATTCGTCGGATGGGAGAATATATGTCGCGTTCTTACGTTGGCGATGGATGGGTAGTGAATTTTGCCGATGCTTCAGCAAAAGGCGGTGGCGATCCTTTGCTGATTTACCGCTTTGGTAAAGCTGTAAACAGCGATGAAATGATGCATTTTGCAGCATATTTGCTGAATGGCAGGAAACCGTATGCTACAATGGGTAATGATGCTTTTCGTTCGCTTCAATCCCTGCTTTGCTGTAATGATTTGGCAAAAGCCACTCCGATACATGATATGCCGGACGTCACATGGTATCCCGAAACGGAATTCTGTTATATGAAGAATAAAAGTGGTATGTTTGTTGCTGCTAAAGGCGGATTCAATAATGAAAGTCATAACCATAATGATGTAGGAACTTTCTCCTTGTATGTTAATACGATTCCTGTGATTATTGATGCCGGTGTAGGTACTTATACGAAACAGACATTCGGCAAAGACCGCTATACGATTTGGACAATGCAAAGCAATTATCATAATTTACCGATGATTAATGGGGTGCCGCAGAAATACGGGCAACAGTACAAGGCTACAAATACGGTTTGCAATGAGAAGAAAAATCTTTTCTCTACGGATATAGCCGCTGCTTATCCGGTGGAAGCGAAAGTGAAGAGTTGGGTTCGTTCTTATGCACTTGATAATAATAAACTTATGATCGGTGATGTTTATACATTGGACGAAGTTATTGCCCCTAATCAGGTGAATTTCCTAACTTGGGGGAATGTCACTTTCCCATCAGCCGGAAAGATTCGGATTGAAGTAAAGGGACAGAAGGTGGAAATGCACTATCCGCCTCATTTTAAGGCCGGATTGGAAACAATCAAGTTGGATGATCCGCGCCTGTCCAATGTATGGGGTAAGGAGATTTACCGCATTACACTAAAGACAGAAGAAAAGAAAGAGACTGGGAAATATGGATTTGTTATACAACAAGTGAAGTAGATATTGAAAGTTAGAAGAAATATAGATATAATTAATTAAATTACAGTAAGATGAAAAAAGTATTATTTGCCGGCCTTTTGGCTATTGCAGGAGTTAGCGTAAGCGCTCAGAATCTGATTAAAAATGAGAAGTTCGCTACAGAAGTGACCAATAAGGTGACTAATGTCAACAAAGCTACCGCAGGCGAATGGTTTATCCTGAATAATGAAGCGGACGGAGTGACTACCATTACGTGGGAGCAAACTGGTGATGCCAAGTATCCGAATGCCATGAAGATAGATAATTCGGGTGCTGCAAAAAATACGTCCTGGTATAAAGCTTTTCTGGGACAGCGTGTGACAGATGGATTGGAGAAAGGCATCTACGTTCTCACTTTCTATGCGAAAGCCAAAGAAGCAGGTACTCCGGTAAGTGTGTATATCAAGCAGACCAACGAAGAAAAGAATGACAATGGCAAGTACAATACTACATTCTTTATGCGTCGGGATTACGATGCCGATTCTCAGCCGAATGCTTCGGGCGCACAATACAACTTCAAGATTAAAGATGCTGATAAGTGGACTAAAGTAGTGGTTTATTACGATATGGGACAAGTGGTAAATACTATGAGTAGTAAGAAAGCCAATGCTGATTTGGAAGTGTCCGATACGGACGATGACGCTGCTATCTTGAAAGATTGCTGTATAGCTATTCTTGCTCAGAACAAAGGTGGTGTTGTAGAAATCAGTGATGTAACGCTGAAAAAGAAATAAAAGGATGAGGTTTTTAATAGTAGGTTAATAGAAAACAGGGCGATCAAGTAGTGATACTTTGTCGCCCTGTTTTATTGGGAAATAATCTCTTTTATTTAATTCCGAGTTTCTTTCTCAGTTCTTTGGGCAAAGAATCTTTGTGTACCATGATGCTTATTGTCTTTGCGCGTACGTAGCTTTCAGACATATTCTGGTATCCTCCGAATTTATTGCCGTCTGCTCCCCAGGAATTCTTGGTAATGTAATATTTGGTACCATTCTGGTCTTTTACGATACCGGTGATATGCATCAGATGGTCATCAGTTGTCACAAACTTTTCATATCCTTCCTGGCGGATTTCAGGCGTTACATTGATTTCCGGATAAGGATGCTCAAATTTGAACACTTCTTCCATACGCTGGTACTTGGGCATTGCTTCGAAACGTGCACGGTCGGTAGTAGAGTAGTCTTTCACATCTTCCACTTGCGGGTTGATAGCTACTCCGTTTTTATAAGAGAAACCTTGTTCGCTGACATCACCGTCCCAGCATACGGTATATCCATTGTTCAGTGCGTGGTCGATGGCGCTCATCAGTTCATCCAACGGAAGATTATACATCTGTTGGTTTTCCCAGTTGTCAGGAACTTCGGGTGAGAAAGTCTCGTAATAAGGTTTATGGGTAAAACTGGTCAGCTCTATATAGTCATTCATGTTCAGTCCCAGACTTTCTGTGAAAGATTGGGGAGTATATTCCTTTCCTTTGTAGGTGAATTTTTCAGGGAGTTTTCCCAAGTAAGTATCAAACAGATTATTGATGAGGGCGTAAAATTCAGGAGTCCGCTTTTTGGAAGCGATGTTAGCGTCCACCAAAGCCTTGAAATAGCGTGTCAATGCTCCATGATTATGGTCTTTTTTATCGTTAAGCAAACCGGAATAAGCTTCCTCGGGAACGATACCCACTTGTTTATAGGCATTTGTGAATGTATGAGCCAAACTCCCTTCTCCAATGTTTCCCTTTCCGCGACGGAGATAATTGTCTTCCATCTGATTCATGTACTTCTGGCGGACGATATACATCTCCGACAGATTATATTCTCCCTTTCCCATGCGGAGCAGTTCGGATTCCATGAAAGAGACGGTGGCAAAGCACCAGCAAGTACCTGTGGAACCTTGATCCTTGACGGGAGTCGCTTTGTGGGACACAACGGTTGTGAATTCATAACCGGGTGTTTGTGCAAAAGAAGTTGCAGCTAAAAGAAGCAACGCAACCGACATTAATAATTTCTTCATGATATATGTGTTTTATTATCTTTTGAGTACAAAAGTATAAAAAAAGCGAGGATACTCGAAAGTTCCTCGCCCAAATTCATATAATTAGTGTGTTTATTTACATGGCAACCTGCTGTGACAGCAGTTTTTGAAGTTTACCGTTCAAGGTTTGGCACATTGCACCATTTCCCATTGCTTGATAGCGCTTAATACGGTACTGTAACATCATAATTTTTTCATTTGCATTCTTTTTCATAATTTGTTTCCTCTTTTTTTGCCCCCCACGTTTTGAAGAGCGGTTTTACATCTTGTTTTCTTTATTAACACTGCAAAGGTACAAAATGTTTTTGAAATATATGCTGTAAAACATAAAAATCTTCTTTTTATTTTGATTTTTCTTTTTAAAGGAGGTTCGGACACGGTAGATGTTACAAACCTATTACATACATTTACAGCTACTTGTGCTGTCTTTCAGAAAAAAACTTGTAATTTTGTGGATGTGTACTTTGGTATGCATATTTATTTGACTATCGTTTATTTAATTAACACATAAATATGAAAACACTCGTCCGTCTTTTGCTTGTCCCGTATTTCTCTGTATTATTATTTTCATGCAGTGAATCCCATTTTTTGAAAGAAGAAGCTTATCGTAATCAGGTACTTCAGGATTTTGAGCAAAAACAACAGGCTCTTCCCGATGGGAATCTGTTTACCATCCTTTCGGATAGTACTTTGACTCTCTCCGAGCGTGAAGCGCTGATGTTTCTTTATGCCTATATGCCGATAGGGGATATAACAGACTATCCCGGGGTATATTATCTGAAAAATATTCGTCTTTCCGAACAGGCTCGCAGTGAGATGCCTTGGGGAAAGAGTGTAACCGATGAGTTATTCCGGCACTTTGTATTGCCTGTCCGTGTGAATAATGAGAATTTGGATGAATCCCGGGAAGTATTTTATGAAGAACTGAAAGAACGGGTGAAAGGTCTTTCGATGAAGGATGCGATTTTAGAGGTAAATCACTGGTGCCATGAGAAAGTGGTATATCGTCCGAGTGATGCCCGTACCAGTTCGCCGCTAGCTTCGGTGCAAACGGCCTATGGACGTTGCGGGGAAGAGTCTACTTTTACTGTTGCCGCATTGCGCTCGGTCGGAATTCCTGCCCGTCAGGTATATACTCCCCGTTGGGCGCATACGGATGATAATCATGCCTGGGTAGAAGCCTGGGCGGATGGCAAGTGGTATTTCTTTGGTGCTTGCGAGCCCGAACCGGTGCTGAACCTCGGTTGGTTCAATGCGCCCGCAAGTCGTGGAATGTTGATGCATACAAAGGTTTTCGGTCGTTATAACGGGCCGGAGGAGATTATGCTTGAGACTCCGAATTATACCGAGATTAATGTGATAGATAATTATGCTCCTACGGGAAAGGCAGTGGTCATGGTGACTGATGCTGACGGTCAGCCTGTCATTGGTGCGAAGGTGGATTTCAAAGTTTATAATTACGCCGAGTTTTATACGGTTGCCACTAAATATACCGGTGCGGACGGTCAGGCTTCGTTGACAGCCGGACAGGGAGATATGTTGGTATGGGTTTCCAAAGACGGTAAATTCGGTTATGGTAAACTGTCTTTTGGCAAAGATGATAAGCTGGTTCTTGCTTTGGATAAGAAAGAGGGAGAAGCATATGCATTCGATTTGGACATTGTTCCACCCGCGGAAGGAGCGAATCTGCCGGAAGTAACTCCGGAACAACGTAAGGAAAATGATTTCCGGCTGGCTAAGGAAGATTCTATTCGCAATGCTTATGTAGCAACGATGATGACTGAAGAACGTGCTAGAGAAGCACTTGACCAGGAAGCTCTTGCCAGATTCAATATAAGCGATGAAGATAAAGAGAAAATGGTAAAGATATTGGTTGCTTCCCGGGGAAACTATAAGACGTTGCTTCATTTCATAAAAATAGCTTCAAATCTGACCGAAGAACGTTTTGACTTTGCTTTGGCACTATTGCAGCAACTTTCTGCCAAAGATTGGAGGGATGTATCTATTTATTGCCTGGTTGATTATCTACAGATTACCACTGAGCATGAAAGTGCCGAGATGGTCAACCCGCGTGTGGAAAACGAAATGTTGACGCCTTATTGCTATAATCTCAATGCTGCATTTTCGCGAAAAGAGAAAGAAGCCTTTGTGGAAGAACCATCCCGTTTGGTTGAATGGTGTAAGAAAGAGATTAAGATTAACAATGAACTGAATTCCCAGCGTATCCCTATTTCTCCGGTAGGAGTGTGGAGAGCTCGTGTTGCGGATGAAAAGTCACGTGATATTTTCTTTGTGGCAATGGCTCGTGCTTTCGGCATACCTGCCCAAATAGATAAGGTGACGGGAAAAGTGCAGTATGTGAATAAAGAAGGACGTACTATAGATGTGGATTTTGCGGAAAGTACACCGGTGCAGGCTGCTACCGGACTGTTGCGTGCCACATACAAACCAATCCGTTCATTACCCGATCCGAAGTATTATTCCCATTTTACTCTTTCCAAATTCAAGGACGGTGTATTCCAACTGTTGAACTATGACGAAGGGGATGCCGATATGGGTGCAGGTACTACATGGTCAAATCTGTTGAAGAATGGCACTCCACTGGATGCCGGTTATTATATGCTGGTCACCGGAACGCGTATGGCAAGCGGAGCGGTACTTTCCAAAGTTACTTTCTTTACCATAGAACCGGACAAGACGACAACCATTGATTTGATTATGAGAGAAAGTGACGAACAAGTACAGGTAATTGGAAATTTCAACTCGGAATCATTGTATATTCCTGTATCGGGCGGTAACTCATCTGCAACGCAGAGCCTTCTTCAAACTTGTGGAAGAGGTTATTTTGTGGTTGGTGTGTTGGGAGTAGGGCAGGAGCCTACTAATCATGCATTGCGGGATATAGCCGCTTTAGGCAGCGAGTTCGAGAAATGGGGTCGGAAAATAGTCCTCCTTTTCCCGTCCGAAGAACAATATAAGAAATTCCATCCTGTAGAGTTTCAGGGGTTGCCGTCTACCATTACTTATGGCGTAGATATGGATAATAGCATTCAGCAGCAAATTGCTAAATCCATGAATCTCTCCAATCAGAATGTTCTGCCCATGTTTATCATTGCCGATACATTCAACCGTGTGGTCTTTGTTTCTCAAGGATATACCATCGGCCTGGGCGAGCAATTGATGAAAACCATTCACGGATTGTAGAAAGAACGGATTGTAGAAAGAACAGAGCGAAGAAGGGACAGAAAGTAGTAATGCAGTGTGACAGTATGCAATAATCGTTAATTCTCTGTATAGAGCGCACTTTTATGCGAATTAATTGTTACGTTTGTAGAGAGTTATGATAAAGTATCTTTTGTGCATATTGTCACTTGCATTCTTACTTATTGGAGGTAGTCTGTCTACCCATAAAGAAGATGTCCGGGGATTTCGGGAAACAACCGTAATCTCTTTGGAGAATGACGCAGTCACTGCTACGACATTCACTTCAACTCCGGCAGAGAGCCATTCCTTAGGAATCCTGACTACTTTCTCACTTCCACGAAACATAACTCCCGTCAGGACATTGAAGTTTAATGATATTCCCGTCATTGTCCAGTTATTAAGTTCCCGCTCTTTCCGTTTGCCCGAGGACAAAAGGAAAATTCTTCTTTCCGACACTAATTATCTGAAATATTCTAATAGGTATTACATTTATACCTTGGCACATATCTTGATTTAGCCTTTCTTTTGCCATAACTATTCCTGGGAATTTGTGCAAATATGTTTTATAAGTCCGGATAATATTCATTTCCGGGCATGCCGTGTTTGTGCATAAATGATTATACAACCTATTTTTTTATACTACTATGATTCATTTATTACTATCTACGTTGGCTATGATGGGGTTGACCTTTCTCATAGGCTTTTTCGTTGCGACAGTGATTAAGTTAATAGCTTATGCTGCCGATTCATTTGACTTTTACAGTTCCCACCGGTTGGAGTTACTTCGTCTGCATCGCTGGCGGCAACATCGTCAGAAAGTGGAAAAGCTCGTCAGGCAGATACCGCTTGAGACGGAAGAATCCATGGGAGATTACCGTGAAGACTTCAGCCGTGGCATCAACCGTAACTTTACCGGTTATGCGGGTTATTATCATGGTGTGAGTCCGGGGGCTTCGGACGAAACCCTGATGGATTATTATTATCCACGGGATACCCGCGAATTCTTTCTTAAAGAGGAAGAACGGGCGCATATCAACAAGAAAAACTTCAAGAAATCAGCTTCTGACAAATAATAAAAAAGACATTCATTATGGAAAATATAGATTTTGCGACCTTATTTCAAGGTATTGGTACAATGATGGCAAGCGGTTGGTTCCTCGCTTCTGCCAGAATCTTTTTGGTACTTCTCGGTTTGTTACTTATTTATTTAGGTTGGAAAGGCGTGCTCGAGCCCATGGTTATGATTCCGATGGGGCTGGGAATGGTAGCTATCAACTGTGGAACACTGATTATGCCCGACGGTACACTGGGTAATCTCTTTCTCGACCCGATGCTTTCGGATACGGACGCATTGATGAATACAATGCAGATAGACTTCCTGCAACCTGTCTACACGCTTACATTCAGTAACGGACTGATAGCCTGTTTTGTCTTTATGGGCATCGGGACACTTCTGGATGTCGGCTTCCTGCTTCAGAAACCATTTGCAAGTATCTTCCTTGCACTGTGTGCGGAGCTAGGAACTTTCCTGACAGTGCCTATCGCCGCCGCTCTCGGACTAACTTTGAAAGAAAGCGCCTCTGTGGCTATGGTAGGCGGTGCTGATGGCCCGATGGTGCTGTTTACTTCGCTGGCTTTGGCAAAACATCTGTTTGTCCCTATCACGGTAGTTGCCTATCTTTATTTAGGATTAACATACGGTGGCTATCCTTACCTGGTAAAACTCCTGGTTCCCAAACGTCTCCGTGCAATCAAGATGGTAACGAAGAAAGCTCCGAAAAACTATGATGCAAAAGTAAAGTTGGCCTTCTCCGCTATTCTTTGTGCCGTTCTTTGTTTCCTGTTCCCGGTTGCTTCGCCCTTATTCTTCTCCTTGTTCCTCGGAGTTGCCGTCCGTGAGTCCGGTATGAAACATATTTATGATTTTGTAAGCGGCCCATTGCTTTATGGCTCTACCTTTATGTTAGGGGTATTGTTGGGCGTACTCTGCGACGCACACTTATTGCTCGATCCGAAGATTCTTAAATTATTGGTTTTGGGTATCGTAGCTTTGTTACTTTCCGGTATCGGTGGAATCTTGGGCGGTTATATCATGTACTTTATCAAACGGGGAAACTATAATCCGGTGATTGGCATAGCCGCGGTAAGTTGTGTACCTACTACCGCAAAAGTTGCCCAGAAGATTGTCAGCAAGGACAATCCCGACTCATTCGTTTTAGGCGATGCCTTGGGAGCTAATATATCCGGCGTAATCACCTCGGCCATTATCACGGGTATTTATATCACAATCATACCTTATTTATAAGGATATGATCTGAATTATGAAGATATAGCCTGAACCGTATCCATGACTCTCCGGGCGGTCGTTACGTTTCGTTCATATTCGTCGATATGTACAGTACCGCCCATAGATACCGATTTGTTTTTGTACTCCATGCCACTTTTTATGCTTTCACGGGCAGAGAAGTGAAACTCCCGTATCCCTGTTTCATAGGAGATTCGGGCAATATTCTTTTCATTCACACCGCATCCGGCAAGTAAGATAATTCTTCCCGCTGCCTGTTTTTGTAGTGCTTTAAGTAGAGGAATACCTTGTTCGGCAGTAGCCTGCTGTCCGGAAGTAAGAATCCGGTTACAACCGAGTTCTATAATTTGTTCGAGTGCCTCTTCAGGATTGCGGCAAACGTCGAAAGCCCGGTGGAAAGTGACGGATAACCCTTGTGAGGCTTTCATTAACTCTTGCATGACGACGGAGTCAATCTCCCCATTAGCAGTCAGGCATCCGAAAACCACCCCGTCAACTTCGAGTTGCTTAGCCATCTCTATATCTTTCAGCATTGTCTTGACTTCTATAGGTGAGTAGAGAAAGTCTCCACCCCGGGGACGGATAATAACGTGCAGCCGGGTAGTGTCCAGCACTTCATGCGCCATGGATATTTCTCCGTAAGACGGTGTCGTTCCGCCTTCCGGTATACCGGCACATAATTCTACCCGATTGGCTCCGCCTGCCTGGGCGGCGAGACAACTTTCTACAGAATTGGCACAAACTTCGAATTGAAACTTTTTCATAGGTTGATGAGTAAGGGATAAAAAGTGATTTATGTATTTAAAAAGCAATGAGTATCTTTAAAAAGGAAACGGGCATTTATTAAAAAAGGGCGAATTGCTTCGCCCTTTTATCTTTGTTTTCTTTTTTGATTTGGTCTTATTTAGCGAAGCTAACCGCACGTGTCTCACGGATTACGGTAATCTTCACTTGTCCCGGATAAGTCATTTCATCCTGAATCTTCTTGGCGATTTCGCCCGACAGGTTTTCAGTTTGCTTATCATCAATCTTATCCGCACCAACGATAACGCGGAGTTCGCGTCCTGCCTGGATTGCATAAGTCTTTGTTACACCCGGATAAGCCATCGCCAATTGTTCGAGGTCATTCAAGCGCTTGATATAAGCCTCAACGATTTCGCGGCGTGCGCCCGGACGTGCACCTGAAATAGCGTCACATACCTGTACGATAGGAGCGAGCAAACTGGTCATTTCCGTTTCGTCATGGTGAGCACCGATAGCGTTGCAGATATCCGGTTTTTCCTTATATTTCTCTGCGAGCTTCATACCCAGCAAAGCGTGTGGCAATTCCGGTTCTTCATCAGGCACTTTACCTATATCATGCAGCAAACCTGCGCGTTTTGCTTTCTTCGGGTTCAGTCCCAGTTCCGATGCCATTACAGCACAAAGATTGGCTGTTTCACGAGCGTGTTGCAACAAGTTCTGACCGTAAGAAGAGCGATATTTCATCTTACCGATAATACGGATCAATTCAGGATGCAAACCGTGGATACCAAGGTCGATCGTAGTACGTTTACCAGTTTCGATGATTTCTTCCTCTACCTGTTTGCGTACCTTAGCTACCACTTCCTCAATACGTGCCGGATGAATACGTCCGTCAGTAACAAGCTGATGCAGTGCCAAACGTGCGATTTCACGGCGAACCGGGTCGAAAGCTGAAAGCACAATAGCTTCAGGAGTATCGTCTACAACGATTTCAACACCTGTGGCTGCTTCCAGTGCACGGATATTACGTCCTTCGCGTCCGATAATACGTCCTTTGATTTCGTCAGATTCGATATGGAATACCGTAACAGAGTTTTCAATGGCAGTTTCCGTAGCTACCCGTTGGATAGACTGAACGACAATACGTTTCGCTTCCTTGTTGGCAGTCAGCTTGGCATCATCCATGATGTCGTTGATGAATGACTGAGCCTGCGTTTTAGCTTCCTCTTTCAAGGATTCCACCAAACGTTCTTTTGCTTCATCGGCAGACAGTCCGGAGATTGCTTCCAACTTGTCAATTTCCTGCTGTTGCAGTCTGTCCAGTTCCTCTTTCTTCTTGTCGACAATCACCAGTTGCGCTTCCAGGTTCTCTTTGACAGCTTCGGCTTCCATCTTTTTGCGCTGGATTTCTTCCTGGCGCTGTCCGAGCACCATTTCACGTTGTTTCAGTTTGTTTTCCGCCTGTTGAATCTTCTGATTCCGCAGTGCTACTTCCTTTTCAAGGTCTGCTTTCTTATTCAGGAACTTCTCCTTCACTTCCAGCAGCTTGTTTTTCTTAATTACTTCCGCTTCTGTCTCTGCTTCTTTCAGGATATTCTCGTATCTGGACTTCAGTGCATACCGGAATAGTATGTATGAAAAGACTCCACCTACGATGAAGCAAGCAATTGCTGTTGCTATTATTGCTATCATTCTACATTTAATTTAATATATAAATAAAAACGCACCGCCAAATATCTGGGCAGGTTCTTGCCCGGATATTGTGCAGTGCGTGGTTGTTTTTCTCTTATCAGCGAATAGCCGGTCAGGTTTATTCCTCTTTGAAATAATCTTCCAACAATTCATTTAGTTCTTTTACCTTCTCCGTATAGGGGCTGGTATCATTACGTTGCAATAATTGCAGTCTCTCTAACGAGAACTGATAGGCTACCATGGCAATAATCTTTTCCGGTTCGAGGTTCTTGTAAACTTCCCGGTACTTATTAAGCCTGATATTTACCTGCTTGGCGGCTTCCCGTACCATTTCTTCTTCCTCACGGTTGATGGTTAACGGGTAGTTTGAGTCTGCTATCTGCAGGTTTATCTTTATTTTATCGTTCATACATCTTCTTCTTATTCATTCAACAAAGCGATGCATTTATCGACTTCACGCACTAATTTGGACAATCGCAGCTTCGTCTCTTTTACGTCGCTGCCGTTAAGGCTGATTGCCGTAGCTGTTTTTAGGTTTGTGTAGTTGACTTCCAATTCATCGTATTGCGCCTGTACCTTCTCATTTTTTAATTTTTCAATATCGAGAAGTTTCTTCAGCTCCGTATTTTCACGCTTTAACTCATCGTGCAAATAGATCAAATGCCGTAGCTGCGTCTCAAAGGTATTCAATAACTTTTTTTCTTCTTCTGTCATTACTACACCAAAATTGTACACAAAAATACGATTAACTCTGATATTACAAAAACTTTTCGGAAGAAAATGTGCATTTTAGCCCAAATTAGCGGGTTGACGGGGGAAAGAGATAGGTTTCGGGGGATAATAACCTTATTAAACTGCTAACATTTTGTAGAGAAGAAATTGGTTCTTTCCTCTTCATAGAATAACTTCTGCAAGTGCATGGATTAGTTCGTCTGCCTATAGCTTACTTTTCGTTTGCCTATAGACGAACGAAAGGTTGGCTATAGGCAATGTTTCGTCCGCCTATAGGCAGACGAATTAATTTATGTATCTGAAGTTATTATTTATAGTATAGGTGCGGATTACTTTATGGTATTATTAGGGAAAAACTATATCTTTGCATGCAATATATTTAAAAGAAACTCATGTTGAAAATATTAGTAACCTATGCCGTTCAAGGCGAATTTGTAGAGATTAAATGGCCGGATATAGAACCTTATTACATTCGTACAGGCATTGGTAAAGTGAAATCAGCCTTTCATTTAGCAGAGGCGATTCGTCAGGTACAACCGGACTTGGTACTCAATATCGGAAGTGCGGGGACTGTCAATCATCAGGTGGGAGACATCTTCGTCTGCCGTAAGTTTGTAGACCGTGATATGCAGAAGATGAAAGAGTTCGGGTTGGAATGCGAAGTTGACTCGTCGGCCTTGCTCGAAGAAAAAGGCTATTGCAAGCATTGGACGGAAGATGGAACCTGCAATACAGGAGATGGCTTCTTGACGGAGCTGACTCATGTCACCGGAGACGTGGTAGATATGGAAGCCTATGCGCAGGCATTTGTCTGCCGCTCGAAGGAGATACCGTTTATCTCCGTGAAATATGTGACTGACATTATCGGTCAGAATTCCGTGAAACATTGGGAGGATAAGCTGGCAGATGCCCGCCAGGGGCTTTCCGACTACCTCAATGTTTTGAAAGAAAGAATATGATAAGTGACTCCTGCGGCTATCAGTCCCAGGAGAATCTTTACCCATATAAAAGGAATCAGGAAGAAAATGCAATAAAGCATCGTTCCCCACATTAATACAAGAGAAATAATTTTGGCGCGGAGAGGGATCGCCTTGTTTTCGCGGAAATTGCGGATATAAGGGCCGAAGTGACGATGATTGAGCAGCCAGTTGTATAGTCGGGGCGACCCTTTGAAATAAAGGGCGGCGGTGAGTAGTAAAAAAGGGGTGGTAGGCAATAGCGGCAGAAAAATGCCGAGAATGCCGAGTGCCAGGGAAATGCTTCCTAAAACAATATACAGAGTTTTCATGCGACAAAGATAGTACGAAAATAGGAAAAAATAACTGTCTTTGCTGAATGAAAACTCTATTTTGTATTACCTTTGCCGTTGCATCGAGGTGACATTAGATGCATGTAACTATTAAAATACATACAGCAATGTTTACAGTAATCAAACGCATGGAGATTTCGGCTTCCCATAAGCTGGTGCTCCCGTATCGCAGTAAATGCGCCAGTTTACACGGTCACAACTGGATTATCACCGTCTATTGTCGTTCCACACGGCTCAACTCCGAAGGAATGGTAGTTGATTTCACCCGCATCAAAGAAGTGGTCACGGAGAAACTCGACCACCAGAATCTGAATGAAGTACTTCCCTTTAATCCCACAGCCGAGAATATCGCCCGATGGGTTTGCAAGCAGATTCCGCAATGCTATAAAGTAGAGGTGCAGGAATCGGAAGGAAACATCGTCATCTACGAAAAAGACCACGCATCAGGAGGAGAAAAAGACCACACGGCAGGAGAAGAACAGGAGTAAAGAGTAGCAGACAAAATACATATGACGATGAGAAAGATTAATGAAATCTTCTACAGTTTGCAGGGCGAAGGATACCATACCGGAACCCCCGCCACTTTTATCCGTTTCTCCGGCTGCAACCTGAAATGTGACTTTTGCGACACCCGCCACGAGGAAGGAAGAATGATGACCGATGACGAAATTATCGCCGAAGTGGAGAAATATCCCGCCGTTACCGTTATCCTGACGGGTGGCGAACCTTCTTTATGGATTGATGACGAATTTATCGACCGCCTGCACCGGGCAGGTAAATATGTTTGTATCGAAACAAACGGTACACGCCCCCTGCCCGAAGCCATCGACTGGGTGACCTGCTCGCCCAAGCAGGGCGTGAAACTGGGTATCGACCGGATGGATGAAGTAAAAGTAGTCTATGAAGGACAAGATATAAGTATTTATGAACTACTTCCTGCCGAACATTTTTTCCTTCAGCCTTGTTCTTGTAATAACACTGCTTCAACAGTGGACTGTGTAATGCGACATCCCAAATGGAGACTAAGCCTGCAAACACACAAATTAATCGACATCCGATAGCCTGAAAGGCGGATGTAGCGGAAGAGCTTAATTTATTACAAAATATAGTATGAAAGTAGGTTTGTTTATTCCTTGTTATATCAATGCTATCTATCCCAATGTGGGAGTGGCATCGTATAAACTATTGAAAAGTTTGGGAGTAGACGTCGATTATCCGTTGGATCAGACTTGTTGCGGACAACCGATGGCAAATGCCGGTTTTGAAGATGAATCGGTGAAGTTAGCACTCCGTTTTGGTGATTTGTTTCAAGAGTACGATTACATTGTCGGCCCATCCGCCAGTTGTGTGGCCTTCGTGAAAGAGAACCACCCCGGTATCTTGGAGAAAGAAGGTCATGTCTGCCAGAGTGCAGGGAAAATTTATGACCTTTGCGAGTTTATTCACGATGTGTTGAAGCCTTCGAAAATCCCGGCACGCTTTCCGCATAAAGTCAGTATTCACAATAGCTGTCATGGGGTACGCGAACTGTTTATTTCCGCTCCTACGGAGTTAAATATTCCTTATTATAATAAATTACGTGATTTGCTCGACATGGTCGAAGGCATCGAAGTTTTCGAACCTAGCCATATCGACGAATGTTGTGGCTTTGGCGGTATGTTTGCCGTAGAAGAACAGGCTGTATCCGTCTGCATGGGACGTGATAAGGTGAAAGACCACATGGCTACCGGAGCCGAATATATCGTCGGAGCTGACAGTTCCTGCCTGATGCACATGCAAGGTGTAATCAAACGGGAGCACCTGCCGATTCAGATTATCCATATTGTAGAAATTCTAGCGTCGCAATCATGAGTACCAAACATTCAAAGGCTGCCGAAAAGTTCTTGCAGGACAGCAAGATGGCAGCATGGCATAACGAAACCCTTTGGATGGTTCGCGCCAAAAGGGATAAGATGAGTAAGGAAGTTCCCGAATGGGAAGAGTTGCGCAACAAGGCTTGCGAACTGAAACTGTATTCCAACAGCCATCTCGAAGAGCTGCTGCTGGAGTTCGAGAAGAACGCTACCGCCAACGGTGCCATCGTTCATTGGGCGAAGGATGCCGATGAATACTGCGCCATCGTCTATGAGATACTGAACGAACATAATGTGCACCATTTCATCAAAAGTAAGTCGATGCTTGCCGAAGAATGTGGCTTGAATCCTTTCCTGATGGAACGTGGCATTGATGTCGTAGAATCCGATTTGGGTGAACGTATCCTGCAACTGATGCATCTCGAACCAAGCCATATCGTACTGCCTGCCATCCACATCAAACGGGAACAGGTAGGAGAACTTTTTGAAAAAGAGATGGGAACGGAAAAAGGAAACTTCGACCCTACTTACCTGACTCATGCCGCCCGCAAGAATCTGCGACATCTATTCCTGAATGCCGAAGCAGCCATGACAGGAGCCAATTTTGCCGTGGCTTCAACCGGAGACATCGTGGTCTGCACCAATGAAGGCAATGCCGACATGGGAACTTCTTACCCGAAACTGAATATTGCCGCTTTCGGTATGGAAAAGATTGTACCGGATTTGGATTCGCTGGGTGTATTCACACGGCTACTGGCGCGCTCGGCTACCGGACAACCAGTGACAACATACACCTCTCATTACCGTCGTCCGCGTGAAGGTGGCGAATATCATATCATTATTGTAGACAATGGGCGAAGTTCCCTGCTTTCCAAGCCCGACCATATCAAGACACTGAACTGTATCCGCTGTGGTGCCTGCATGAATACCTGTCCTGTATATCGCCGGAGTGGGGGATACTCTTATACATATTTCATTCCCGGCCCTATCGGAATCAATTTAGGGATGGCTCATGACCCGGAGAAATATTACGATAATCTTTCTGCCTGTTCATTGTGCATGTCCTGTTCCGATGTCTGTCCGGTGAAAGTCGATTTGGCCGAACAGATTTATAAATGGCGTCAGGATTTGGATGGTCTTGGAAAGGCAAATACGGGAAAGAAGATAATGTCCGGCGGTATGAAGTTCCTGATGGAACGTCCGGCGTTGTTCAACGCTGCTTTGTGGGCAGCCCCGGTGATAAACGGCCTGCCGCGTTTTATGAAATACAATGATTTGGATGAATGGGGCAAGGGACGTGAACTACCGGAATTTGCCAAGGAGTCGTTTAATGAAATGTGGAAGAAAAATAAAGTACAGGGAAAGGAGGAATCCAAATGAGTAGCAGGGAAGAAATATTAGCCAGTATTCGCAGGAATACGCAAGTACGTTATGATAAGCCGGATATAGCGGATATGAAACGATTGTCATATCCCGACAAGATAGAGCAATTTTGTGCTATCAGCCGTGCGGTCGGCGGCACAGCAGTGGTATTGGGTAAAGGGGAAGATGTAAATGCCGTGATTCGCCGGACGTATCCCGACGCTATGCGCATTGCTTCCGTATTGCCGGATATTTCCTGTGCCACTTTCAATCCCGATAATCTGGACGACCCGCAAGAATTGGATGGTACGGATGTAGCAGTGGTGAAAGGAGAAATCGGCGTAGCCGAGAACGGAGCTATCTGGATTCCGCAGACAGTAAAGTATAAAGCTGTTTATTTTATCTCGGAGAAGTTAGTCATTCTGCTCGACCGGAATAAGATTGTGAATACGATGTACGATGCCTACCGTGAATTGGATGGACAGGAATATAAGTTCGGTACGTTCATCTCCGGCCCTTCAAAGACTGCCGATATCGAGCAGGCATTAGTGATGGGGGCGCATGGTGCACGGGATGTATTGGTCATATTAATGTAGTATCTGTTTATTAATATATATTGCAACGTGAATGACATAAAAGCGGTTACAGACCGTGCGAAATTTGTATGAAAGAGAAGAATATAATCAAGATTAAACGTTATGAATCGCCGTGCGGTATATTGATGCTCGGTTCGTTCGGCGACAAGCTCTGTCTATGTGACTGGCAGGTAGAAAAACATCGGGAACATGTGGATAAACGATTGAAACGGCTCTTACGTGCCGAATTTGAGGAAGGAATGTCGGACGTGATTGGAGAGGCCGCAAGACAACTCGACGAATTCTTTGCAGGAAAACGCAAAGAATTCACTGTCCCGCTCCTTTTCGTCGGCACGGAGTTTCAAAAGCTTGTATGGAATGAACTACTGAAGATTCCTTTCGGTCAGACGATTTCCTATGGTGAAATGGCACAGCGTATCGGTATGTCCAAGGCTGTCCGTGCGGTAGCCAATGCCAACGGGGCGAACTCCATGTCGATTTTCGCACCCTGTCATCGGATAATCGGCAGTGACCGTTCGCTGACGGGCTATGCTGGGGGACTTCCAGCGAAAAAATACCTCTTGGAACTGGAAGCGAATAATGAATAAACAGAGCTTCTGTTTACCCGAAATAGAGGCTCTGTTTGGTGTAAATAGAGCGTTTGTTTCATCCCGTTGATTCAGAAGAATAATAAACTGTTTAAATATAAATAATATGTATGCCAATAAAGTAAAGAAAATAGCTGCCGTCCATGACCTTTCGGGGATGGGGCGCGTATCTCTGACTGTCGTTATTCCTATTCTTTCATCAATGGGCTTTCAGGTTTGTCCGCTTCCTACGGCGGTACTGTCCAACCATACGCAATATCCCGGCTTCTCCTTTTTAGACCTCACCGATGAAATGCCGAAGATTATAGCCGGATGGAAAAAACTGGAAGTACAATTCGACGCCATTTACACCGGATACCTCGGTTCGCCGAAACAGATACAGATTGTTTCCGATTTTATCAAAGACTTCCGCCAGCCGGACGGCCTGATAGTAGCCGACCCGGTGTTGGGAGATAACGGCCGCCTATATACCAACTTTGATATGGAGATGGTAAAAGAGATGCGTCACCTGATAACCAAAGCGGACGTGATTACTCCTAATCTGACGGAACTGTTCTATTTGCTGGACAGACCTTATAAGGCAGATAATACGGATGAAGAATTGAAAGAATATCTCCGTCTTTTATCTGATAAAGGCCCGGAAGTTGTTATCATTACCAGTGTCCCCGTACATGATGAACCACATAAAACGTCCGTTTATGCCTATAATCGTCAAGGAAACCGCTACTGGAAAGTGACCTGTCCTTATCTGCCCGCCCATTATCCAGGCACGGGAGATACTTTTACCAGTGTCATCACTGGTTCTTTAATGCAGGGAGACAGTCTTCCGATGGCATTAGACCGTGCCACGCAGTTTATCCTGCAAGGCATCCGTGCCACATTCGGCTATGAATATGACAACCGCGAAGGTATCCTGTTGGAGAAAGTACTTCATAATCTGGATATGCCGATACAAATGGCGAGTTACGAACTAATATAAGAAATCAGAATTGTACCGTTACCCTTGCCGGAAGGTTTCCGAACGTCCATTTCGGGCCTTCTTTGACAAGTCGGACTGCTTCCTTGTCGGCAGATTCACATAACCCATGAACGATAGTGATGTTTTGTGGGTTTCCTTCTTTGTCAACAAAGAAAACAAGAATAACCTCACCTTTCACATCCTTGCATTTGTCATCATCCGGACGGATAAGGTTTTCTTCCAAATACTTCTTATACTTACGTTTACCTATTACCGGCTGCGGAGTCTGGTATTTATCTTTTGTTCCCACTACTACCACTTCATCAAGCGTTTGTTTATCTTCATTCATGGCAATCAACATTGTCCGACTGGTATCTACCGGTATTTCTACTGGTTCGTAACCGATAAACTGCGCTGTCAGTTCTTGGTTGCCTTCTTCTTTTTTCAATGTAAATTCACCGTTGAGGTCTGTGATTGTACCTGTATTCGTTCCGGTATATGCTACACTGGCTCCAATGATAGGCTCACCCTTTTCATCCGTCACTTTGCCTTTAATCAGATTCCTGTTGGGAGCGGCTACTTTTGCCACTTTCATTTCAGGGACTTCGGAGTGAGAAGTATTTGTATCCGCTACTATTGTTTCTTCCAGCATTATCGCTTGTCCGGCAGTTTCCTCTCCGGTAGCTTCTTCTATAACCGGTGTTGCTGCTATCGGTACACTTTGCGGTTTAGGAGTCGTTTTGCTTTTGGCTACTATATTCTTTTTATCCACTTGCTTTACGATAACTTCATGAGTAGAATCTTGTTTCATCTTTGCTTCAGCCAAAGAGGAAATCTCCTCTTTCGGGGTGACAGGCTCGAACACTGCCGAAGGAATATCTTCTTTAGCGATAAACACATTATCTGTCATACTCTTTTTAAGAAACAGGAAATAAGTGCTGATGCCGATTCCAATCACCAGGCACGCAGCAATGCTCCAAGTGATGGCATACGAATTCTTTCTTTTTGAAGAGTTCGTATGCTTTACAGTATGGGCTGAAATCTGCATTCGCAGCTTCTCTATCCGTTCTTCGTGATTCCCTTCTACCTGGCTGTATCCATCCATAGCATCAGCCAGGAACGGGTCTTTCATCGACTCTTTTTCCAGTCGGTGTGCCTCTTTTCCTTTGCGGAGTCCTCGTATGTAGTCCAATAGTTTCATAGGGTCTGTTTCTTAATGCAATTTTTTAAGTTTCGCTTTCCGTTCTGGATATAGCTTTTCACATTGTTCAGAGTAAATCCGGTTTGTTCGGCAACGTCAGCATAGGACATCTCTTCCAGAAAGAAACGCGTAATGCTGAGCCGCTGTTCTTCGGGCAACTTTTCGAAGCAGTGATGCAACGCCTTCAATTGTTCTTCCGAACTTTCCTCTTCACTTAATAGATGCAGAAATTCGTCGGATTCCATAACATTAATGCTATAATCTAACGAAATCTCTTTGTTTTCTTTTCGTAAAAGCTGCAAGCAATGATTCTTGCCTACGCGGTAGAGCCACGGCTTGAAGACTTTTATCTCATAATTACCCATTTTCGGCAATAAGTCTTCAAACAACTGCATCACGGCTTCCTGCGCACGGTCTTCATCTTGCAGGTATTTCAGGCAAAGTCCATACAGTAACGGGATATAACGGTTATACAATTCACCGAAATATTCCGTATTCCCGGACTTTATATAGTGTGTAAGTAACTCTTCGTCCGATAGCTTCGATATGTTTCTTTTGAAAAACAGCATCTATTCTTCGTCTTCTTCTATAATAACCTGATATTTCTCTTTCATTTCTTCAAAATCTTCTGTTACCTGATTTAGAATTTCGTGCGTATCCGTACTCTTTACCAATGCGGGCATACCGTAATGGATGGATGCCTTATAAGGTAACAGTAGTAGTTCGCCTTTGGGTAGGGAACGTCCCATACCAGTCATAAATACAGGTACATATTTCAGTTCAGGGCGTAGGGACAGGATACGGGCTATACCTGATTTAATCTTTCCCATTTGTTCCGGTTTCCCTCTTGTTCCTTCGGGAAAAAGGATGAGTGAATATCCGGCATCAATCGCTTCAAGCATTTTACGGATAGGGTCATGCTCCGAATCTTTTTCTCCTTTTCTTCTGATTAAAAGCGTATTGATAAAATAATTGCTCATGGAAGCCTGGAAACGGGTTCTTCCGAAATAGTCCTCTGCGGCTACGGGCTTGACCTTCCACAGAAGGTCGCCGGGCAGGGAGGATAGCAGACTCAAAGTATCCAGGTGACTGTTGTGGTTGGCAAGAATAATAAATTGCTTTTCCTTTCTGAGAAAGCGGCAGTCGGTGAACTGGACTCCTACGATTAACTTCAGGAACCAGTGGCAAATACCTTTATATATAATCTGCATAATGGCAGATTGCATGAATCTCTTTTTCATCATTTCTCCGTCTAATAAGCAATGTAATAAACTAAATGAAAAAATACAGGAGCAGTGTAGGACAAGGAGTCTATGCGGTCGAATACACCGCCGTGTCCGGGGATGCTGTTCCCCATGTCCTTGATTCCTTTATCCCGCTTGATGGCTGAGATAACGACATCTCCCGAGAATCCGGCAATGGCAATGAGTGCGCTTACTAGGATTACATTAGGGCCGGAAAGCGGAGTGAGGAATCCCAGGAAATAGCCGATAATGGTAGTGCTGATTACACCGCCCAGGAAACCTTCCCATGTCTTGTTGGGGCTTACTTTAGGCAGAATCTTATGTCGTCCGAAAAGTTTTCCCCATACGAACTGCATGATGTCATTGATTTCCGTAAGGAATACAAGGAATAGCAATAATCCGCGTCCGCCCGCATTGAAGCCCGGCAGTTCGGGAAGCGAGAGGAGATAGGCGAGGTGGCTGATACCGAATACGGAAAGCATCAGTATCCATTGCAGTAGTGCCATTGACTTGGTGATGCCGTGAGTTTCTCCTTTCAGGACGAGCCGGAAAGGAAGTACGAGAAACATGACTACCGGAATGAAGATGATATATGCTCCATACCACGCTATATAGGCAAGATAATATTGGATAGGAATAGCCAGTATCCCCCAAAATAGTGCCCCGCGGTCTGCTTCCCTGAATCCTAACACAGAATAAAGTTCTCTGAAGGCTATAAAAGAGAGGAAGGCGAGGAAGAAATAAGAAATATCATAGCTGATAAACACGGCGCCGATAAACATGGCAGCCATAATCCACCAGGAACGGGTGCGGGCGGTGAGTTCACTGATATTTGTTTTCGGAGACAGCTTCTTTACAAGAAAAAGAAGAATACTTGCCGTGATAAGTAATCCGATAATAAGAGAGATGACGATGATTAGTTCATCGCTTAGCGTAGGGAAGATTTTGTCGAGTAGTTCTTTCATTTTATTTCATGGTTTGTAGTGTGCGACATGAGGTACAGCCGATGGATAAGTGTGGCGATAAGACCGATATTCATAACTATAAGGGTAATAAGACATACCGTCTGTTCGTGTCCCCAATGCAGGGTGCAGGTGGCGACAACAAAAGCGAAAGTCAGTAATGCCATGCGGTGTTGTTTCGCCATCGGCCCGTTAAAGAAATGTTGTTGTGTCTTATAAGCGCCTATCCAGCGGAAATAAGCGGTCATCACGGCAAGCAGGGCAGCCATCCATCCCAGTTCTATCCCGAACCCGCCTGCTACATAACCCACCGGAATGATGAACAGGGCATCGGCAAAGCGGTCGGGCATATCATTATAAAGGTCACCGTTAGCACTTTTCTTTCCCCCTTCGATGGCTACCATTCCATCAAACAGATTGCAAAGCAATCGTGACTGCATACAAACAATAAATAATATATAGGCTACATATTTACTGAAATCGGGATAGATAACTGTACTAATCAGTAGGAGACAACCAATCAGAGCAAAAAATACGCTCATCATGGAAATTTGATTGGGGGTAATACCCCAACGAGTGAGTTTACGGGCGATACTGTTAGCCCAAGCGGTGTTTCGTGAGGCTATTTCCCGCCTTCCATCTACTTCGTTTTCCATATTTGCAAGTGTTTATGATTCGCAAATATACACATCATATTAAGAGTTGCAAAGGAATGAGGAAGAATTTTGAAATACATCTGTTTTTCAATAAAATAAAAAAAAGTTTGAGTGGTTTTGTGGAATCTATGTGAAATCTGCATCTCTATAGTAAAAGCGAATTAATTGTCATATTTTTAAATAATGAAGTCATGAGAACAAATCAATTCAGAGCGATGATGCTCGTACTGCTGATGGCAGTTGTTTCTTTAGGTACAGTGAGTGCGCAAGTAATTACCGTGACGGGTACTGTGACGGATGCGGTAGACGGAACACCGGTTGTCGGTTGTTCGGTCGTGGTAAAGGGAAACAAGAATGGTGTGATAACCAATATGAATGGTCAGTATTCTATTCTGGTTAAAAAGGGTGATACGTTGTTGTTCCAGTTTGTCGGGTATAAGCAGGAGCGAAGAGTAGTTAAATCAGCGCAACTGGATGTGAAGTTGAAAACGGATAATGTTGCATTGGAAGAGTGTGTGGTAACAGGCTACGGTACGATGAAAACAAAAGCAATGACCGGCTCTTATATGGCAATCTGTCCGGTACCGGCAGTCATGTACGATAGGGTGAATACGGAAGAATACGGCCAGATTCAAGAGAACGGTTTCAAGAATGTATCGGATGCCGCACTTTCAACTTTCTCCATTGATGTGGATGCTGCTTCCTACAGTAATATGCGTCGTTTTATCAATAAAGGAGAACTGCCGCCTGCTGACGCTGTCCGCACGGAAGAACTTGTAAATTACTTCTCATACGATTATCCGAAACCGGCAGGCAGTGACCCTGTGAAGATTACCATGGAATCCGGAGAATGTCCCTGGAATGCTTCTCACCGCCTGGTGCGTATCGGATTAAAGGCCAAAGAGATTCCTACGGATAATCTGCCTGCATCCAATTTAGTCTTTCTGATTGATGTCTCCGGTTCTATGTGGGGAGCCAATCGCTTGGAATTGGTGAAGTCGTCTCTCAAATTACTGGTCAATAACTTACGTGATAAAGATAAAGTAGCTATCGTGACTTATGCAGGCAGTGCAGGCGTGAAACTGGAAGCAACTCCGGGCAGCGACAAACAGAAGATTCGCGAAGCGATAGACGAACTGACGGCAGGCGGCTCTACCGCAGGTGGTGCCGGTATCCTGCTGGCATACAAAATAGCAAAGAAGAATTTTATCTCTAATGGTAATAACCGTATCATTCTCTGCTCCGACGGTGATTTTAATGTGGGCGTTTCTTCGGCCGAAGGATTGGAGCAACTGATAGAGAAAGAACGGAAGAATGGAGTATTCCTTACCGTATTGGGCTATGGAATGGGAAATTATAAAGATAAAAAGATGCAGGTTTTGGCAGAAAAGGGGAATGGAAACTATGCTTATATAGATAATCTGCAAGAAGCCAACCGCGTACTGGTCGGTGAATTTGGTGCTACTCTCCATACTGTTGCGAAAGATGTAAAATTGCAGGTAGAGTTTAATCCTTCACAAGTACAGGCATACCGTTTGATAGGTTACGAAAGCCGTCTGCTGAAAGATGAAGATTTCAATAACGACGCGAAGGATGCCGGAGATATGGGGGCAGGACATACAGTGACCGCTTTCTACGAAGTAATTCCCACAGGCGTGAAGAATGACTATGTAGGCAAGGTAGATGATTTGAAATATCAGAAGAAAGAAAAAGTGAGCGTGAAACCGACAGGTTCCAGTGAACTCCTGACCGTGAAGCTGCGCTATAAAGCCCCGGATAAAGACGTCAGCAAGAAAATGGAGCTTCCTTTCGTTGACAGCAAAGGAAATAATGTATCTTCCGATTTCCGCTTTGCTTCTGCCGTAGCGATGTTCGGACAATTGCTTCGGAATTCTGATTTCAAAGGAAATGCCAGTTATGATAAAGTAATAAGCCTGGCAAAACAAGGGCTGAATAATGATGATAAAGGGTATAGGAGAGAATTTGTCCGTCTGGTTGAGGCTGCTAGGGGAATAGGAGAGTAAAACTGGACTGATTGTCTGTATGATGTCCATTTTCAAGTTTCCAACTTGATTAATAAAGGAACAGTGAATATCGTGGGAATATGCTCCGCTTGATGTTCACTGTTTCTTTTGGGAGAAAGGTTGAATTGCCAAAACTGATTTAGTTGGTAGCCTCTTTCATTAATTGTTCGAAATGCTTCACGATATCGGGGTGCTGTGCAGCTACATCATGTTCTTCCCTGATGTCATCCTCCAGGTTATAGAGTTGCATCTGTGTATTGCCTTTCCGTATATTCGTAATGATTCCCTTCCATTTTCCCATACGGATTGCTTTGTTTCCGATTCTGGGATCGGGATATTCCCAATATAAGTATTCGTGTTGCTTTTGCTCTTCCTTTTTGCCGAGTAATGTAGGTAGGAAACTGATACCGTCTGTCGGCGGACAAGAAATACCTGCTATCTCAGCCAAGGTGGGCATTACATCCTGGAAAGCACAAATATGATCACTTTCCGTACCCGGTTTGATGTGTCCCGGCCATGTCATGATTGCCGGAACCCGGATTCCGCCCTCATGCAGGAAACATTTGCCCCATCCATATTCCGACTTGAAAAGGCCGCCACTGTTGAACCAGGGCGAATCACTTCCACCGTTGAATGTGGCTCCGTTGTCGGAAGTGAAAACAATAAGTGTATTCTCATATAGGTTTTCTTTTTTCAATTTTTCTATCAATCCGCCTATTTGTTCATCAAAATAGCTGATCATTGCTGCATAAGTGGCGTGTGGATAACGACAGGGCAGATAACCTGCCTTGCCTGTATAGGGCTCTTCGTCACCGAACTTTTCTACATAATACTTCACCCAACGTTCTGGAGCCTGCAGGGATACATGCGGTAGGGGAGTGGTCCACATCAGGAAGAAAGGAGTGGATTGATTGGTACTGACGAATTTTAGAAGTTCATCAAAGATTAAGTCGTTGGCATATTCTTTTTGCGTATATTTGGCATAATTGGCCGGATCATTCGGGTCAGCATCTTTGTCCAAGGGACTTCGGTGAGGGTCGGTCACCTTGTTGGATAAATAGATACGTTCTTCATTCTTATATAAAAATGGTGGGTAATACGTATGTGCCTGGCGCTGGCAGTTATATCCATAAAACTGATCGAAGCCCTGCTTGCCGGGCGTCCCTTCGGATCCCGGGTAACCAAGTCCCCATTTTCCGAAACATCCGGTAGCATACCCTGCCTGTTGCATCATTCGCCCGATAGTCATCGTGTTGGCTTGCAAGGGGAACTGTCCTTCCAGTTCTTTATGTGCATATACGGAATCATAGTTGTTGACGGCTCCGCGTTCAGTCATCTCATTATTGAAACGGATTTGTGCGTGTCCGGAGTGCATGCCCGTCATTAATACACAACGTGCCGGAGCAGATACAGGCGAACCGGAATAATGCTGTGTCAGTTTGATACCTTCTTTGCATAAACGATCGATGTTGGGCGTTTCTATTTTTTGTTGTCCGAAACAACCGATATCCCCATATCCCAGATCGTCCATTAAAATATAAATAATGTTGGGTTGTGTATGTAAAGTCTGCCCTTGCAGATAACTGCCGCATAGGGCGGAAACACCGATAAATAAGTTCCTTTTATTCATGATATTCTTTTTTTAATCCCATTTATAATCTTCCTTCACTTCACTCTTTAAAGCCGGGCCGAATTTAAACCCCATTTGTTCGAACCATTCTTTTCTCTGAAGTATATTTTGGTGGAACCGGGTGAAGTCAAGCGCTTCCCCCTGATACCACATTTGTTCTGCCAGCGCAAGAATACGGGGAAATAGACGCCGGTCTATCATACGTTCAGTAACTCCGTCATCGGTCCACAATGCACAAGTCATACCGAGAATCAAAGAGTTCTTTTCCTTGAGGGCTTTGTTGGAGGGATTGTCCAGATATACGTCTTTCAAATCGAAAGTACGTGCTTCATTATATCCTCTCCAGGGAGTTAGCGGGAAGTTCAGATATGTATAGTAGTTGGAACTGCAAATGACCGGATAGTGGTGCTTGATTGCATTCCGGAGTGCCAGGTCTTTGTGCCCGCGATAGTTCCACCACTGAATCACCGTGTTATCCGGCAATGGATAGCCGTCGTGATAAACTACGTCGCCCCAGAATATGGCTTTCCGCCCTTTTTGCTTCAAATAGTCTGCCATCTGTGCCGAGAACCATAACTGAAGGTCATGACTGTCCTTCAGTTTCAGTGTGGAAATTCTCTTCCGGCAATCCCGGCATTCGTCCCAGTTTCCTTTCGGCGCCTCATCTCCCCCTAAATGGATGTAGGGGGAAGGGAAGAGGGAACATACCTCGTCCAATACGTTTTTCAGAAAAACCAGTACTTCTTCCTTTCCTGCACAAAATATATTTTGGGTAAATCCATGCTGCGGCACTTCAACGGGCAGCCCGAAACAACCGAGTTCGGGATAGGCGGAAAGAGCAGCTTCAGCATGCCCCGGCATGTCTATCTCGGGAACGACAGTGATATTCCGTTGACTGGCATATTTGATAACTTCCCGTATCTCTTCCTGTGTATAAAATCCCTGTTGTTCTTCTCCCTTGCCTACCGCTCCTCCTATTTGCGCAAGACGCGGATATTGCCTGATTTCTATCCGCCATCCCAGTCCTTCTGTCAAATGCCAATGGAAATAGTTCATTTTTAACAATGAAGCCATGTCAATATACTTCTTGATGGTGGATATTTTCTGATATTGACGTCCGGAATCCAACAGGAAGCAACGCCATTGCGTACGAGGATAGTCGGTAATATCTGCACAAGCAAAAGTAAGACTTCCCGTAGGACTGGTAACCCATTGACGCAAGGTTTGTACTGCATGGGTAAATCCTCTTTGGTCGGAAGCGGTTATTATCATTTGGCGTGGATTGATATTAATCTGATACCCTTCAGGCGGTAGTGATGAATCACTAATCCAGCAGATTTCAGCACCAGATTCTTTTTTTTGCCATTTGACGGGAGTGTCGCGGAGTACTTCGGTACGGAAAAGGCTTAAATAAAAAGCGGTGGTATCTTCAGCATATATAGAAATACTTTTTTTAAGAGTCAGATTGCCTTTTTGCATTTCCACTTGGTTGGGGGACGGGAATACAATCTGCCCGCAAGCAATAGTTGTATATGATACCAGCAGAATGATAGTTGGGAATAGATATTTCATGGGATGCATATTGTTTATTTCTATGAGAGGTTAAGAGTGAACTGTCCGTCGTGCTAAACACTTCGGACAGTTCTAATTGATTAAAGTCTATCTATTAATTTCCGTTTTCCCATCCCGGATTTTGTTCGAGTTGGGGGTTCAGCACTCGTTCGTTACGTGGAATGGGGTTGAGGTAATAATAATCCGGCCATAAATGATTCTGTTTGGGATGGAACTCAAGATATCCTTCGGTAGCGCCGCCATCAATTGTCACATTGGTTCCTGCCGGGAAGTCAGATGCCCGTACATATTGTCCAAGTTTCTTTTTCAATGCATAGTGGCATTTCTTCCATCTTCTCAAGTCATCAAAACGGAAGCCTTCAGAGAAAAGTTCAATGCGTCGTTCACGTCGTATTTCCCACAGTAATGGGTTTACTTCGTAGTCGCCGGGATAATCGGAATTTCCCATATCACGCTTCGGGTCGAAAGCTGTATTGATTTCCGAAACTTTCATCAAGCCTACGTTAGCGCGCGGACGCAGCTTGTTGATAGTGGCATCTGCTATGGACTGGTCGAACTCGTCCAGTTCACACATCGCTTCCGCATAATTCAGCATTACTTCCTCAATGCGGAAAATGGGCATGTCTGTCTCTTCATTTCGCTGGCTGCCCATGCTCAAATAACAGCAATAGTATTTCCAGTTATTATATCCGAAAGCTGATTTATACCACGGTTGGTTTTCCAGATAGAAATCAAAGTGGGGGGATGCTCCCAGAATACCACCGTCATACCCTTGACGGAACGGCAATAACTTCTGTCGCTCTTTGGTTGTGCCATATCCTATTCCCATACGGGTGCTGAGACTGTCGATAAAACTCCTATCTTTTGGAGTATCTGTAAATTCCCATTTATTGTCCCATGCGGTGGTTGATTTTGAACGGTCTACCTTGTAAGGTGGGGTGATATGCAACCATAAACGGTGATCGCGATTACTGAACTCATTATATAAATCTTCATCACCTGAAAATAGTCCGCTAGTCCAGCGTGGCTTGCCGTCCGAGCAGAGATAGCTGTCCACCAAATCCCGGGTCGGATTATAGAAGGATGTGGCAGTAGTTCCACCGATACTGACGGCGTGTACTACGTTTACGGCATCCGAGTATTCTCTGTATAAAATCACGCCTGCAACGTCTTTCAGTTCCAGCGAGCAGAATAAATCATCGTAGCAGTCAGCTACGTTCGGATAAGTTTGCATTAATTCGGCAGACACCCTTTTACATTCCCGCAGATAGGTTTCCGCATCATTCAAACCATGATATTTGCGCCATGTACCTTCAAACAAACAGAAACGTGACAGCAGGGCCTGTACACATGCTTTGTTGATGGTATTTTTACCTTCTCCATTTACGTTGATGTTCTTTTCTGCATATTGCAAGTCTTCCAGGATATGTTTTGCTATTTCGTCTCTGGAAGCCCTCGGCCCTTTGATTAGTTCTGTTTCGTCATCGCTTAATACATGGTCAATCCAAGGTACGCCGCCATAACTCGACAGGAGAGAAAAGTAACGATAACCACGGAAGAAATAGCCTACAGAACGCCAGTTCGCTTTCTCTGTATCTGTCATCTCACTGCCTTCGATGTGGTCGAGCATCAAGTTGGTACGGCGGATGAAACTATAATAATCCCAGGTAGTGTTATCTTTTTTGTCGGGGATAGTCACCAGCTTCCTGATCCAGTTGCTTTCACTGGTTCCTCTTGTCTGGTTGTACGAGATGTCATCCGTAGCGTTTTCCGAACCATATCCCAATGAGGGCAAAGTTTCATATAGTCCCCAGGCATAAGCCTTGAAGTTATCGTATGTTTTAAAAGCGGTCTCGGCGGTCGGGTCTCCCAGAGGATATCTTTCCAGAAAATCATTATTAAGACAACCGGCTAATAAAACTGTACATATTAAATATAGATATTTTCTCATAATGCTTTGGTTATTAGAATGTAACATTGATACCGAAGGAGAATTTTCTCATAAATGGATATTCCCATGCGCCTTTTGTCAACATATCGGTTTCCAATCCTTCCGGCAGGTGATCCCAGGTATATAGATTTTCTCCACTGAAGAATACTTTCATTTCGTCAAAATATATACGCTTCGACCATGTCTTGGGTAAAGTGTACGAGAGCGTGATATTCTGTAATTTCAAGTAAGAGGCATTTGCCAGATACTTTGTCTGTTTCCAGCGATTGTAACTTGTGGTTACTCCGTCGTTGGAATATACGCGCGGATAATAAGCATTGGTATTTTCCGGAGTCCAAAAGTCAAGTGTTTCTTTGAACAAACTTCCCCAGTTTCCGGTAGGCCATGCAATCTGGTCGGTACGCCAGTAATCTCGCTTGCCTACTCCGCGTAAGAAGATGGATAAGTCGAGCCCTTTCCAACTCACTCCTGCAGTAATACCATAATGGAAACGTGGAGTTGAATTACCGATGATACGTTGGTCGCCCGGGTTGTCTGCCGTTCCTTCACCGCTCCAGATGGTTTCTGTATCGTCGTCGAAGTTTTTATATAGTACATCTCCCGGATTAACTTTTCCGGCTCCTTTCGGTATAGGGATTCCTGCTTTTAGTGTCCCGTCTGCGTTGAAGTCGTCTTCGGTGTAGAAACGGTCGGTAACGTATCCCCAAATTTCTCCCATTTTCATTCCTTTGCGATAGATTTTATCACCTAACAGGTTTGTATCGTTGTTATATTTCGTGATTTCACTTTGTGAGTCGTACAGGTTAAAGCCAATCCGGTAACTCCAGTCTTTATTAATCCGGTCTCTCCAGTTCAATTCCAGTTCCCATCCGTAAGTCTTCAGGTCAGCGGCATTCTGTTTGGCGGCAGTAGCGCCCACTACCCATGGAAGATCCATGCCGGGCGCCAGCATTCCTTTGGTGTCGCGGCGATACCAGTCGAAAGTTCCGTTAAGGCGGTTATTGAAGAATCCGAAGTCAATGCCGAAGTCCAGCGTATAAACTTTCTCCCATGAGAAACTGCTGCTGACCATTGCGGGGGCATTCAGTGAGGTTGCCTTTTGTCCGTCTACCAACCATGTCGTAAGATAAGGTGACATGGACGGGATGTATGGATAGTTGTCAGGAGTGTTATCCGGCTTCATGATAATTTGGTTTCCGATGGAACCCCATGAAGCACGCAACTTCAGGTTTGAGAGGATAGTCCTGGTATTACTCATAAATGCTTCTTCCGAGATTCTCCATCCGGCGGAGAAAGAAGGAAAGAAACCGAAACGATTGTTCTTCGGGAACCGGGAAGTACCGTCATAACGCCCGTTTGCTTCAAACATATATTTGCCATTGTATGCATAATTGACACGGTAGAATAAACCTCTGATAGCATATTCATCGAAACTGTCGGTAACGGAAGTCGTGCCGGTTGAACCTGAAAGGGACGGCAGATTCTCCAACAGTACGTCCGTACGTTGTGACCATTGCGATTCTTTATGGCTTTCTTCCTGGTTATATCCTCCCATAACGGCAATGTCATGTTTGCCTATGGAAAAGTCGTAATTGGCAAATACATTGACAGCGTTATAATTGGTAAACCCTTGTGTCAGGGCATAACGTGAGTTTTCTACATTGTTCATGACCCCCGTAAAGTTGAATCCCATATATTTATACTTGTTGACGTACATGCGGTTATATTCGGTAGTCCGGTTATATGTATATTCACCTGTAATCTTCAATCCTTTCAGCGGGGATATGATAACACGGCCCAATGTGCGCAGGTTGGTTTTCTTGATAATCCTCGGTTCCCCATAACGTACATAAGTAGCCGAAGTTTCTGCCGGATATACGACACCATCTTCTTCATACGGTAATATATTATGGTAGGATGGCAGTGTCATGGCACTTCCCCACACGCCGTTGCGGCCACCTTGCTCTACTTTGTTTTGGGTTGAATTCGCATACCTGATGTCCAATTGGGTGGTAAGCCATTTGTTGACGTCCACACTGATGAAGCTGGACATATTTATGCGGTCGAACTTGTCTTTGTCCGTTACCAGAATTCCGTCTTCACCGGTATATCCTAAACTTAAACGATAACTCGTACGTTCACTACCTCCTGATACGGAGAAACTATGGTTCTGCATGAACCCGAAGTTATCCATCATATCGGCAAACATGTCATTTTCCCGCATTAAGAACAAATTGCCTTGTTCGTCAAATATATACCCGTTCGGATATTTGGAAGGATTACTTTGATAATCGCGTATATATCCTTCCCACTGGGTAATATTTTTCCCGTCCACATAAGTGTCATTGGCCCATCCCATTTCCTTATAGGCTAGCACCGACTCCAACGGGTTGGCTTTTTGCGGTAATTCCGAAGCTTTGGAGAAAGAGAAGTTATTGTTATAATTGAATCTGGGAGCCATGTCTTTCTTGCCTTGCTTTGTTGTAATCAGGATAACGCCGAAAGCGGCACGTGCCCCATAAATAGCTGCGGAAGCGGCATCTTTCAAAATGGATACAGACTCAATATCCTGCGGATCAATCATATTGATATCCATCGGTACATTATTGACTAATACCAGAGGTTCACCACCGTTGATAGACGTTGTTCCACGAATATTGTACGTCATGTCATCACCGGGAGTGCCGGTGGCTGATTCAATTTTTAATCCGGGAACTACCCCTTGCAAAGCTGCCGAAACGTTGGTTATCGGACGGTCGCCCAGTGACTCTTTGACATTGACGGCTGCTACCGCTCCGGTCATATTCACTTTTTTCTGTGTACCGAACCCTATGACTACCACTTCGTCCATCGTTTGTGTATCTTCCTGCAACTGTATATTGAAGGATGTTTTATTTTTGACGGAAACTTCTTGCGGCATATATCCGATGTAAGTAATCCGCAGTTTGCTGTTTGCCGGAACCTCCAATGAAAACTCTCCTTTCACATCGGTGATAGTAGCTTGTTTACTGCCCTCTACAAGGACATTAGCTCCTATCAAGGGCTCGCCCTGCATATCTGTGACGATTCCCCTTATTTTTATATTCTGTTGGGTTGTATTATTGGAAGGCATTTCTGCTTTTGGCGGAACAGGGACTATGATGATATGTTTCCCTTCCGGTCTGTAAGTGAATCCGGTTCCTTTTAATACCGAGTCCAGAACAGAAGAAACCGTTTCTTTGGTGAAATTGACGGTTACCTTTTGTTTGACGTCCAGTTTCGTCTGATTATAAGCAATGCTTAAATCAGTCTGGGCTTCAATACTTTCAAATACTTTTAATAGAGATTGGTTTTTCATAGATACCGTTATCTGCTGATTTTGCCCGAAGGCTGTGTTATAAAAACATAAAGCAAATAACAATATATAAAATTTATGAATTTTTACGGGGTAATTCTTACCCGATAACTTATAAAGTTTCATACTTTTGTGAGTTAATCATTAATACTAATTTAAGTGTATGCTACAAATTTGAATGAAGTAATTTTGATTGATTTAGGGGAGTTGGTATCCGCGAAGTACCGGCTCCCTTTTTTCTGCCTATCTGCCTCCTTTCTTGTTTTGAGGTGAATAAATTAAAAGCACGTTCTCGTCCTCTACTTTATAATCGATGCTTCCTATCGTTTTTGTTACAATATTCATGATATCTTTGATAGGAGCTTTATGTTTGAATTTGATCGTATATACATCCGTAGTGGCTAGATGTGGTGGAACGATGATATGTATATTATATATTCTTTCTATTGTAGTGAAAACGTCCTTGAGGGTCATTCCGGCAAAGTTTAATTCACCTTTGGTCCAACCGGAGTATAATGAAGCGTCAATGATTTTTTTATTGAATTCTCCGGTTGGATTGTCATATTCAAGTTGCTCATCGGGTGTCAGGGTAATGATGTCCTCATCGTTCGATTTCTGAACAACAATTGAGCCTGATTCAAGAGTGGCGATTGTTTTTTCATCTTCCGGATAGGCGTGTACGTTGAACTTGGTTCCTAAAACTTTAACTTTCAGATGGCTGGTCTTGACAATGAACGGATGTTGGCTATCTTTCTTTACATCGAAATTAGCTTCTCCCATCAGATATACGGAACGCATGTCATTGGCAAATTTCTGTGGATATATTAACAATGTCCCTGAATTGAGATGCGCTATGGAACCGTCGGGCAAAGTGATTTGCCTCTGTTCTCCCTTAGGCACAAAGTATTCTACCAATTCTACAGGTTTTTCATCGGGTTGCATATATAAGTAAGCTATCCATATGGACAGCAGAGGGATGAGTAATGCTGCCGCTACTTGTCCCCATTTGCGCAACGTATAAGAAATGGCTGTTTTTTGTGAATGCGGCAGCTTCTTGCGGAAATCCTGATAAGAGCGTATGGTGCTTGCATCGGTTTTGAATTCCTGTTCTTCCCATACCTGCATCATTGCTTCTTCCTTCTCGTCCTGTCCTGCGGAGTCAATGATCCATCTCCACATCTTTTCCTTAAGTTCGGGACTGAACTTGTCGGAAATAAAATTTTTAATTATTTTATAGGTATTCGACATATTAATGTTTTTATGGTGATGGTTTCTTATATAAGATACGTAGCTGGTCAACTACGCACGGTCTGAATTCATATTTTTTTTAGAAAAATAGAATAAAGGCAATAAATAGCACTTTCCGTATGTCTGTGAGGGCTTGTGAAAGATGGTTCTCGACAGTCCGTTTATTGATGCCTAACGCTTGGGCTATTTCGTCACTGCTCATTCCTGATTCCCGGCTCATCTTATATATTTTCTTCCGTTGCGGAGGCATTTTTTCCACAACCATTGCTACCAGTAGTTCGAGTTCCCTGAGTTGTATATTGTCGTCAGTTTCGTTGCTTTCCGGTGTGGAAACAATCTTCTCGGCTTGTTTTTGCTGGTAGTTTTTGAATAATAACGCACGTTCGATATGCCGGTATACCGCATTTTTGCAGACACGGAAAAGATAAGATTTGAAATTGTTGATTGTATTGAGGGATGAGCGGTTGCCCCACAGCATTAGAAATATATCCTGCGATATATCTTCCGCTTCTTCCGGTGATTGCAATAATCCGGTGATAAATCCTTTGACTTGTGGATAATAGTGCAGGAAGAAGGTTTCAAAAGCCTTCTCGTCTCCTTTACTGATAGCCTCTAAAAGTTGTTTTTCATTAAAAGGTTGCATGCAGTTGAGGTTGGGTGAATACTATCAATCGTGCAAAAATAAGTAATTTTTATATCTATATCCGGCTATTAACAAAAAAACACTTTTTACAGTGAAATGAAAGTTCCGACGTGTATAGGAGTGAAGTGCTCCAAAAAGTACTCCCTATGTGAATAAATTGGATGGACTTGATTTTTATAGAAAGGAAAAGCCGCAGAAAATCAACGATTACCTGCGGCTTTTATTTTGCACGGGAGGAGAGGCTCGAACTCTAATGACATTTTTGGCTTCTCCCTTTATTGAATGTCAAATAACTATGTTTCTGGTTAAGCATTATTATTATAAGTTGATTTGTCCGAAATATGTCCGTAGACATGTAATATTTATCTGTTTTTTATTGTTGAATATTATTATTTTTGAATCATGGGTAAATATTTTTGTATATTGTGGCATTGATGTATTTTTGAATAACTATTTTTTGTTTAATAAAACTTGTATTAGCCGTTCCTTCTCTTCAAGAATCTTCTTTAAATAAGCGATTTCTTCTTCTTTATCGAGAGCATTGCCTGTATTACTTTCCGAAGGATTATCAAAGAAAATACCAGGAGAAACATTAAATACCTCTGCTATGGCTTCAAGAGTTTTAGTATTAGTTGACCCCGCTCTTATCATAGACTGAATAGTACTTTCATCTTTACCGATTCGGGAAGCTAATTCCCGAATTTTAATTTTATTTGTTTCGCATAAATCCCTTATAAGTAATAAATTAGCCATAATACAATACAGTGTTTACAATAATTAACAGGAATTATATAGCATATTATGCTAAATAAATCTATATTTGTGATATAAATATAGAAATAAATAATAGATTTAATGTGATGTTATGGCAAAAAAAACTTTAAAAAGAAATCAAGACGGTGAGAAACTAAGAATGTATCTTTTGACTTTACCGCTGAAAGATTCTTCTAAAATGGTGGTAAAGTTGGCAGAAGCATGTAAAGTTCCATTGCATACCGTTCATAATTGGCGGGGTGGATTGTGTCGTATTCCCGAACTTGCAAAAGATAAGATCGAGGAAGTAACAGGCGTGAAAATTTTCCATAGTGAAAATATTCTCCAAAAGAAAAGCGAATAAAAACTGGGGCGGCTTTTGTCGCTCCATAGAATAACCGCCGGAGTATGGAGATAACCCCGAAGGGCGAAAGCGGGTGTTATTGGTAGTTCGATGCTATCCTCCGGCACAAAAAAGCATAAATAATTATGTATGAAGGGTTAAAAGTAAATTTTTGGTTATGGCATATTGTAGGCGGTGTTTACGGATATAAAGAATTAATAAGACTTCCTCGAAAGCAAAAGAAAGCATTAAAGAAAAGTATTTTGCAGGATATTATTACAGTAGATAGAACCTATGTAAAAGAGTGTCCGCGGCCTAAGAAATTACCAACATTTAGTTATAAACAATTGAAAAATGAGTGAAATCAAAAATCTAAAAATAGGTGATTTATTCTCTCTTCGCAAAAACGGAGTGACGTATGAATTCCTTGGATATTGCCCGATTGAAAACCTGCCTATTGCTTATAACCGTCGTAAGTGTGAGACAGTCTATTTTGAAGATGAAAATAAAAAGGTACATAAATTATGAAAATAATAGTAAGTTTCTCCGGCGGCAAGGATTCACAAGCCTGCCTTATTCAAGCCGTCAACCAATACGGTGCCGATAATGTAGAAGCGGTGTTTTGCGATACTGGTTGGGAACACCCCGACACATATCAGCATATAGCGGATGTATGTCAGCAGCTTAATGTAAAACTAGTAGTATTGAGAAGCAAGAAGTATACGGATTTTGTGGATATGTCTATCAAGCGTTCACGGTTCCCGTCCTCTCAACGGAGGTTTTGCACCTCTGAATTAAAAATAAAACCGATGATTGATTACATTCTCTCCTTAACCGAACCTTGTTTGATAATTCAAGGCATCCGGGCAAAAGAAAGCGAAGAACGAGCTAAACTTCCTTATGAATGCAACTATTTCGGGGAGTATTTCGAGTGCATAAAAAAGAATCGTAAAGGAAAGACGGTAGATGTTTGGAAGCAAGATTATCGTAGGAAAGATGTTATTCAATGGTGCGAGCGATACGACGCCAGTGTTTCCCGCCCTATTTTTCAATGGTCGGCACAAGAAGTTATAGACCATATTCTATCAGTCGGACAGAAACCAAATCCTTTGTATTCTCGTGGGTTCTCCCGTGTTGGTTGCTATCCCTGTATTATGTGCCGGAAACAGGAAATCAAACTCATCTCGCAAGAAGAGTTCGGGCGTAACCGTTTGATAGATGCAGAACAAAGGATGAAAGAAGAAACTCCGAAAGGTTCGTCCTTCTTCTCGCCCGGCTACATTCCTGGTCGATTCTGTAAGAATAGGGTTTATCCAACAGTACAGGAAGTTTTCGAGTATGTGAACCGTAACAATGTCGGTATGGATGATATGTTTGAGCCGGAAGGCGGATATAGTTGCATGAGCCTTTATCACGGGCTTTGCGAATGAAGTTTAATTCAAATCAAATTAGAAATGAAATCAACAATTACTACCCCCGATGAATTAACCACGCTACGAATAGAAGGTAGTAGTGGAACCTATAAAATATTCAGCAGTTTCCGCCCCATGGAATCCCCTGCGTTCGTGGATGCGGTAGACAGGAAGTATAATCTGGCGGAGATTAAGAATCTTTCCGGCGGAAAAGGTTATTTCCTGGTACACTTGAACAGAGAGCAGCAGGAAACCATACAGGAGGATTTAAACGCTATACTTTGCGATAGTGTACCGTGTCTTCTGTAAACTAAGACAATTTTAACGAAATGCCATGAAAGAAGACAGACGCCTAAGAAACCTACGTTATCAGATGCGGAAGAAAGGTTACCAGTTCGATACGAAGAACCTGGTGGCCATTATGCCTTCACATGACAAACGTTCCCTTCTCCAGGAAAGGAGATTAAGCAAATTCGGTTTTTCAATTCAGTATAACATGTTTGAACAATGAAAGATAAAAATTTAAAATACATCGCCCACGCTATAATCGTGGTTGCCTTTATGGGGCTGATTGCCTTTGTCATTTATTATACGGGTAAAACCGCTTTTCTTTGGCTGTTATTATTCGTTTTCCTGTATCAACCTTGGGGAGACTTGAAAACAGAACAGAAGGAAAATAACGAAAAATAAGTAACTACGTAACTTTATAACGATGATAAAGGCAGAAGACATCTACAAAGTAACCAACAACGGGCTGGATATAATTCTACATTATTATCCGCAAGCCCGGGATTGTGTCGGAACCAACCGCCATTTCAAACGCCGGCCGTCAGAAGACGACGCGTCGGCCTGTATCAAGCTATTCGGAAAGGAAGGTTCCCAGCAGGTTTATAAGGTAACGGATTTCGGCGATACCGGAACGGCTCAAAGCCCTGTCGATATCTGCATGTATGAGGAAGGCCTCCGGTTTAATGAGGCTATTCTTAAACTTGCGTCCATGTACAACGTAACCGATGAACTTAATCGTAACGTAAACAAGCCGGATATCCGTAAGGTTCCGGCCTCCCAGGATCAGAAAGACGGTACTAAAATTTTCGAGCTTGCCGATCATCTTACCCCGGAGCAGTTACGCATACTCGGCCCCCGTGTCACCCAAGAGAACGCCGAGGCCCTGCACTGGTATTCGGCCAAATATATAGGGTATGTAAAAAATCGCGAAGTAACTTATAAATACGCGACTGCGACATACCCTATCTTTATGCGCGAATGTCTGGTAAAACCGGCCGAAGGTGACACGCCCGAAGTGAAGTTCTATAAAATATACGAGCCTTTGAATCCAGACAAGCAGTGGCGTTTTTCCTACACCCCGGAAGGTGTCAAGCCGAAGGACTATATAAACGGCCTTTCCGAACTGAAAGCCTTATACCGTGAATTTAATTCCAGGGAAGAAGCCGCCTTTAAAAAGAATCCGGCCAATGCAGAAAAGCCCTATAAGGAGCAGAAGCTGCAGGAGGCGTTTATATGTTCCGGAGAGCGCGACGCCCTGTGCGTTAAATCGCTGGGCTTTTCTCCGGTCTGGTTTAATTCGGAATCGTACAAACTTTCCGAACAGGACTATAAAGAGATCATGAAATACGTTGAAGTTCTGTATAACATACCTGATATCGACACGACGGGCATGGTGAAGGGTACGGAACTTGCACTACGCTTTATTGATATCCACACGATCTGGCTACCGGCCTGGCTTAACACTTACCGGGACCAGCGGGGCAAACCCCGTAAAGATTTCCGGGACTTTATGGAATTAAGAAGCAAGAACGAAGATTTTCGTAACCTTATGACGCTTGCCATGCCCGCCAAATTCTGGTATTCCAAGTTTAACGAGAAATCTCGGCAATGGGATCACAACATCGACGCGGACTGCCTTCACTACTTTTTACGTCTTAACGGTTTCTATTCGCTTCATGATGAAAATTCCAGTTCAACGAAATACATCCGTATTACCGGCAATATCGTAAAACTGATAAAGGCAAAGGATATCCGGAAGTTTATCCGCGGTTGGGCCCAGGATAGTTTTTTATCCCGCGATATAAGAAACCTTATTTTGAACAGCCCCAAACTATCAGATACAGCCCTGGACAATTTGCAGGAAATAGAACTGGACTTTACCAATTATACCCATAATACACAGATGTTCTTCTTTCCCGGTTGCAGCATGGAGGTAAGCGGTACCGGTATAAAGGAACATCCGGCCAACGGCAGCACATTATCCCACTACGTTTGGGAAGAAAACGTACTGAAACACAAAGTTCGTCTTATGGAAGACATGTTCACTATTTCCCGTAAAAAAGACATAGAGGGCAACGATGTGTTTGATATCCAGATAAATGCCGTTCCGTCTAACTTTTTCGGTTATGTAATCAATTCGAGCCGTGTTTACTGGCGTAAGGAGCTGGAATATAATTTCGATGATAAGAGCGTAGGAGAAGCGGAATCTTACCGGGAAAAACATAAATTCGATATCGAGGGGGAAGGCCTCACGGCGGAAGAAGTGGCCGAACAGAAAAAGAACCTTATCAATAAGATATTTACTATCGGTTATATGTTGCACCGGTATAAATCCCCTTCCCGTGCCTGGGCACCGCAGGCCATGGATAACAAGATCGGTGAAGACGGGGAATGTAACGGACGTTCGGGCAAATCATTCATGTTCAAGGCCCTTTCCTACTTTATGAAGACCGTCAAGCTTTCCGGCCGTAATCCTAAATTAATGGATAACCCGCACGTGTTCGACCAGGTGAACCAGCATACCGACTTTATTCTGGTGGATGATTGCGACCGGTATCTTAATACGGGCCTGTTTTACGATATCATCACGTCAGATATGACCGTGAACCCGAAGAACAACCAGTCGTTTACTATACCTTTCGAGGAATCGGCCAAGCTGGGATTTACAACCAATTACGTTCCTATTGATTTTGATCCGTCTACGGAAGCCCGTTTGCTGTACCTGGTATTCTCCGACTACTACCACCAGCGTACGGAAGATAACGACTATCGGGAAACGCGTTCTATCCGGGACGATTTCGGTAAGGATTTGTTTTCTAAGACGTATTCCGAAAACGAGTGGAACGCCGATATAAATTTCTTCTTGCAGTGCTGCCGTTTTTATCTTTCTCTTTGTGAGGAATCCGTTAAATTACTTCCGCCCATGGAAAACATTATCAGGCGTAAATACAAGGCCGATATGGGAAATAATTTCGAGGACTGGGCGAACTCTTATTTCTCTCCGGACAGCGAGCACCTGGACAGTTTTATCGTCCGTGAAAAGGCCTTCGCCGATTACAAAAGTTTTTCCGGTGTGAATAAAATTACGATGCAGCGTTTTACAAAAGCCCTCAAAGGCTTTGTGGCCCTTTGCCCTTACATTGACGAACTCAACCCGAAGGACCTTTGTAACTCCCAGGGGCGCATCGTCCGCAAGGATAACGACGGCAAGGCCGCCGACATGATTTATCTACGTTCGTGTAGTACGGCGGAACCGGCTGTCGGTGGTGAAACGGAACCGACCGATCCGACACTCATGTTTGTACCTGATGAACGACCGGAGGAATGAATAACGCGCATTTGAAATTAAACAGCATGTCCGAGTTTACCGCGCTCTGGAACAGTGGCGAGAGGTTCCGGAAATTCGCCGAACAGGTCTACCGCTATCTGGAGCGTATGAAACCCGGTACCGTCCTGGTGCTGGAACGCTATTCGGGCGAGCAGCTCGAATGGATCATCAAAACGGCCTGTGTTTTTATCCTGGAGGGCAACAACTCCCTGGAGTATGAATTTAACGAAGACTATACGGCCGTCGTGCACCGCCATGTGGACCCGGACGTAAAGAAATGGATTTTAAGCAGATGCAAACACCGTGTATAAGACGAACCGAAGCCGGTAAACTACGAAAAGAGGGACCAGATACGAAAGTGTCGGTCCCTCTTTTCGTATGGAAACAAAGGTGCCCGTTCGTCTTCCCTCCCCATACCCCACCTCTATTTCATACAAAATTTTAGTAACCTTGTAACCTTTGTTTGCTTGAAAGAAAAAAGTCTGAAAATCAAATAAATAAATAGGAAATAAAGGTTACGAAGTTGCAGTTACAAAACGGTTACAAACTTTTCCGGTTTGTAACACCGGCCTTTTTATCTTCTACCGGTAAGCCCGGTTACAAACTGTTTTCCTGCCATTTTTTTGTAACGGGAATTAGTAACGTTGCTAAGTTGCTAAGATACAATATCTTATCTTTAACGGTTGCCCGGTTACGAAATTACAAAAATTTAGTACCGGATTATATTAGAACAGCCTGGCGGAGAAAATGTCGGAGGCGTGGTGGCAAGGAAAGGCACATTATAATTATTCTCCCGGAGTATATTTATCAAAATGACGGCCGAAAGCCTACATTTTTCTGTAAATATCAGAACAACAGCGTATAAAGGGATATCTTTGTCTTTAAAAAGGAATGTTATTGTTATGATTACCACCCGAATACAGATTGAATCCTACCTGGCCGAGTACGTCCGGGGCAAATATTACGACGAAACGGTCGGTACCGTCCGTTTTCCTTCTTCGTCCGATATCTATGTGACTATTTACGATCTTATGGAGAAACGGCCGGTTAATTGTTCGGCTGACCGCGGCAATCTGGAGTTTATGCTGCCTGACCGCCGGGAGGCCAATTTTGCCGGCGGCAAGTCTCCGGAACAGTTTAATTACATTTCCGTACGTGGTACCGTCATTCTTGAAAAGCGTTTGCGTGCCCTGATGTGGGCCGAGCTGCACGAACTCATGGACGAAAACAAGCATCTGCGCGGAATCGAGTTTAAGGAAACCGTTTTTACCTTCCTGAAAAAGTATGATATATCTTCCATTCAGGAAGACGGGTTACTGAAAAACTACCAGCGGTGGCGGGACAGTTTCAGGCGTAAGAAGAAAAGGGCTTATAACCGAAAAAAAATGTAAAAAAGCAAGTTATTTTTTACCTACCAACTGTATCTGTTTGTCCTTTTTTGTCCGGTTTTTGGCTGAAAAACGTCCGAAAAATGCTGAATGTTTGATTATCAATACTTTATATCTGTAATTATGTCAAGAAAGTTAATATCCGCCGCTCATAGCCTGCAACTGGTTCCCGTTTACGACATTATTCATTTTGGCGTCGTGCGTTCGAAAGTCGTTATCCGCTCAATCGGAAAACCTGATATTCTTACGATCGTACCGGGAACCTTAAAACCAGGTGACAGCAAAAACGAAGACGTCTATACTAAAAAACATACCTTCAAACTTGCCGACGTGTCCCAAAATAAGACGCTTTATCTGGAAAACCTGAAAGCGACACCCTTTGTCGCTCTTTATATTGACGAAACGGGTAATACCCGTGTTTCCGGTTCTCCCGATTACCCGCTTACCTTTTCTTTTGAAATCGGCGGGGGGCTGTATAATTGTACCCTGTCCGGTACGGGTCCGGGCGTTGATGCGTTCCTGTAGGTTCCTTTCAGTCCTTCTCTACCTATTATATAGGCGTTTTCTTTGCCGTAAAAAAGAGAACGTGGACAAAATACAGGAGATTTTTACAGCACCTTGGGCAATCGCTGATAATGATTATTACCGGTTGCTTTCTTTACTTGTGCCGTGTGTTGCAGCTGGCAACCTGGATGCGATCGAAAAACGGCTTAACAATAATAAAATAACCGCTTACGCTACTACGCCTTACCTTGCCAACCGGTGGGAACTGGACGACGACACGCTGCCGGTTGACAGCGTGGCCGTCATTATCCTGGAAGGCACCTTGTATTCCTGGGAGACTTACCGCCTGGAAAAGCAGCTCCGGGATGTTTTCGATAATCCTAAGATTTGCGGTGCGGTACTCTGGATCAATGGGCCGGGCGGCATGGTCGCACATGTGGACCTGGCGGCTAAAATGATTGCCGAATCTTCCAAGCCTATAGCTACCTATGTGGCCGGTACCATGGGGAGTGCCCATTTCTGGCTGGGAACCGCCGCCGGTAGAACCTTTATCGCTTCCCCTATGTGTGAAGTCGGTTCCGTCGGGATCATGCTTACTTACCAATCTTTTAAGGAATATTTTAGGAAACAGGGCATTGATTACCGGGAAATCTATCCGGATAGTGCCGATCTGAAAAACTATGAAACCCGCGCGATTGAAAAAGAGAACAACGAAGAGCCTATAAAACAACGTCTGGCAGTCATGCACCGTATTTTCTGTGATGCGATCAGTCGGAATCTGGGTATTGCCTACGATCCGGAACTTCCCCTTTTCCGGGGACAGATATTCACCGGCGACGTAGCCGTGGCAAACGGTTATATAGACCAGTTCGGTACGCTGGAAGACGCTGTAAAGTGGGTACTGGCACAGGCCACCGTCAGAAAAGTAAATGAGATGTATAACATATAGTATTAACTTCAAAATTTTGTATATATGAAATTTAAGAGCTTTTCCGCTCACATTCTGGCCCTGCTGGGTCTGTCGGAATGGAGCAAGGTAGAGAACAAAAACTCTATCACGGTCGAGGAAGTGGCAAAACTGAAAAATTACGGTTTTACCGAAAAATTCCTCACGGACTTTAAAGCGTCCCTCGAAAACGATTTCCAGGACGAATCCGAAGACGGGAACCAGGGAGAGGAAACCGAGGAACCTAAAACTACCGCTTTCCTTCGTGGTTTGTTGGGTGACACTGCGGCACGTCTGACACAAGCGCAGGAACAGCTTGAAGCCTTGCAGACGCAACAGCGTGACGAGAACCGGAACAACACCGCGTTAATTGCCAAGAAGGACGCCGAAATAACAAAGCTTTCCGGTATTATCGCTCAACTTTCGGCCGCTGCGGAAGATGATCCGGGCAAAGGGAAACAACACAACGCCCAGGCGGACGGTAAAGGGAAATTCAATCTCCAGGACGAAAAGCAGCTGGGGGGCTTGCAGGGTGAAATGTTCTCACTGGAGGACCGCCCGTATAACCTTCGCGCTAAAGCTGCGTTAATGGAGGCTGCCGGTTTTGAAATGATCGCTCTTCCGAAAGCAAGTTCCATTGACTACAGCCGTTTGAAGGAGGACCTCGGGGCCTTTTACCGTATTCCCTGGCAGCAGCGTTTGCAGTCGTTTTTAATGGAACTTCCTTCCATTGAAAGTATTTTCCCGCTTGAATCCGGTTATCAGGATTTGGCTACGCTGGTTAATATCTGGCTGGGTGAGTTTTCACAGGCCGGTAATGAGGAATCCGACTTCGATAAGGTGACTAAAGGTTCCTACGAGTTCGACGATGAAACCCTGCGCATGTTCAACGTGATGTTTGCACACCGTTTCAAAAATTTAAAGGCCCTGGAGAAAACTTGGATCGGCACTTTGAACAAGGAAGGTTCAAACCCTATCAAGTGGTCTTTTATCGAGTATATCCTGGCCGAAACCGCCAAGAAGTTGCATAACGAGCGTGAACAACGCCGTATTAACGGAATCCGTAAGGACCCGAATCTGAACGAACCCGGCAAAGCACTTGCTGCAGCTGACGGACTGTATGAGTTCATCAGCAAGAAAGTGAACGGACATACCGATATCAATAACGGAAAACTCGTTTACCAGATCAAGCCGTTCGAATTGGGGGAAATTACCGAAGCAAACATCGGTGAAAAAGTGTACAAGGGTACTTCCATGATCCCGGCGGTTCTTCGTGACAGCGGTAACCTGGCACTTTATATGCCTTCGCACTTTATTGTATTGTATCATAAATACAATGAACTGCATTACGGGCAGAACCAGGATTACAAGGCTAATATCATGTATGTAAAGGAATATCCGGCAGTGAAGATTATCCCGGTTCCCAATGCTGACAACCACCACCGTATCTTCTGGACGTTTGAAGGCAACATTAAAACCTACGAGGATAAGCCGGGTGAAATGACGGCTTTCAACCTGGAGCAGGAAGACTGGAGCCTGAAAGTCTGGAGTAACTGGCGTGAAAGTATCTGGGCTATTGCCGTGGGATTCAAGTACACCAAGAAAGAGGATATGGACTATACGCGCCAGATGATCTTCTGTAATGAGTATGACCGCCCGGCGTCTTACTTCGTGGATGCTGACAAGGACAAGAACCCGTCGGCCAAACTTCATACATCCATTGTTACCGTAGCCAATGCAGCCGAATTTGCTATTACCGATATTGAAGACGCTCCGGTAGGTGCGGTTATTTCCCTGAAATGCGGAAGCGTGGATAAGGGTGTTAAGATCGAGAAAAGCGGAAACTTTGAACTTATTTCCGATGCCTGGCAGCCCGGTAAGGGGGACGTTATCAAACTGATGAAACGTGCCGACGGTAAATTTATCGAGATTGGTCGCGAAAACGCTTCTTCCGATGCGTTGCAGTTTGCGCCGGATGAAACGACACCTTCCTTGCTTGACGGTGAAGTATTCGTTACCGGTGTAAATACAAAAGCAACGGCAATCACTAACTTTACCGATGCAGAAGCCGGAATCGTTTACACGATTTACGGAAACGGTTCTGAAAATGCTTCTACCATTGCCAGCGGTGGAAACTTTGTTTTAACCGAAGCTATAACGCTTTCCGAAGGCAAGTTCATCAAATTGGCGAAAGCCGCTGACGGTAAATTCTACGAAGTGGCAAGAGGCTAAATTAATCGGAAGGGGTACTTTATCCCTTCCATTTTATAACCTTATAAATCATTAAGTTATGACATACGTAAAAGCAAGCGTAAGAAGGCCGGCCGGCAATCCCGGTAATGGTATTCAGCCCAAGGATCAGCTCGTAATTTACGACGTTGACGATATTCTTTCTTTTCCGCCAAGAAACGAGGCCGGCGTGGTTATCGAGGAGGATATCGTAATGAAGGCGGGACGTTATGCGATCGGTATTTACCTGACACCCGGTACCGCTGAAATCAGTTCCAACAGTGACGGGGAAACCGACGCCGAAGGTTATACGCCTTCCGTTAAGTTCAATCATCCCGGTAACGAACAGGAAATCCGTGAGTTTAAGACAAACTGGCTGTCTAAGAAATGTATCGTTGTTCTCCGTTATTGTAGCGGAAAGCCTGCCGATCTAATCGGAACGCCCTGTAACCCGTGTAAGTTATCCGTTTCTTATACCGGTTCCAATGAATCGAATACGAACGAACTTACTTTCACCCAGATCAGCAAGGGGGATGATATCGCCATTTACCGGGGTACTGACACCCTGGAAGAACCGGTGGCCGTAGTGGAAGCCGGGGCCACAGATATAGATTACCAGACAGACGGGCAGTACCAGCTTTCCGCAGGTGCGGCCAAAATAGCCGGTGTTACCGGTGGAAGTCATGGATCGGTAATTACCCTTATGGGATGTTCGGGCGTTGCGCCAACAGTGGAAAAAGGCGGTAATTTCCTTCTGAAAGGCGGTAAGACGTTTACCGCTTCCGAAGGTTCCCAACTGACATTGCGGGCGTTTAACGACGGTTCGGAGGCTATGAAATGGATTGAACAAAGCCGTTATGAGGCGTAAGTAAACGGCTTTCATATCATTCAAAGGGTGACCGGCAGCACATGCCCGGCCACCCTTTGTCCTTTTTGGGGGTAATTGCCTTTTTTTTCTTTGTATCATCAAATTTTATATAGTATGAAACAGGAAATTATTACCTATCTGGCCGGTCCGCGTAACTTTATTCAAGGCGTGGAACTGTACGAGAAATACGGTATCAACCGTATGCTAAAGAAGTCATTTCGCCGGCAGGGAGAAACGGAAACGATGAAGGCCATTCTTTTAGAGGAACTACGGAAGCTGGCCGGGCTTTCCGAACGTGAATTTAAGACGATCCGGCGCAACTCCAAACAGCCGGCCGCGGTAAAAATGGAACCCGTCCGACAGGAACCCCCAAAAATGCCGGTAAAATACAGCGATGATTTGCTGCTGGAACTTGCCGAATCTTTCGGTGTCAGCGTGGAAGAACTCGTTTCGTCCGATTTCCGGGATAAGGTTCTTTCCATGGATGAAAATGCCGACCGTGTGGAAGAGCTGGAAGAGGAACTGGAAGAGGCGGAGAAACGATACAAGGCGGCTCCGGAAACCGTAACCAAAATGATACGTTTCCGCGAGAAATTTACCTTCCTGAACTCTTCGGATTGCCCCGACATTCTGAAAATACTTGTTTCCGACATGTTCACCGCATACGGGAAGTATAAGGAGGCTTTCGCCTGTCTGGAGGCTACGCCGGATGATGTCAGTTCACTTTCTACAGCACAGGAAGCGCAGGCGGTTGTGGAAAACTTCATTGCTAACCGCGAAATGTGGGACGAGCTGGAATATTACCGGGAAAACGGAAAGATTCTGGGTAAATGTGAGAAGGTAAAAAGTTTGTCCGTCCGTAAGGGTGTCGAGAACCTTTCGGATATCGACATACAAAAGGCACTGAATAACGCCCGTGCCAACCTTTCAAAGAACAAGGCGAAGTTGGAACAGGCCGGAGATGATGAGAAGAAGAAAGCGAGTGCCCTTGCACTGATCCAAAAGTGGGAGACTACACAAAAGGCCATAGAGGAAGAAATCGAGGCGCGAAAAAAAAAGTAGTTGAACTTATTGCCACTTTGACAGGAAAACGGCAGCGGCTCATGAAGGACCGGGGCCGTTTTTCTCACCCTTGCGACCGCTCGGAGCTGGGGCACCAGCTCAAGACATTAACCCTCCGGATAGAAAAAGAAGAAAGCCGGCTTAAACAACTTTCCAATGATAACAAACCAAATTTATAACGAGGATTGCCTGGAGGCGTTGAAACGTGTTCCGGACAATTCTGTAGATTGTATAATAACCGATCCGCCTTATTTCCTGGGAATGACACATAACGGGCAGAAAGGCAGTTTTAAAGATTTGTCTATCTGTAAACCCTTTTACCGGGATTTGTTTCAGGAGTTTAACCGGGTGAAGAAACCCGGTGCTTGCGTGTATTTTTTTACGGACTGGCGCGGATATGCTTTTTATTATCCGTTGTTTGACTTGTATTTAGGCGCGTCAAACATGCTCGTTTGGAATAAACAGTCGGGGCCGGGTAATCATTACGCCTTTATACATGAACTTATTTTGTTTCATTGTGGAAAGGGTGTTTCTATTGGTGCCACAAACATAATAGATAATATCCGTTCTTTTGCGTCCGGTGCTAAACTGGTAGAAGGTGAAAAGGTTCATCCCACGCAAAAACCGGTAGCGTTGATCCGTAAACTGATTGAAGACAGTACAAAGCCGGGCGATCTGATCCTGGACACTTTCGGCGGTTCCGGTACTACGGCCGTGGCATCCATTGAAAGCGGCCGGAACTTTGTTTTAATGGAACAGGACGAAATTTATTATTTCACGGCACAGAAACGAATAAAAGATGCGTATGAACGATTTAACGGTGGTGGATAGTATTTACCTGGATGCGCAGCAAAAAGAGGATGTACGGCGTTTGTCTTCTTTAGGGTATTCCCCGAAAGACATAGCCGTTTCCCTGGGGCTTTCTCCGGAAAATGCCGGGCTTTTTGTCCAGGATGCGGAAACGGTGGGAACTTCTGTTAACTTCCTGATCCGGGAAGGGATTCTCGTAGCACGTGCCGCCCCTGAAATAAAACTCCATGAAGCGGCGGAAGGTGGAAACGTGGAAGCTATAAAACAGCTGGAGGCCGTACGGAAAAGACATACTTTTGAACGTTTAATCGAACAAATGGATGACGACGAATTTAATTAAGCCCTCACGAATAGACTTTGACAAGGTGGATATCAACCAGATTCAAAGGATTCTTTCTACCGGTACGCTGGAAGCACTCGCGCCCGATGAAAGGGAATATTACAGCCTTATGGAAATGGTACGGGGCCTTCGTGCCCGTATGCGTATAAATGGCAAGTTGGTGACAAAGGCCGGTATCATCCGCCTTTTAAAGTCGGAGCCTTACGGCCTTTCGGACTGGATGGCCCGCCAGGTGTACGCCGACAGTCTCAATTTCTTTTATACACAGGATAACGTACGCCCGCAGGCTTTCGCCAACCTGTATGCGGAAAAGGCCGAAAATTGGGCGAATACCGTCTTTCTTATGGGTAATGTAAAGGAGGCTAAGAACCTTCTGAAACTGGCGGCGGAACTTCGCGGATGTTATAAGGACCAACAGACCGAAATACCGGAGGAACTACTTTCACAGAAAAGCACGGTTATTTATACTACCAGCCGTAAGGATCTGGGTGTTCCTGAAATCGACCGTAAGGAATTGGAAGAGTTTATCGACGCGATACCGGAAATTCCTGTTATTGTACGTGATAATATAAAAGAGGATGCGCGTATTAAAGCTTTTGATCTGAAAAAACGTATGTTGTATGATATCAAAGAGTTCGGGGAAGATAACGAAGGTGAGTAACGCCGATGATGTAGAAATAAAATACGGTCATATAATCCAGGTTCTGACGGACTGGATCGATACTACTATCCTTGTATCTATTGACGGCCGCGGTATGGCTAAATCTACCGTTATACAAGCCAGGCGTTCCGCCCGGTGTGTGGAAGAAATGCCCGGCGGTGCGTTCGCTTTTGTTGCCAATACCTACAGTAACCTGGAAGATAATATAATGCCGGCCGTACAGAAGGGCTGGCAACTTATGGGCCTGATCGAAGGGGTACACTATGTAAAAGATACCCGCCCGCCTGAATCCTGGCGGCGTAAATGTTCGGTTATCGTAGATGATTACAAGCATGTTTATAGCTTTTGGAACGGATGTGTTATTTTCATGGGATCACTGGATAACCCTTCATTGCTTGCCGGAAAGTCTGTAATACATCTGTTTTATGATGAAGCGAAGTACGATAAGGAAATGAAAGTAAACCGCGCTATGCCTATTCTTCGCGGTGATGCGATCACTTACGGACATTCCCATTTGTTCCTGGGAATAACCATTACTACCGATATGCCGGATATCGACGAAAACGAGTACGACTGGTTTTTCCGGTATGTCAAGCAAATGGACCCGGAACGGATCATTAAGATAGTGCAGGCGGCAAGTGTACGTAATGACTTGATAATTTCCCTTTTACGGGAACAAAGAAAGAACAGGCCTTCCCCCTTGAAACTGAAACGTTTGAAGCGGGATATTGAATATTACGATCGTGCTTTGTTGAAGTTGAGAAAAGGGCAGACGTTCTTTCTTAACGCTTCTTCATTCGCTAATGTTGAGATACTTACGATAGAGTATTTAAAGCGGTTGTATAATGGTACGCTGGAGCTTCACGAATTTAAAAAGTCGGTGGTTGGTATGCGTCCCGGTCTTCGCAGGGATTTACGTTTCTATGTGTTGTTCGGTGAAGGACATAAGTATTATAACGGTACCATGTCCGGGGAAGCCGCTTACAGCTCGCGGGAACTCCGGTACTTGCACCATGATAAAGCGATTGAAGGCGGTATGGACTTTGGTAATATGCTTTCTTTGGTGATCGGTCAGCCGGACGGTGCTTATTACCGGGTACATAAGAACTTTTTTGAGATACCGCCGGGCTGGTTCCGGGAGATCGCCGACCAGTTCCTTACTTTCTTCCAGAACCATGAGTATAAAGAACTTGATTTGTATTATGACCGTGCAGGTAATAACTTTGAGAAGCAAAAGGAAGATTACGCGGGTAAGATAAAAGACGCCATAGAAAAAGACGGCAGCGGGAACCGTACCGGCTGGATCGTAAACCTGAAAAGCCGTAAACAGGCAGTTATCCGGCAGGATGCGGAATACGACTTTATGCAGGAACTTATGGGCGGTACCAACAAGAACCTGCCTATCCTGTTGGTTGATGCGTTGAACTGTAAAGAAATGGTTAGTTCCGTAGAAAAGGCAAAGGCAGAAATCAAATACCGGGGTAACTCTAAAGTAGTGTTCAAAGTGAAGAAGTCCGAAAAGCTGGCACCGAAAAAACTACCGATGTTATCCACCAACTTCTCCGACGCTTTCAAATACTTACTGATGCGCCCCGGCTGGATAGCTTTAGTACGAGGCAAGCGGACGCTGCAGGCCGATTCGTTTGTAGATCAATGGATAGAGAACAGGCACAAAAGGTAATTGCCTTGTAACGCTGGAAATTCGGTTTTCCGGCGTTTTTTGTGTTACCAGGTTACGGGTACCCCGTCCAAAAGGTCATATTTCACCTTTTAGGGGGAGGGCAACTGCTTTCCGACTTCTGAGCGGCTCGGTCTTCGGAAGGTGTCATTTTTTAAGTTTTTGAAATTTTCTCCGGTTTTTGATTGTTTTTCAGTCGTTTATCTGCATTTAGACCAAAATTTTACGCGAAAAAGCGTGTTTTTTATGCGTTTTTACTCGTTTTTTGCCCGTTTTTGGGTGAATTACCGTGTATTTTTGGGCGGTTGCCTTTCATTTTTGGGGATAATATTCTTTATAAATGTACATATTTAAGTATTTTTGCAACTGTCAAAATTACACTGCATATATAACCGTCAGAACTTACGGGTGGTACACACGAAAGTACACACTAATTTTAAGTTACTGATATGAAGCAATTATTATTAACTATCGTGTTGGCTGTTTTAGTAGTAGCAGCTGCAGCACAAGAAACTCGAAAAACGTTTTGTGAAATTGTAGGTACCGGGAAAGTTTTGAGTTCTAAAGTCAAAATACAAATAGACTTCGGACAAAAAACATCTTATTTCGGAAAATACAAAACGTTTATGGTAGATGATTCCGGAAAAAAAATTGAATTTAATTCTATGGTAGACGCCATGAATTATTTAGCAAAATTTCGGTGGAAATTTGAGCAAGCGTATGTTGTTACAAATGAGAGCACGAATCAAAATGTATATCATTGGTTATTAAGTAAAGATATAGTTTCTGATGATGAAATACGCGAAGGTATTATAACACAGAAAGATTTTGAAGACATGGAGAAAGCGGTCATGGAAGATAAAGAGAATAAAAATGAAGAGGTTGAAAAGAAAGTTCCTTTATTTATGCGAAATATGAAAAAGGAAAGTGATGAAGAGGGTGAAACTCAAAAGAGATATGAACCATAAGAATAGATTAACGCTCGCCAATTCTGGCGGGCGTTTTTGCTACGAAGTAACGAATTATAGAGTCGATAAATTTTCTTTTTCTGATAAACTTTTATTAACGTTTTTTTTTTTTTGTTCAGATTTTAATACCGACATTTGCCCCTGTCAAAAACATGCTGTTAATACAGTTCCGTGAGTCATGGATATTGGCTCAAATAAACAATGGGCTTTTTTTATGCCCGATTGATATTTATATAATATAAGGCGGTTGCCTTTCCCTATACTATTACCCGGCTTTTCGGACGGTTAGCAGTGTGTTTTTGACAGAACAGGGAAATGGTAGCCGCCTTTCTCATTTTAAAATAGTCAAAAACACACTGTTATGAAAAATGAATTTCAAACTGGTACAAGCTATGTACCTTCGTTCCGTACTGGTAGCACGGACGTAAACACGATCCAACATCGTTATTTTCAGAAACTGGAAAAAGATTGTTCCGTAAATTCGACTTCTGATGCCTATTACTTATCTGCTATCGCATGGTTCTGTTTAACCTTTATTTTTCCACCGGCCGTCGTTGGTGCAGTCATTTGTGTGTGTCGTGCCAAAAAAGTAAAGAAAGGAGGCCGAAAATGACATCTTATTTTATAGAGCTTAACGAGTATAAGCCACAGAATCGAAAATGTGCTGAAATGGCAGAGTTTGCAAACCAGTTTGGTAGTACGCTTTGCCCTGATAAAATTTCCTTTGATGCTTTTAAAACTGAACTGGAAGCAAAAGTAAAGGAGTTGAACGAGAAATACCCTAAAACAATGCCGCTGAAGATATCTTCCGGTAGCGGGTTTATTCACATAGACCAGGACACTAAAACACATAATAACGGCTGTGACAAGCCGGTAGCCTATTTTTTCATTTACCGGGTTAAAAGAATATATAGGTTTTCAGAGCGTCCCCAAATAGAAAAGAAAGGAGGTGCCGAATGATATATACTGAATATCAGCAAGTGTTACTTACCCAATTACAAAACAATGATAAAAGGATTGAGGAAATAAAGAAAGAGCAGGAAGAAATACAGAATATGTTTCTACAGGAAAGTAAATTTAAACCGGGTGATCTGATACAGGTTGATTATAAAATAAGCAATGCTACTTTTAAAGTTCGTGGCTGGATTTCCCGGATTACATTCTGGAAGAATTGTCCGTATTATCACCTGAATTTACCCAAGAAAGACGGTTCCCGCGGATTAAGGGTTAAAAGTATATGTGACGGGGTACTGGAAAATATAACAAGCATTTCACATATTAAATTAGAAGATTTAAAAGGAGGTGCCAAATGAATACAAATAATCCTGATATCCTATTTTTCGTTAGACGTGAATACGGTGCGCCTTCCATTGAATTAAGAGCCTATAAGGTGGAGAAGGTAAACGAAGAATTTGCTTTCCTCGAACTTGAACGTTTACGGCTGGTTGTTTTTTCCGGTGATTTTCAGTCTGTATCACTTCATCACGAATACGGTAAAAACAACTGTTTGTATAATAGTGCTAATAATATACCGGATTTGATGAAAGACATGAAGAGGTGGCAGTTATCACCCATTGACAGACGTAATTACGAACGGTTTAGAAAAGTCGCCCTCGGAATATACCGGCAGGCCGGAATAATTGATTTCACTACCTTAGAGACTACACCGATTAAAAACGTCTAAAGAAAGAATTATTATGAAAGATATAGAAGTAAACGGCGCACATATCACAGATGAAAGTGCCGAAATATTGAAACAGTGGCAAGTTAAGACGGAAGCGGTTTCCGCTTGTTACATACGGGTAATAGAGGAAACTATCGACGATTTGACCGATGAAGGGGGGGAACCGCTTTCCGCTGAAAAAATAGTAGAAAGAATCAGAACTTTACGCATGATGAAAAAAGACATCGAAAAGTTGTCTAATCCTTAATATTAATTTTAATATACCGGCTGAAAAGGCAGCCGTTGGGTTTAAGTCCCAGGTTAGGGTTTGTTTGTGCCGGGGTGGTTCCCGGCACTCTTTTTTATGTCCTTTTCGTCGGTGTCCGTTCTTCCCACCTTTGCAGTAACCAATTATTCAAGTTATGAAAATAGGAACAGACAAATGGAAGCATTTCGGAATTAATTACGCTATATGTGCCCTGTTGGGTGATTATGGTGTTCCCTTTGCCCTGGGTGTTTCACTGGGTAAAGAATACGGGGATGAAATGTCACCCTGCAATAAATGGGACTGGAAGGATATTCTGGCAGACCTGGCCGGGATCGTGGCGGGTTATTTGACGCATGTATGTATCTTCCGGATTATAATGTAAAATTTTCAACTCTATCAATATGACGGAAACGATAATTACAGCGATTATTACGGCTCTTTGTACGGGTGGTCTGACCTGGCTGTTCACCCTCCGATATACCCGTAAACAGGCGGAAGCTGACGCCATGAAGTCAGTACAGGAGGTTTACCAGGAACTGATCGAAGACATGAAGAATGACCGTAAAGAATTGAAACAGCGGATCGACGATGTAGAGAACCAGTACCGGGAACTCCAGCAGAAATGTAACGAAATGGAAAAGGATATCAGGCAGAACGCCCGTGTAATGGATATTATGAAGCCATTCCTTTGCGGGGTGAAAAATTGCCTGAACCGTAAATCAATCACTTTTGATACTACTAATAATTAACGACTTAATAAACATGAAACATGGAATCATACACTTACTTATTTTTATTTGTTTTGCAGCTTGTTTTTACGGTTGTCGTTCTTCTCGCTCTGTTATACGAGAGACGGTTACAGAAGCAATTGGAGAAGAAAAACAAACTACTACTGGCGGAGTTATCGTACTTGCGCGAAGAGATTCAAGCAATGACAAACACACACTTCACGTTCACCGGGAAGATAGCACGCATATCCGAATCAACTATGACAGCCTTGGACGGATTAAAGAAATTGATTTCAGCAACCGAAAAACTGAAAAAAGAACTGGAAAGAATCAAAGCAGCTCCTTCCAGGATCATAAGGAAGTTACCAGTCAGCAGGAAACAACCGTTACCCGTAAATCCGACGTTAAGCAACAAAGCCAGGAAAAAGAAAAGACTACAAACGGGTGTAGCTTATGGACGTTCCTAAAATTCATGTTTTTCTTTCTATCCTTCTGCCTGGTACATGATAACTGGGGCAGGATTAAAAATTTTATCCGCCGGCTATGGAAAAAATAAACCTTTATGTAGCGGTAGAACAGATGAAGCGGATTACCATTTCCGGAGGAACCTTTTCTATCAAGTTCCGGAAATGGAACCGGCAGACACGGGACGGCGGCGACATGGTAATACTCACGGCCGCCCGTTTGAGGAAAAAGGCGACGGATGAAAAAATAGAAAATTCAAGCTATAAACTATTCCTGACGGACACCACAACGGGCCGTCCCCTGAATTGCTGGGAATGCCTGGTAATGGAGTTCAACGGGAAAAGAATAACGATTTAAGAGTATGGAAATAAGACGAAGTGGCAACTTTGGAATTATAGATACCGGCAGTGATAAGGGTCTGATCTCCTTTTCTATCGGTGGCCGCGGTAAAGGTTGGGAGCCCTCCAGCATCCAGTTGAACCGGCGGGGTGCCTTTTTTTCACGTAAGATCAGCGTAAACGGTACCTTTATCGTTCCCATGGGTGACAATAACGACATGCCGGGCGAGGTCATGCGCTTACTGGATAAATTCTATGCCGGTGAAGGCATTATGGGTAAAATAGCCGGTTTACAGTGGGGAGAAGGCCCGCGGCTGTATGAGGATGCGATCGACGAAGAGAATAACCGTTTTTACCGGCGTTGGAAACTCGATCCGGAAATAACCGCCGACCTGGAGTCATGGGATTACACGACGGTTCTTCACCGCTCACTCGTAGACCTGACACACATGCAGGGCTTTTTTATAAAGTTTGTCCGGAACCGTGCGCCGCGTGTGGGCAATCCCGGGCGTTTGGTACGGCTGGAACACATTCCCTACCAGAAAGCCCGCCTGGTATATCCGCCCGAGGGCGAGGATGAACCGCAGGAAGTACTTGTGGGCGACTTTCCTTATCCTGATCCGGCTTATACTTACCGTTACCCGGTCTTTGATCCGGCCCACCCGTTCAAATATCCGGTTTCCGTGAAATACTATAATATCTATTCCTTTTGCAAGGATTTCATGAGTACACCGCGTTTTCTGGGTGCGCTTGACTGGCTGGAACTTGCCGGCGGTCTGGCCGCTATCCTTATCGCCTATAACGAGAACGCCTCGGCTATTTCCCTACACATCGAATCGCCGCAGTCTTACTGGGACCGTGCGGAAGCGCGTATTAAACAGGTTTGCGACCGTACGGGCGAGAAATACACGGCCCAAATGCTGGAAGATTTCAAGGACGAAGCTATGGAGAAATTCGCCTCCAACATTACCGGAAGGCAGAACGCCGGGAAATACATGCACACGACCAAATTCTGGAATCCGGAAGCGAATAACTTTGAGGGCTGGACGGTGGAACCACTGGATAAGAAGATAAAGGATTATGTGGACGCCCAGATTAAAATATCCAATAAGGCGGACGCTGCCGCCACTTCCGGCTTCGGTCTTGATCCGGTACTTTCAAACCTGATTATAGAAAACAAACTTTCTTCCGGATCGGAGAAATTATACAGCCTGAAAGTGTATAACGCTTCTGAAACGGCTATTCCGGACATGATCCTTTGTAAGCCGTTACAGCAGTATATTAATGCCAACTTTCCGGGTACCGCAACGAAAGTAGGGCTTTATCGTACCATAGTGGAAGCGGAACAGAACGTTTCACCCTCTAACCGTATGAAAGAAAATGCGTAGTCTGTTTTTTACATCGAAACCGGAAGATGTACCGGAAGAACCGGTAAGCGACCGGCAACCGGAAGAGAACCGTGCCGATAACACCCCGGACAAGCATATAAAGGCCCGCCGGACGAAAAACGTTCATTTTGACCGGCGGATAAAATCGGAGCTGCACCTGGAAGAGTGTTTGCCCTGGCATTTTGAGAAAGGGGCGGCTTATCACTGTATCAGTCATGGGGACGTTGACAGCCTTACTTATCTTCGTGTGATCGTGAAGCAACAACCGGTGGAATATGTTCTGATTTCTACCTGGTGTATGGCAATTACCGATGTTAAGGAGGTGGAGAAATGGCTGGAGAGGAAAGACATAGGGTACGCGGATTTTTATGTAGGTGAAATCTTTCAAGGTTCCTACGCGGATGTTTATTTATACCTAAAGAAGGTGGCGGAACGTTTCGGATCACGTGTCTGTATTTTCCGTAACCATGCTAAAGTAATGGCTGGTTTTGGTAACGCTTTTGATTTTGTAATAGAAAGTTCGGCCAATATAAACACCAATCCGCGCACGGAGCAGACCTGTATAACGATAGATACCGGGCTGGCCCGCTTTTATAAGGAGTTCTACGATGAAATAAACAATTTCACAAAGGATTTTGATAATTGGAAACCATATACACTAAAAAGAGATCGAGCAAATGACGAAGTTATTTAATAAAGGCGGTGACGGTGCCGGTGAAATAGTCCGTGTTCTGGGATTGATCGATAATGATCTTGATTTTACCAAGTGGGAACCTATCTTACCGCTGGGTATTCGGGATTTACAGGCTATCATCGGAACGGAACCCATAGACGCGGTAGATAAGTATTACCGTGAAGATCATGCGGACGGCACGGAATCGGACGGCATGGCGGAAACTTTGCGGCTGATGCAGCAGGCGGTGGCGATGTTTACCTGGTTAAAGGTTATTCCCACTTTGGACGCACAACACGGAACGGCCGGACGTGGCAAACATCTTGGAGAGAATGAAACGGGCATGACTGCCTTACAGGAGTTCAAGGATGAAGAGAATATCCGGAACCTGGCTTATGAAGCCGTAGACGCGTTGGTGGAGCTACTGGATCGCGAAAAGTTTGATTTCTGGATGAACGGCATTAAGAAAAAGGCTATAAACCGGCTTCTTATTCAGAATAAGGAAACGTTCGATGAATATTATAATATCGGCAGTCACCGGCTTTTCCTGGTGCTTATTCCTATGATCCGGGAAGTCCAGGACGGGCAGATAATACCTGTTATCACCCGGAACCGTTATAATAAACTGATTGAAGGCGATACCGTTTTAACGGAGAAATTGCTGGAGTATGTACGCCGCCCGCTTGCACTTCTCACCATAAAAAAGGCCGTTGAACGTTTACCGGTGGAAGTTCTACCCAATGGAATCGTACAGGTACAGCAGAGTACAACCGTACGGGATAAATTGCGGGCGGAAAAAGAGGCCCGGCAATCGGTTGCTAACAGTTTGGAGCAGGACGCGGCGGCTTACCTGGATGTATTACAGGATATCATCAGGGAACTGGATGCGCAGTCGGAAACGGTGGATTACTATATACCGGGTGTCACCGTACAATCCAAAGGAATAACCTTTTAATGTCCGGACATGGAGAAGTTTACATATAATAGTAAGACGGCGGAGGTTCCTTCCTGCCTGGATGAAGTCAGCAGTGAGCAGTACCAACAGTTTCTTATATTGTCGGTACTGATGAACCGCGGTACGATCAGCCCCGGACAGTTCCGCGTAAAATGGCTTTCTTTCCTTCTGGGCATGAAAGCGGATTACACCATGTACCGGCGTGAGATCATCCGGGAGCTGGACTGTCAACTGGAAAAGCTGGACGGCTTTTTCTCTTATACAACCGGTAAGGAGGGCGAGCGGATCGTTACGCCCATTCTGAAAACCGGGCGTAACCTGATGCAGGATTTCGGGGGCTGGCATGGTGTCGGTGATATGCTGAACGGTCTTACTTTCGGTAACTTTTGTGATTGCCTGGATTTGTTGCAGCAAAGCAAGCAGGCGGCGGCAGAAAAGGACGATCCGGCTATAAATGAAATCTTCCAGGATATTACATTAAAGCTTTACCGGTACAAGGACCCGGAGAAGATGCCGGCCGTTCCTTCCTTGCTTGCCATTCATGCGGTAAACTTCTTTTCCGCTGTTTGGGAAATGGTTCTTTCCGGACCGGTTTATATCGGTGGTGAAGCTATCGACTTTCGGATATTGTTTCAGAAGCTGGCATCCGAGGACCGGAAGGCAGACGATAAAACCGGTTGGACCGGGATAGTCTTTGAGGTAGCGGCTTCCGGCGTGTTCGGCAATAAGAAGGAGGTGGACGATACACCCTTTTGGGATGTATTGCTTTATCTGTATAAATGTAAGTTTGAGTATTTACACCAAAAACGTAACAAGAAATGAGAACGACAACAGGAACAAAAAACAAGATTAAGAAATTTGAGGGGTTACGCCTGAAAGCGTATGTATGTGCCGCGGGAGTATGTACGATCGGTTACGGTCACACGACCGGCGTAAAACCGGGTGATGTTATAACCGAGGACCAGGCCGACGCCTTCTTTGAATCGGATATCAGGGCAGTAGAAAACCAGGTGAACGCGCTTCCCCTTCATCTGGGGCAGTACCAGTTTGACGCAGTAGTAAGCTTTTGCTTTAATGTAGGTATCGGAAAATTCAAAAAATCAACGCTTTATAAGAAGATTAGAGCGGATGCGTACGATTCATCCATACCGGCAGAGTTTAAAAAATGGATATACGGGGGTGGTAAGATTCTTCCGGGGCTTGTCACCCGCCGTGAATGGGAGGCGAAACGTTATCAGGGATTGACGATATGATAGATATAAAGGTTTACCGCGAATACTGGGAAGGCGTGCAAAAACGTATTCCTGAAATAAAGAAGGTGCTGCCCGTTACCATTGATGAGGAAATGAGTAAGACGATACAGGGACTATCTAAAGGAGAATGTCCGGTGCTCTTTATTCTGATCCCGTCGGGAACGGGTGCCAGCCTTTCGGCTGATAATGTGAGGGAAAATAATTTATGCGTTATTTTCCTTATGAGCAAGTACGATCCCCAACGTAAAGGAGCTTATGAGACTATCGAAGAGGTGCAGCCGATTATGGAGCGTATCAAACAAATGCTGATAGAAGATTCTGCGACCGGTTGCCCTGTCACTAAGGAACTGGATTTAACCAGTCTTTCCACTCTTCCGGAATCCGGCTTTTACCGGACGTTTGCAGGGTGGAGCCTGGCTTTCTCATTTAAAACAAGATGATAATGGATGCTTTTGCGTGGTTTTGGTTAGCTGTCATAGCAGGTATTATTACAATAGGTGTAAATGATGCGTTATGCACCTATTGGAAATATAAATATACCTCAAACAAGAAAAATGAAACTGTTAAGGACGAATCCGGGAAAAGGCACATTATTTCCGGATTTTCAAAAAATGAATAACTGAATGGCCGAGAATTTTAAAACGGATTTCTTTACCGATCGGATCGGGCGTGGAATACAGGATATATTTCAGGCCCAACTGGATATCGCTACCAAACGGATTTACCAGAAAGGCCGTGCGCGGAAGAAGGTACAAGGATATGGAACACTTGTACAAGGGCGGTCCGGTGCATTAATGGCCGCATTGCAGAACCCGAATTATTCGGTCATTCCAGACGGCGAGGGGGTAATCGCCCGTTCTAACCTTCCATTATATACTCGCTTCCTTGATATGAAGAGACACGGTAATTACCAGATTTATAACCGGCAGATATACGGGATTCTGTATCATGATACACTTGGAAAGGTTAAATATGAATATCAGGACTATATAAGGGAAAGAGTAAAAGAAATGTTTGCCAGTTCGCTAAAATAATCGTATTGCTACCTTCCAAAACGATGTTAAAATATAGCAAAATCGCAATAAATATATTTATATTGCTTGTATAATTGTAGCATATTTGCTATATTTGCATTGTATTTAAAAGTTCTTTTATTTTATGAAGTACAATCAACTTTACGCCGAATTAAAGGCGGCAGGTTGTTACGTTGTGAGACATGGCGGAGAACACGATGTTTGGTTCAGTCCCAAGACTGGCAAAAAGTTTTCGATACCCCGTCACGGGTCTAAAGAGGTTTCTCTTCACATAGAACGTAACGCAAGAAAAGTGCTGGGGATTTAATCCCCGCACTTCTTTACTTCATAATTTAAGACTTTTAGGTACGATAGTGGCAGGTAATATTGCCTGCCACATTTAAAAAATAAATAGTATGAAAGTGAATGTTTTGTTTGAACGTGCGAAAGACGGTTATTATTCCTGTTTTATGGAAGAAGAGTTACCGGATTTTGGATTGGCCGGCTACGGAGATACAGCGGAAGCGGCTAAGGCTGATTTTCTGAAATCATACGAGGAAATAAAAGAGATGTTAGCGGAAGAAGGTAAGGAGGTTCCAGTATTGGAATTTTCTTATAAATATGATCTACAATCATTCTTTAATTATTTTTCGTTTCTCAATATTTCAAAAATAGCAGAGGTTGCTGGTATAAATCCGTCTCTTATGCGTCAGTATGCGTCTGGAGTGGCGAATGTCGGTGAAAAACAGTATGATAAAATAAGGATAGCAATAAATAAAATAGGAAATGAATTAGTTTCCGCTCAATTTTGATAATACAACCTGTTATAAGGTTTCTATTATATTTCATAAAAAAGAACTTAATACACCCGATGTATTATTTCGTGAGAAATGATATATCAATTAAGCCCGGCCCAATTCGGGCGGGCTTATTTCCGATTATTTATTATTTGTATCTTATAGTAATTGTATGATATACGAAGATATTTTATTTCTGATCGGCTTTTTCCTGGTAATAGCCTTTTTCGTTGGATGTAAGCATAAACCGACTACTTTATCCGGGTGGCTTGCTTTTGCCTTTCTTTCCTTTACCGTGACGCCTCTTATATCGGTTCCTTTAACCTGGTACGTTTGCCGGAGGCTTGATCGGGTAACAATTAAGGATAAAGGATATTTTGATCCTTCGGACCTTACCTTCAAGAAATAAAAATAGTTCTCTTCTTGTATAATAAGCCTGTAGAATGATTCTACGGGCTTTTTTAATGTCCTTTTCCGCCACTTTACACCAGGATAATTTTGCCTTATAAAATTTACTCTTATGGCAAAATTAAAACCTGACTATATCGAATGGGTGTTAACTCTGAACGCCACCGATGCACAGAAAGAAATACATAATCTTTCGGAAAAGAACAAAGAACTCCGGGACAGCAATAAGGACCTTAAAAAGAAAATGACCGAACTTATTGCTACCGGTAAGGCTGGCGGTAAACAGTGGAAGAATCTTACGGATAGATTAAATGCCAATAATAAGGCTATATCCGAGAATAACAAGAAGATTGCCGAATGTGAGAAACGGCTGGATAAAACCACCATGAGTGCCAACCAGCTGGCAAGGAAAGCAAACGCCTTGCGGAAAGAGCTTCGCGATACGGTGAAATCCTTGCAACCGGAAAAGTATGCCGCCCTGGAGAAGGAACTGAAAGAAGTTGAAAAGGCGTACGGGCAGGCCACGAAAAAGGCGGAAGGTTTCGGCGGTTCCCTTCTTTCCCTGAATAAGATAAAAACGGTTCTGGCTGGTGTGTTTGTCACTATTGGCGCAATGATAACCGGGCAGATTGTCGGGGGGCTAAGGGATGCGATCAGTACTATTATAGAGTTTGAGAAGAAAAATAGTACTTTGGCGGCTATCCTGGGAACCACGAAAAAGAGTATCAAAGATTTAACGGATGAAGCGCGCCGGCTGGGTGCCACTACTTCTTATACGGCCGCACAAGTAACGGCACTTCAGATAGAGCTTGCCAAGCTGGGATTTTTCAAGGAGGATATTAAAGCGATGACGCCTTCCGTGCTGAAATTCGCTAAGGCGGTGGACACGGATCTTGCCTCGGCTGCTACGCTTGCCGGTGCAACATTGCGTATTTTCAACCTTGATGCGGAAGATACGGAACGGGCACTTTCTACCATGGCAATAGGTACAACGTCTTCGGCCCTGAATTTTGAATACCTGAATAGTGCAATGTCTACCGTCGGCCCGGTAGCTAATTCTTTCGGATTCACGATCGAGGAAACGACCGCCCTTTTGGGAGCTTTGGCAAACAGTGGTTTCGACGCTTCATCGGCAGCAACGGCAACACGTAATATTTTGCTTAACCTGGCTGACAGTAGCGGCAAACTCGCGCTTGCTCTTGGCGGTCCGGTTGATAACCTGGATGATCTGGTAAAGGGACTTAAAAAATTAAACAGCGAAGGAATAGACTTGAACAAGGCCCTTGAACTGACCGATAAACGTTCCGTTGCAGCGTTTAATACTTTCCTTAACGGTACCGATACCGTGCTGGCACTTTGCGACGCGGTAACAGGTGCGGAAGACGATTTTAACGCCATGTCCGAAGAAATGGGTGATAACGTTCAGGGTGCATTAAACCGGCTAAGTTCAACTATTGAAGGAGTAGTTTTACGTTTCTATGAATCAAAGGGTATTCTCCGGGATTTAATAGATCTTGTTACGCTTATGGTGGAAGGTGTGGGAGGTATGATCGACATGTTTAATAAATGGGGTGTTGTCACTTATACCGTTACGGCCTATTTGATTGGCTATTACGGAGCATTGAAAATCGCTACCATGTGGCACGCCCGTTTTAAAGCGGCGACCCTTGCTTCGGTTGTTACAGAGAAAGCGCACGCCGTACAGCTTTATATCAGCCGGGCGGCTACTTTGGCTTATGCGGCGGGCCAGGCATTGCTGCACCTGAATATTAAAAGATGTACCGCCGCTCTTCGGTTAATGCGGATCGAACTTTTAAAGAATCCATATACGGCCCTGCTCGCATTACTCGTGGCAGCCGGGGTTACTATCTATCAGCTTGCAAAGAAGACGGAACAGGCTTCGGCCGCGATGAAGGCCCACCAGGAAGTCGTAAAGAAAGTGAATGAAGAATATTCCAGCCAGGAAGCAAAAATAAAAACTCTTGTAGCTGCTATCAATGACGAAAATCTTTCCAACTACACCCGTAAACAAAGGCTTGCGGAATTAAAAGAACTGATACCGGATTATAATGCGGAATTGAATGAAGAAGGCAGGCTCATTAACAATAACAAAGAGGCTATAGATCAATATTTGGTTTCCTTGGAAAAACAAATCAAGTTGAAGGCTTACCAGGAGGAACTGGAAGAATTGTACAAGAAAAAAAGGAACCTTGAAAGCCAGGAATCAGAGCAAAACGATGCTTACTGGGACACTCGCCAGCAAAATACACTGTCAGGATATAACCGGAACAACCTTACCGCTAAAATAAGCCGTTTATTTGGTACGGAAAAAGAGGCCAACCAGTTAAAAGCCCTACAAACAACACAGAAGGATTTGGCCGGTATAGAATCAGCAATCGCCCAGATCAATAATGATATATTAAAAACAGAGGCAACGGCCACTTCATTAACCGGGACCAATAAAGAAAATATAAATACTGAAACATCCCTCATAAAGAAACTGGAGGCGGAAAAGAAAAAGGTTCAGGAGCAATGGGCAGAAGACAGCGAAGCGAATATCGCCAAGAAGAACAAGGAAATAGAACGTATCGACACCGAAATAAAACGTTTGAATGAATTAGGTAAAGTCAAAAAGAAAGCGGAAGCCGGAGAGTATAAAAATACAGAAACGGGCGCCACATTAAAACCTCTGGAGATCGAGCACGAAAAACGTATGCTTTTTATCAAACAGAACCGGGAGAAGGAAAATAAGACGGAAGCCCAGTACATTCTCGAAGGGACGGCGGAAAATCTTCGCTATTACCGGGAACGTATCGACGCACTCCAGAAGCTGGAAGCAAAGACCCCGGCCAAAAAGAAGAAGTTACTCGATGAAATCCACAAGCTCGAAACGGAAGCCCAGGCAACTATTTTTACGGAAACCGGTAAGCAGGAAGACGCCCGTATAAAACAGGTACAGGAGAAACGGGACGAACGGATAAAGATTGAAACCGCCTATTACAATGTCCAGAAGGACACCATGGAAAAAGCGGTATTAAACCAGAGTATAACGCAGGAAGCAGCCGACGCCTATATGCTGGAAGTTGAACAGGCACATACGGCGGAACTTCTGGAGATAAACCGTACCTATCTGGATGATGTAAACGCCTTGGAGATCACCAGCAGACAAAAACGTATAGATACCGTTACGGAAGCGGCCGATGCCGTACGTGAAACCGAGATGCAACTATTACGTGACCGGGCGGCCATTGCTCAAAAAGTACGTGAAATAACTTCCGTTCCGGTAGGAATAACCGGTATGCAGGAAGTACACCGGAAGCAGGTTCAGGATGTAGAAACGACTTATAATGCCATAATTGAGATAGCGAGACAGGCGGGAATTTCTACCGTTGGTTTGGAGAAACAGAAACAGCAGGAAATTAGCCAGCTTGAATTTGAATACCAGAATAGTTTATACCAGATTCAATCCCAGATCGGCGTATCATGGGCGCAGGAATACCAGAATGAACTGGCCCTGTTAAAGAATCTGCACGATCAGGAATTAATAGACGAAAAGACATACCAGCGTAAAAAACTGCAAATGCAGATGAATAACGCTAAAAAATATTTTGACTATTATTCCGGCCTTTCCTCTTCCATGGTGGAAGCTATTCAGCAGGCCGAAATCGACCAGGTGGAAGCAAAATACGATGTTCTCATACAAGAAGCCGAGAACAACGGGGAAGATACTGCCGCCCTGGAAGAAGAGAAGGAAAATAAGAAACTGGAGATTCAAAAGAAGTATGCGGATGTGAACTTTGCTATCAAGTGTTCCCAGATCATAGCAGATACAGCCGTTTCGATTATGAAGGCGTACGCGGACTTAGGACCGATCGCCGGAACCGTTGCTGCAGCAATGCTTGCGGCTACTGGTGTGGCCCAGCTTGCATCGGCCAAAGCAGAACGGGACAGAATTAAAAACATGTCCCTGAAAAACACTACCGGCAGCAAGACCGCCACGGCTGAACGTGTTGTTTCCGGTTCTTCCGGTGGCGGGTGGTATGAAGGCGGTTACACCGGTCCGGGTGGACGCTATGAAGTGGCCGGCGTAGTTCATAAGGGGGAATATGTGGTACCACAGCCGGAAATGAACAATCCTAAAGTGATCGACGCCGTCAGCACTATCGAAGCGATCAGGCGGCAGCGCACCAATGCCAACCCGTTACCACAGAATCCGGGTGAATATTATGAAGGCGGTTACGTTACTTCCCCTGCAGGTGATTCTTCCTACCGGGAGTTCCTGGAAGCGGCAAAGGAGCTTCGCGCCTCCTGTGAGGCTATCAAATTGATAAAGGCCTATATCGTTTATCAGGATTTGGAGAAGGCCAAAGAAACTATAGATAACGCCCGCGACACCTTTACACGCGGAAAATAAGTAATCATTATGCTAAAGATTAAGACGAACAAAGGTTATCTGGATTTAGGGGGTGACTTTACCGTACAGATTGATGAAAAATCCCCTGTCATGAACGACCGGGGATCGCAAACCGTACCGGTTACGGTTCCATGTACTGGCAATAATGCTAAAATAACCGGTTTTGCTCACCGTCTGGACATGGGTATAAAGCCGATGAATGAAGATCAGGCATGTACGGTATTGGACGGAGCATATAAACGTACCGGGAAGATAAATATTGTTTCCGCCGGTAAAAAAGAAGGTATTACCCTTAATATCGGCTTTGACAATTCGGAAGCCTACAGCGCATGGAAAGCAAAAAAATTAAATGCTATTACGTTACCGGTGAAGGAGTATAGCAGCGTTAATTCTCTTTGCGCACATTTGCAGCAAGTTTTAGGAGGTTATCAGACTGATTATGCCGTATTTCAGATTATGACTGGTAACGATTCGAAAGATAATCAGCTTTACCCTAAATACTTGAACTATATCACACCTGTATCAGAAGGAAGTAAAGTATATCGTTTACGTTATCAAGCAAGAACAGAAACTTTTTTAGTAAATGGTACTCCGACTGCAGTAACACTTCCGGAAGGTTACGGCGTAACGGCTTTTTTATATGTATGGCGTGTGCTGGAACTTGTTTTTTCCGAATTTGGATATACCATAACCGAAAATCCTTTTAAGACGAACAAGGAACTTTCTAACCTGGTAATATTGAATAATGCTGCCGACTGTTGTGTTAAAGGGAAACTTTCTTATGCCGATTTGATGCCGGATTGCACAGTAGAGGACTTTTTAAATGCCTTGCATGTGCGTTTCGGGCTGGTTTATAATGTTTCTTCCGATACGAAAACAGCCACGTTAAGACTGATTCGGGATATTGTGGATGATGTTCCGGACATTGATTTGTCCCGTAGCCTGACGGACGAACCTTTAATAACTTACGAAACGGCCCGGCAAATGAAGTTATCGGCTAAAACTTCCTTTACCGGAGCCGCTCCTTCCGTTGAACGGTTTGAAGACTATTTAAAGGATCAGGAAGTGGCCAGACTGGCGAAAGTTGACATTACCAAAAGGGTGATACATCTAAATTATGAGGAAACGACGGGGCGGTGGTTCAAATGGGATGAAGACAACAAACGCCTTACTTATTCTTCATCGAGTTTCTTTTCCTGGGATCGGAAAACCGACAATATCGAAGATAACGAATTATCCAGCGACGACGAATGCGTTCCAATGGATTTTGCCCCGAATGATATTCTTTCCCCTCAATATCTGGCCGATTACGTTCACCGTTATACATATCTTAAAACATCCTCTAATAATGATGATGAAGATTCGGAAAAAGTAGAAACGCCTTTATCGTTTGTGTTTGCTTTTACATCCTCACAGAATAGTAAATATCCTTTCGGTTCCGTACTGCCCTATACTTCCGAGGGTGAGGAAGTCGTATTAAAAGACGGAAGTAAACATACGATATCACTTTTGTTTCAATATAAAAACGGTCTGTTTATAAACTTCTGGAAAAAATATGATGCTATAATAAGACACTCTTTCAACCAGGTAGAAACGAATGTCATGTTACCGGTCCACCAGCTTATGAGTATGGATATATTGACACCTGTAGCACTTCGGGGGCAGTACTTGCTTTTTGACGGGCTTTCTTATTCACTTCCGGCAAATAAGATTGTACCTGTCGAGCTGACATTAAGAACGCTTCGGTTAATAGCCCCCTATAATCTTGATGAAGAACATTATATTAAAGATTTTGGAAGTATTTTATATGTCTGGAAATTGGTTCGTAATACCCAGGCGGAAGTACAAGAAAATAAAAAGCAAGAGGTATTAAACTACTTGACAGGTTTAGGCTTTACCATTGTTAATGATCGTTTCTGGACCATAACAGACGGTTTTATTAATCCCGATACAGATGATTATATAATAGATAATCCACCAACTTCTGAAAATGACACCCTAACAAGATACTATCAGTTTCAGTTAAGAGTGAATATAAATTATATACAAAATGATCCGGAAGCTACTACTGGAACTTACAATGATACATTTACCCTTACTTATATAGGGGAATTTATATCGATAGTGTATTCCGGTTAATCCCGTCCTTTATTCTTCCTTTCATAACCCCAACTTTTGCACCATGGAAAAGCAGAATAATATCATACTTGCTCCGTCCACGTCACAAGTAACGGAGCTTTATAACCTCTGGAGGGAAAACCATTCGGGCCGACTTACGGACTTTTATAAGTTTATGGTAAATCCTTCGGCTGCCAGGGATCGCTTTATATCCTCTCTGGAGATTCAGAATGAGTTAACAGGCAGTTTTATCGTAACTAAAATAGCAATACAATGAGCGCCAGCGACGAAGCTTTAAAGGTGAATATATATCCGACGGGAAACGCTTTTACACGTAATCCTATTTTTTTGTCTGTATCATCCTGTTCTATGGCTACATACAGTATCAGGATGAATAATGAAGAAATCTTCAAAGGAAACGGAATCGGGGAATTTCGTGTTAATATAGCCGAGATTGTCGAAACCGGAATAACAGGCGCACGGATTTTACCGGATAACACGGATCATATACTTGCCGTTTCCGGTTTGTCGGCAGAAGTAACTATACATGTGGTAAATGAGGGTGAGGAAGAGGATAACCTATCTTTTACCGCCTGGAAAGGGGGAATTTCCAAGAAGGAGTTTAAACGTCTTCGAAATATGGGGACTGATATATTTTCTTTGAAGTTCTTGAATGAATCCTGCAATTTCTTTTTTACTACGCGGAGCAACGACTGGCGTATAATGATGCGCGAGACGGAACTTTACCCGCTTTGTTTCATCTATCCGGGACACGAACTGAAAATAACGGAACTTCTTACCGGTCAAAGCCTTACAGTACCAGGCACGGCAGGGAATTTCTACGCCTTGAACCTGGAGGCCGTAAGACTTAAATTCTTTACCGATTACGGGGTACTGGCCAACCTTTTTGACGTGTATAGCGGTGATACGTTTGCTCTCCGGATCGGGATCGAGCAAAGCCCGACGGTCCGCGAGCGTTACCGGCTCCGGTTCCTGAACAGTTACGGGACTTACGAAGTGTTTTCCCTGGAAGGCGAGGCGAGCGTAACTCCCGGCATGGATGAAGACGAAGACGCTGTTTTCCGGCGTTACGATGAAATTACCGATGATTATTATTCGGATCGCATACGGACGGAGATACAGGAAGCCGTAACGATTAAGACGGGATTCAAACGCCCGCAGGAAATACGCTTTCTTCTTGATCTGCTTTCCTCTGATGATGTCTACCTGTCCGGTTACGGTCGGGAAGAGATAAAAGTAATTCCTTCGGCGGAAGAGTTTTCTTACCGTGTCCGTCCGGACGCACCGCAGAACGTGACGTTAAAACTCACGTTTGCCGACAAAGAGTCCAACTGGACGGGAGAAATTACGGAAAGCGGCTACCGGAAACCGAAGGTTCATTCCAAAGAATTTAGTAAACAATTTAATTAATGTATCTATATGGCAACACAGGAGTATATCGATGATCTTATTATAGTCATTGAAACCGCAGAGGACGCAGAAAGCGTTACTAACCAAATGGTGGCGGCGGTTCTTGACTTCTTGAACGAACACCTGAAACTGGTTTCCCAGGGTAAGGAAGTCGAGGCGGAGGAAGCCGCCCGCATTGCCGCCGATGCAGCATTACAGAAGGCTATAGACGCCGTTTCTTTACGTATCGACCGACTTGTCGGTAACAACGCTTCGCAGGCAATCGACAACTTTAACGAGATTCTTAATTTCTTAAACGGGCTTAAAGACAGTGATTCGCTTGCCGCATTGCTGGCCGATATCAACGCCCGTATCGGCAGCGAAGACAGTTCGGAGAGTGAAGACGGTTCCCTTTGGGGAAAACTGAAAAGTTTGTCTCAGGATATAACCAGTTGTTCCGATGACATAAGCACATTGCAGGTAGACCGTGACAAAATAAAACAGGAGTTGCAGCAGACGGCCGGACTCCAGGTTTCAACTTTTACCAACGTGAACAACCTTTTGAACGCTGGTACCGTTTATAGTGATCTGTCGGGGGTATTTGCAGCATTGAAAACGGCGGGAAAGATTAACAATGTCCGGAAAAACGGTATAATCCTTTCTTTCCTTACTGCCGACGGCTGGGTGACGAAGCAATTTAGAGGCAATCCGGACACAGATTTTGAGAATGCCGAAAAGTGGGAGGATTTCGGCAGCGGCGGTTCGGCCGGCGGAAATACCTATAACGTAACCGGTAACATGCCACTAACGGAAGGTTTCTATACTCTTGCTTCCGCCATTGCCGCGGTACCGGAGAAGTGGCGCGGCCGGGGGCGTGTTATCACCTTTGAAACATCACTCGGCAAATGGGAGACGTGGCAATTTACCGGAACCGACCCGGCTGTCTGGGATCAGGAGGCGAGCTGGGAAGAGTTCGGCGGCAAAGGAACGGTAAAGAGTGTAACGGTAAACGGCGAGAAGCAGACGCCGGACGCGACCGGTAATGTGAATGTAAACGTGGATATCCTGGAAGTGGACGAAACTTTGTCCTTAGATTCCACCAATCCGGTAGAAAACAAGGTTGTAACCGCCCGTTTTAACGAGGTGGACGCTTCCACGTTGTTTAATGTGAATGCGGAGGTAAGCGAGGATGAAACGTCCGTCCGCCTGTCTTTCCAGAACAAAAGCGGCGCGGAAATTACCGCTGTGGATATCCCGGCCGGTTCTGGTGGAGGTTCCGGCGAAACGGTGGCTACTAAAATTGTATTAAATGCGGCTGTAGATAATGCGATCATCAAGGAAGGCGGAAACGCCCGTCTTACTTATACGTACGATCACCAGTACACCACGGGGGACGAAAAAGGGGAATCCACCGGGCAAAAGGCAGATATCACCGTTACGATCAGGCGCGGAACGACTACCATGTATTCCCAAACAGTCAGCGATGTTTCTAAAGGTAGTTACGAACTGGACCTTTCAAGTTACTTGCTTGTGGGAAACACGGATATTTACGTAGTGGCAACCACTACTGATCCGACTACCGGCAAGAAACAAACCCGGCAGGCGTTTACATCCGTGAAGGTTGTCAGCCTTTCCCTTACCAGCTCTTACAATCTGGCCGGGGCCATAGCCGCCGGCGGTTATACGCTGGCCGATACGATTAATATTCCTTATGCCGTGAGCGGTTCCGGAACAAAGGTCGTCACGCTGTATCTGAACGGCCAGCAACAGAACGCGCACACCATTACAAGATCGGGAACAACAAACGGCAGTTTCAGTTTGTCCCCTTCTTCGCTTGTAACCGGCCGGAATACCGTTCAAATGGTTGCCGAAATGGAGGCTTCCGCCGATCTCGTGTTAAAATCCGAAAGTATCTACATCGACATCCTGAAATCCGGAGGATCGGCACCGTTTATCGGCACAATGATGAGTTTTCCGGACGGCCGTATTTTTCCGGAGGATCATCTTGTTCCGCGCCTGGAAGCGGGGCAGTACGAACAGGTGAAATTTGATTTTGTGGCTTATGATCCCGCCGCGACGCCGGCCAAAGTGGACGTTTACCGGGACGGGGTGCAAACGCAGTCTGTCAGTGTGGCCCGTACTACGCAGACATATACCAACCGTTTCACGCAGCAGGGCGAAATCTGTATGAAATTTAAGACGGGAGCCACGGAATACCCGTTTTATATCGACGTGAGAGAAAGTGACATCGATTTGCAGGAAACTACTGCCGGGCTTGTATTGAAACTTTCGGCAGCCGGTCGGAGTAACAGTGAATCCGATCCGGGAGCCTGGGATTATGGCGACATACACACAACGTTTGCAGGTTTCGACTGGAACAGCAACGGCTGGACGGGCGACGCCCTGAAACTTACAGGAGGCGCGAAGATTGAAATCGGGTACCAGCCTTTCTCCACGGATGCAACCACTACCGGGGCTACCTATGAAATGGAAATTCTTTGTTCGTCGGTAACGGATCGGCAGGGGGTGATACTGGACTGTATGGCCGGCGATATCGGTTTCCAGATGACAACGGAGCAGGCACTTATGCGTGTTTCCGGCGGTACGGAAGTAAGTACGAAGTTTGCAAGTGATATGAACCTGAAAATAGCCTTTATTGTCGGGGCCAAGGCCGGCAAACGGTTGCTGGAACTTTATGTGAACGGAATCCGTTGCGGGGCGGTGCAGTACGGAGCTACCGAAGGACTGCTGCAGGCACAGCCGGTGAACATCCGTTTGTTCAGTGATACGGCGGATGTGGAAATCAGGAATTTCCGTATTTATAACCGTGCGCTTACGGATGATGAAGAATTAAACAATTATATGGTAGACCGGACTACATCGGATGAAATGGTCCTGTTATTTGAAAAGAACGATGTTACGGGGGACAACGGTACGGATATCGACATAGACAAGCTACGCGCCCAAGGAAAGGCGGTTATGCGAATTGTCGGCGATGTGAACCTTGTCAACGCCACCAATAACAAGAAATTCGAGGTCCCGGTCGATATCTATTTTTATAGTCCGTACGGTAAGGAGTATGATTTTGTAGCAAGGAATGTCGGTCTAAGAATACAGGGTACATCATCCACCACTTATCCGCGTAAGAACTACCGTCTTTATTTCTTGCGCCTGGAGAAATACGGTACCACGCTGGAAGTTAACGGCGTGGATGTGCCGTCTCTTGAATACAGTTTCAAACCGGGAGCACGACCGATCAGTATATTCTGTCTGAAAGCGGACTTTTCCGATTCTTCCGGTACACATAATACCGGTGCGGTGCGTATTGTGAATGACATCTGGAAGAAGTGCGGGTGGCTGACACCGCCGCAGGCTGCATATAAGGGGGAATATGATGTACGTATAGGCGTAGACGGTTTCCCTATGGACCTGTTTTATGACAACGACGGCACCGGTGCGAATACTTATCTGGGAAAATACAATTTCAATAATGAGAAATCGGAAAGTGCGATTATTTACGGTTTTGAAGGAATTGAAGGATTCAACGACGAAGCCTCCCTGAACGGGCAGCGTAACAAATGTATCTGTCTGGAGTTCTTGAATAACTCCGAGGCCCTTTGCTTGTTCGGAACTACCGACATGTCTTCTTTTGATGATGCGCTGGAATTTCGTTTCAAGGCGGACACTACCTGGGCGGATGCACACGAGGACGATAAGGCGGCAGTTACAAGGCTTTGGAACTGGATAGATTCATGTAAAGGTAATTCTGCTAAGTTCCTGGCGGAATATAACCAGTATTTCGGTAATGACAGCCCGTTTGCATGGTATCTGATTACCGATTACTTTATGGCCGTGGATAACCGGGCAAAAAATATGATGCTGGCAACTTGGGACTCTCTGATCTGGTATTTCCTTCCTTACGATATGGACACTTTGTTCGGTGTGCGTAATGATTCGGTACTGAAATACGAATATACCATTACCCACGAAAGTTTTGACGACAGTATAGGTTCTTATTCGTTTGCCGGACATGATTCCGTTTTATGGGAACTGGTACGCGGTTGTCCGGACAAATTGCGTGAAGTAGCGGAAACCTTGCGTAGCAATATGAGCCTTGAATATGTTCTACAAGTATTTAACGAGGAGCAAATGGGTAACTGGTGCGAGCGGATTTATAACAAGGATTCGGAATATAAATATATCCTTCCGCTTACCGAAGGGGTGACAACCAGCAGCGGAACCAGTTATTATAATTATCTGTATGCCTTGCAGGGCAGCCGTTACGCACACCGTACTTATACCATTCAGAACCGTTTTGCCCTTCTGGACAGTCAGTACGTGGCCGGTACTTACCGCCGTGACAGCTTCGCGGCTTATTTCGGGTATAAGTTCGGCAGTGATAATCGGAAAATTCGGATTACGGCCTCCGAACGGTATTATTATGGGTACGGGTACACGTCCGGAACACCGCACCAAAGCGCGGTACTTGCAGAAATGGCCGGGGCTGTGGTGGAACTGACAATGGACACGGATTTGATTGTAAACGATCCGCAATATTTCTACGGTGCAAGCCGTATTCGCGGGCTTGATCTGACGGATGTAAGCCACGCCATTGTCGGCACGTTGAACCTGAACAACTGCACGGCCTTGCGTGATCTGAATGTTAGTTGTGAGGCCGGACAGACGACATTTAACGCCCTTCTGGTGGGTAATTGCCGTAATCTTCGAAAACTCGACATATCCGGGCTTAAATCTTCTTCCTTTACCGGTATGGACCTTTCAAGTAATACCAAACTTGAAACCTTTCTGGCCGGTGGTACATCCCTTACCGGTGTGACATTCGCCGGCGGTGCGCCTCTGGCCGTTTGCGTCCTTCCCGGAACTTTGCAGACGCTCGAACTCCGGTACCTGAACAAATTAACCAATGCAGGGTTGCAGCTGGAAGGTACGGCAAATATCACGCGCCTTGTGATTGATAACTGTAGCCTGATCGACTGGAACACGTTATTACAGCAATGCAGTGCGACCAGCTATCTACGAATTACCGGTATAGATATGGACGGGAACGGTAATTTGCTTCGCAGGCTTATGACAATGGGCGGCGTTGATGAAGACGGGGGAAACGTGCAGACGTGCCGCCTGGTAGGTACGTACCGGCTCACCCAGTCTATGTCGGATGAAGAGTACGCCGCCACTTGTGCACATTTCCCGGAACTGAATATCATTCAGCCGCAGTTTGTCGGTATAAAAATAGATCAGACGGTAGGAGACGGGGAAAAGATTACGAATCTGGATAACTCTACCGGATATGACTATAATACTGAATTTACCCCGTCTTCCCATATATTGGAAGTGTTGTCGAAAAGACGTTGTATTCTGGCTAAAAAGACGGCGGAGGGTGAAATGACCTGTTATCCGCTTCATGATGAGAACCGGAATAAATACGCGGATAGTGACAGCGTGGAGAACGCCACGGATGCAGTATTAACCGGATCGGAAGGTGAAGTTTACATATATGAGCCTCATTACTGGTACAAGGGAGTAACGGACGTGCTGAATCAGTGTCTTTACGGTTTTATTTCAAGCAATGAGGATGCGCCGGCAGCGGCAGGGTACACCAGTGTAAAACTTACCCGCGAGGAACTGGACGTAACGGAAGGGATCGGGATTCGTAAGAATACGGATTACACGACCATTGAAGAGGCGAAGAATGAATACGAATCCGGATCGTTCGCCCTGGTGGACGTCCGGAATTACAAGCAGGTTCGTTTTCCCGGTTTTGCTTCTACTCTTTACGGGGCTGTATTTATAGATGATGCCGGGAAAATAGTAAGTCGGATCAGCATTTCAAATGCAAACGGTTTTATCAATGGTATGTATCTGTTTTGTGCTGTTCCTGTAGGGGCTACGAAACTGGCCTTTACTTTCCTTAATTCGGCGGCCTTCGATTTCGTTTTACTCACAACATCGGAAAGTGTGGAAGCGATCGAGCCGGACTGGGTAGAGCATACGGAATGCCTGGGCGGTGCTTATGAAGCCTATCTGATTGATGATGTGCTGCGTTCTGTCAGTGGTGTTTCAAGTGTAGGAACTATTTCACAGAGCCAGGCCGTCAAATACGCCCAGAATCGGGGTAAAGGTTTCCAGTTGTTCGACTGGGAGATGCACAAGGATGTGGGTAATCTGCATTTCTTTAAATACGGTAATACCGATTCGCAGGGAGTTTGCGGATATGGAACAAGCAATTACCAGAAAGTGACAGGCCTTACAAATGCGCTGGGGATGCGTGATACGGTTTCTTATTATAAGGAAAAGGGCGGTTCCAATCCACAGGCGGAAGGTGCTTACCGGGACGGTGTAAATTATCAGTCCGTCAATGTGCTGGGATATGAGAATTTCCAGGGAAACAAGGCGGAATGGTTGCAGTATGTCACAGTAAACAAGACGGCGGCGGACGGAAGGTGGTTTATTACCATGCCGGACGGAACGGAACGCATTGTACAGGGAATTACTGTTTATAACGCGGATATTTATCCTACCCACATGGTTTGGGGCCGGTATATGGATTTGATTGCAGCTAAAGAAGGCGGTTCCACTTCCTCACATTGGTTCGATAGGTTCTATGTGGGTACCGGTCTTTCTCGTGTGGTGTATCGGTCGTACAGCAGCGCGAGCGCGTTAGGCGGTGTTTCGTATGCGGTCGCGAGTTACGATTCATCGTTCACGCCTGCGTTCATCGGTGTTCGGCTTGCCTTCAGGGGCATAATACGCTGGGCGGGCAGCGTCGCGGCCTTTAAAGCCATAAATCAGGCAGATTAAGAGAAAAAACAGCAACGTAAAACGTTGTGCGGGTAGCGCGGGCGTCCGGAAAGTAAGACGGGCGCCGGTACTTCCGAAAAGTACAAAGGCGGATTTCCTCATATACACTCGTGTGGTGTATCGGTCGAACAACAACGCGAACGCGTTAGGCGGTGTTTCGTATGCGAACGCGAATAACGATTCATCGAACACGAATGCGAACATCGGTGTTCGGCTTGCAAACAATTAGAATAAAGAAAAAGCGCATAAGCCTTGAAAATTGGCGTACAACAGTGGGGACGTGTCCCCGGCGTGGAGCCAAGAGGAATGAGCCTCGCCAACAGCAGCCGTTTACGACTGGAAAGGGGAAAAATAAAGCGCAGGGCAATGGGGTTTGGTAGGAACTTTTTTCGAAGAAGCCCGGCCCGGGGAATTGAAGGCTAATTTAATTATCATGTGGAGAGAAGATAATATTATAGAAGAGATTGTCGAGGACTCCAATATAGAGGACGCCATAAAAACGGTATTGCGCAAAAGAAGACGAAAGCGCAGCTTTGCCGGGCGTAGAATACTGGCGGATGTCCCGAAGGCAGTAGAGAGGATCAGGCAGCGGATAAAGAGTGGACGGTTCAAGCTCGGAGGATATCGGGAAATGACCGTAGACGACGGGCCGAAAGTAAGGATCGTACAATCGGTTTCCCTGGAAGACAGGATCGTTCTTAACGCCGTTATGAATGTGGTGGACCGGCATTTGAAAGTACGTTTTATCCGGACTACTTCCGCATCCATTAAAAACAGGGGAACGCATGACCTTTTACAGTATATCGTTAAAGATATAAAGGATGATCCCGAAGGAACCCTGTTCGGGTACCAGTTCGATATAACGAAATTCTATGAAAGTGTAGACCAGGACGTTTTGCTGGATGCAGTGAAAAAGATGTTCAAGGATAAAATATTGATCGGAATCCTGGAAGAGTGCATTCGTATGATGCCTAAAGGCGTGAGTATTGGGCTAAGATCATCACAGGGGCTTTGTAATTTGCTTCTATCCATTTACCTAGATCACCGGTTAAAGGATCAGGAGGCGGTAGCACACTATTACCGGTATTGTGACGACGGTCTGGTGCTTTCCGGTAGTAAGAAATATCTTTGGAAGGTTAGGGATATCATTCACGAACAGGCCGGCAAGGCCCGCCTGGAGATTAAAAGTAATGATACCGTTTTCCCGATCACCGAAGGTATCGACTTTCTGGGATATGTAACCCGCCCGGATCATGTGCGGTTAAGGAAACGTAACAAACAAAAGTTCGCCCGCAAGATGCACAAGGTTAGAAGCAGAAAACGCAGGCAGGAGCTGACCGCCTCATTTTACGGGCTTACAAAACATGCTGATTGCAAGAACTTATTTTATAAACTAACAGGAAAGAAAATGAAAAAATTAAAGGATTTGGGCTACAAGTATAAGCCTAAAGACGGACGGAAAAGATTTACCGGAGCAAGGATTAAGTCGCCGGAGCTGATGAACAAGGATGTGATCGTACTTGATTATGAAAAGGACGTTCAGACGAAAAACGGACCCCGGACTGTTATAAAGCTGGAACTCGACGGCAAGGAGAGAAAGTATTTTACCAGTCTGGAAGAAACCCTTTTTATTTGTGAATCAGCGGAAAGGGACGGGGAACTGCCTTTTGAAGCGCATTGCGAAGGTGAAATAAGCGAAAAAGGATTGATAATTATACACTTTACTTGAAATGATACGGATTTATGCAGACAGCAAGGCGGAACCGGTAAGATGTACCAACCGCCGCCGGGGAATCTGGCGTATTACGTGGGATTACCAGGAAACAGAGACACCCGAAGGAGTGCAACGTAGTTACATGGAAGAAACGTTCGATCATCTACCCGCACTGGCAGAAATCAAGGCGGTTATTAATGAATGGTATAACCGGCAGATAACCGACACGATCGAGAGCGGGTACGTATGGAACGGCCTGAAAGTCTGGCTTTCCATGGAGAACCAGATAAATTATAAGACGGCGTACGATCTTGCCTTGCAGACAGGCGGGGAAAACCTTCCTATTACTTTCAAGCTCGGGGAAGAAGACAATCCGACGTTTTACGAGTTTGCAAGTATGCAGCAACTACAAGAGTTTTACACCGGTGCCGTGAAACATATACAGGAGACACAAAAGGAAGGCTGGGAACTTAAAAAGGCGATAGACTGGAGTGTTTATACGTTGGAGTAGAAAAGCGAAAGGGGGAAGCGGGAAACACGTTTCCCCTGATTTAAAAAAGTCCTTCAAAATGTTTTGTCTCTTCATGTACTGGCAACGCTTCTCCTTTCAGATATTTGTTTGTGGTAGAAATATCCGAATGTCTTGCTTGATCGCGTGCAATAACAATCCCGGCTGAATTTGCCAAATCGCGAATACCGGTATCTTTTAGGGAATAAAACTGGTAGGAATCAGGGAATTTAAGTAATGTACGTACTTTATTGAAATAAGTCCTGTAAGTGCGTGGTGTCGATTTCTCTTTTGAGGGTTTAAAATCTTTCCCGAATAAGTAACAATCATTGCTATAATTGAATATTTTAAGTTCGAGCATAGATTTTATTAAGATATCGTTTAATCCTACCATACCGTCTTTGCGGTTTTTGGATATACTTGAAGGAATAAATACTTTTTGATCCTTAATATAGATATCGGATAATTGAATATTTGACAACTCATCTGGACGAATAAGGGTATAATATGCAAACTGGCAAAGTAGGAGAAAGTACGGATTATTTTTTTCTAAATATTTTCTAAGCTTCTGTAGATCACTGGCGGACAATGCGTCCCGTTTCTTTTTGTCTTCTGATAATGATTTGATATTCTCTACGGGGTTTTTGTCTATATACTGTTTTTCTAATAACCAGCTGCCAAAAGATGATAACCAGGTACGATAATTATTCCTTGTGCGAGCTGATGAATCACGATCAATAAGAATATAATCTAAGAAATCACTTGCATAAGTCTTATCAAACTGATAAATATATATTATAGGATTGAAACGCTTTCTGTTGTATTCTGATAATACCCTAATTCTTTTTTTATAGTCTGCAAAGGTACTTTCTTTAAACACTTTGGACTTATGGAATTTAATTAGATATTTATTGTATAATTCCACAATATCATCGAACAATGTATATTGGCGGGAATTTGAAGTATCTGCCCATGGATTCCAACCGGATAGGAGTTGCCGGCTTATATTTGCAATTAATTCTGTAGCCCTCTTTTTCCGGACACTAATTTTATCTATGCTATCCAGCATGTATTTTTTTCGTTTCATTTTTTGTTCCAAAGGATCGTAAGCTTTGAAATCAATATACCAATTTTTCCCGGTGTGAAGTTTGGGCAAAGTGTAGGGTATTATACTATTTAATGAGGCACCCCGTCTTTTAGTTGAACACATTTTTTTCTACGTTTTTGTAAACAGAAACGTAGTACAATTAAACATTCATATTAAATAAAGTGTCCGGTACTTGTCCGACCTATAAACGGAAAATAGCCGTAAGTTTATGACTTACAGCTATTTGACCTTGCACGGGAGGAGAGGCTCGAACTCCCGACACCCGGTTTTGGAGACCGGTGCTCTACCAACTGAGCTACTCCCGTGTTTGCGGCTGCAAAGGTAGTATAAACTTTTGAACTACCAAAAAAACGGGTAAATAACTTTTGAATTATTTTAATTTCTCCCACTCATCGGGTTTAAAACCGACCAGGACAAAGCTGTCCGTCACTACCAATGGGCGTTTCACCAATTTACCGTTCGTAGCCAATAGTGCTATTTGTTCTTCTTCACTCATGCCTGGCAGCTTCTCGCTCAGTTTCAGCTCTTTATAAACTAATCCGCTAGTGTTGAAGAATTTCTTTATAGGCAGACCGCTGCGGGGAATCCATGCTTTTAGCTCTTCCACCGTAGGATTTTCTTCTACAATTAACCGATTTGTATACTCAATGTTGTTTTCTGTTAACCACTTCCTGGCTTTCTGGCAGGTACTGCATGCCGGGTACTGCAAAAATAAAGGTGTCATACTCTTTTTTTCTAATTTATTGTTTAATACTTGTCACTTTATACTTATGATAGTAGCTGCAAATCCTGATACATAATCCGGTAAGCAGCCGCTTTCTTGTCCAATGCCAACGGGTAGGCCCGCGAGGAAGAAGGCATACGGTATAATCTCATAGCCCGTCCTTCAAAGACAAACTCTGCATAATCACCGACTTTCGGTTCTTCCACGTCAAACTGTTGCCGAAGCGTATCCGTAGCTTTCTGCCCTGTGGTGACGATTGCTTTGCATTCGGGAAGCCGGCGAAGCAATGCCGCCACGTCAGTAGCTTCCACTACTTCGAGAAACTTGTCCGAAGCATTGTCCTGCAATCTGCGGATGGAAGAAGCCGTATCGAACAGCGCAATCCCTTTTTCGTTCAGAAAGTCTATGATTCGTTCGCGAACGAACGCTTTTCGTGTCTTGTCCAGAAAATAATCTTTATCATTGAAGAATAAAACGCCGAAAATGCGCCACATGTCATTGTTCAGGTTCGGATAATAAAAATCCATTGACCATCGTTTTTTCTGTGGCGGAAAACTCCCCAGCATAAGCAGTTTTGTTTTCGCGGGGAGAAACGGTTCTAACGGATGTTTTTCGATTTCCATTTTTATGCGTTATTTAATTTCTTGCAAAAATAATGATTCTATTTATTTCCCTCAAAATCAATGCGGAAAAATGCTATATTTAAAATAATTAGTTATTTTTGCAGCATAATGAATGCATGGTCTAACGTAATATCATTGAGAGTAAGAGTAGTTGTTAGTTGCTGTTTAATAAGCCTGTTCTTTTTCCTGAGTGAAAAATGTTATGCTTCAGAGCAACAAGTGTTAAAACAAACAGTAGAAACCCCTGCTGATAAAACGACAGTAAGGGGGCGTGTTGTCGATACCAAAGGTGAACCGCTTATCGGTGCAACTGTACGTGAGAAAGGCGGAGCCAACGGAACTGTGACCGATGTTGACGGAAATTTCTTCTTGTCCGTGCCGGACAGCGCTGTTTTACAAATATCCTTTATTGGCTATGAGACAACAGAAGTCAAGGTGGCAGGCAGAATCATGCTTGAAATCACCCTTCAGGAGAGTGCCATAGAGCTTGACCATGTCATTGTGACCGCCTTGGGACTTGAAAAGGATGAGGCTACACTGGCTTATTCCGCCCAGAAAATAAAAGGAGAAGAACTCAGCCGCGTAAAAGAAATAAATATGATTACCGCCCTTGCCGGAAAAGCTGCCGGGGTGCAAGTCAATAAGAACTCATCCGGTATGGGTGGCTCGGCAAAAATCAGTCTTCGTGGTATCCGTTCGGCTTTCGGAGATAACCAGCCGCTGTATGTAATAGACGGAGTACCGATGTCCAATACTTCTTCGGAACAATCTTATTCGGCTATCGGCGGAACAGCCAATGCCGGAAACAGGGATGGGGGAGACGGCATCTCGAACCTGAACCCGGAAGATGTGGAAAGTATCAGTATACTGAAGGGTGCTCCCGCCGCTGCTCTATACGGAAGTATGGCAGCCAATGGCGTAATTCTTATTACTACCAAGAAAGGAAATTCTACCGGACAGAGAAATATTCATTTTTCCACCGGATTAACTTTTGATAAAGCGTTCAGCTTGCCTGAAATGCAAAATCATTATGGAGTAAGTGACGCGGTAGACAGTTGGGGGGAGAAGGGGTACTTGCCGACGAATAATACTCTGAAAGATTTCTTCCGTACGGGACTGACATCCATCACTTCCGTATCCGTAAGCTACGGAAATGAAAGCCTGCAAACTTACTTCTCTTATGCCAATACAACCGGAAAAGGGATTATTGACAAGAATAAACTGAGAAAACACAATATCAATTTGCGTGAAACGGCTACCATGTTCAACAAACGTCTGAAACTGGACGGTAACGTTAATGTCATGAAGCAAACAGTGGAGAACAAGCCTGTTTCAGGTGGTTTCTATATGAATCCGTTGGTAGGACTTTACCGCTTTCCCCGGGGAGAGGATTTATCTTATTATAAAGATAACTTTGAAACCTATGATGCCGAAAGAAAACTGGGCGTACAAAACTGGCATACGTTTACCGAGGACTTCGAGCAGAATCCCTATTGGATTGTGAACCGCATACAAAGTAAGGAAACACGTACGCGCGTTATCCTTGCACTCTCGGCAAGTTTCAAGGTGAATAACTGGTTGACGATTCAGGCTCGTGGCAATATGGATTATTGGAGCGATAAGTTACGTCAGCAATTCTATGCTTCCACTGCTACCGCTTTGTGCGGAGCAAACGGGCGGTATATTGAAATGGATTATCAGGAGACGCAGATGTATGGTGACATCATGGCTATGTTCAAGAAAACCTGGGGCGATTTTACGCTGGATGCGGCTATCGGCGGCAGTATCAATGATAGAGTTACAAACTCTACCCGCTACGACTCGAAGAATGCTTCTTTGCATTTTGCCAATGTGTTTAATATCGCCAATATTGTGATGAATAGTTCTGCCAGTATCGACCAGAAAATAGATGCGCATCGTCAGTTGCAATCACTCTTTGGTACGGCGCAGATTGGCTATAAGGAAAAAATATTCCTTGACTTGACAGCCCGCAATGACTGGGCGTCCACCCTCTCTCATACAACGCATGAAAAATCGGGCTTTGCTTACCCTTCTGCCGGTATTTCCATATTGCTCGATAAATGGGTGAAGATGCCCGAATGGGTTTCTTTTGCAAAGCTGCGTGGTGCTTACAGTAAGGTAGGTAACGATATTCCACCGCATATAACCAATCCCTCTTCACATATCAATGCCGGCGGAGAGATGCAGGCGAATGATGCGGCTCCTTTTAGAGAAATGGAACCGGAAATGACTCATGCCATCGAATTTGGAACGGAATGGCGATTTTTTCAGCATCGCTTGGGAGTTAACCTGACTTATTATCGTACCAATACTTATAATCAGTTTTTCAAACTTCCCGCACTTGCAGGAGATGTATTTGCTTTCCGATATGTAAATGCCGGAAATATTCAGAACCGAGGATGGGAAGTGATACTGAACGCGACTCCGGTATTGAACTCTGATTTTAGTTGGAAAACCTCTCTGAACTTCTCTTCCAACAAGAATAAAATTGTGAAATTGCATGATGATCTGAAAGAGATGGTGTATGGGCCTACTAGTTTCTCTTCCAGCTATGCAATGAAACTTATAAAAGGCGGTTCTATCGGCGATATTTATGGTAAAGCCTTTGTGCGTGACGACAAAGGAAATATTGTCTACGAAACAGAAGGCGATAATAAAGGACTTCCGTCAGTGGAAGGAGACGGAAATACGATAAAAGTAGGAAATGCCAATCCTGTCTTTATGATGGGATGGAACCATACCTTCTCTTACAAAGGTTTCAGCCTTTACTTCTTGCTTGACTGGCGTTATGGCGGTGAAGTGCTGTCGCAGACACAAGCGGAAATGGATCTTTACGGAGTTTCGGAGGTAACAGCAGATGCACGGGATAGGGGATATGTCATACTCGAAGGGCAGAAGATAAACAATGTAAAAGGATTCTACAAGACAGTGGGCGGACGTGCCGGAGTGACGGAGTACTATATGTATGATGCCACCAACCTGCGATTGCGCGAGGTGTCGTTAAGCTATAATCTCCCCAAGCAATGGTTGCAGAAAACGAAAGTTCTGAAAGATGTGCAGCTTGCGTTTGTAGCCCGCAATCTTTGTTTCTTGTATAAGAAAGCTCCTTTTGACCCTGATTTAGTACTTTCTACAGGAAATGACAACCAGGGTATCGAAGTATTCGGAATGCCCACTACCCGGAGTTTGGGCTTCTCGGTGAAATGTGAATTTTAAAAGTAGGAGAGAGGAATGAAGAAGAAATATATACATCTATATCTGATAGGTTTACTACTGCTTTCCGTCGCATGTACCGGAAACTTCCGTGACTATAATACCGACTTGTCCGGCATCACGGACGACGACCTGATTATTGATGACAACGGCTATGGAATCCGCATAGGGATTATCCAACAAGGCATTTACTTTAATTACGACTTCGGAAAAGGAAAGAACTGGCCTTTCCAGTTGATACAGAATCTGAATGCGGATATGTTCAGCGGATATATGCATGATGCCAAACCACTGAACGGCGGTTCGCACAACTCTGACTATAATATGCAGGACGGTTGGAACAGTGCCATGTGGACACATATGTATTCGTATATCTTTCCTCAAATATACCAATCGGAGAATGCCACCCGTAACATGCAACCGGCTCTGTTCGCTATCACCAAAATACTAAAGGTAGAAGCCATGCATCGGGTAACGGATTATTACGGCCCTATCATTTACAAAAACTTCGCCAACGCAGCCGAACATTATCGTCCCGACACCCAAAAGGATGTCTATTATGAATTCTTCAACGAACTCGACTCTGCCGTGGTCGCCCTTACCGGCTATATAGAGGAAAATCCAGATGCCAACGGCTTCGCCCGTTTCGATATATTGCTGGATGGCAAATATTCCTCCTGGATGAAGTTCGCCAATTCCCTACGTCTGCGACTTGCCATGCGTCTTGCATCTGTTGCTCCTGGCAAGGCACAGACTGAAATTGCGAAAATAAAGGAAAACGACTACGGTTTCTTCGAAATGGCAGCTGAGGGAGCGTCAGTCTCCACCCAATCGGGATATACCAACCCATTGGGAGAACTCAACCTCGTTTGGAAAGAAACCTATATGAGTGCCCCTATGGAATCCATCCTTACCGGCTATAATGACCCTCGTCTTAAGGCCTACTTCGCACCTTGTACGGACGCAGAACTCAATAAAGGATATCGTGGCATCCGTCAGGGAACCTGCTTTGCCCACAATCATTATGCCGGACTGTCAAAACTCTCTGTCACCCAATCTACCAATGCCCCTCTGATGACCGCTTCGGAAATCTGGTTCCTGCGTGCTGAAGCCGCTTTACGTGGATGGACAGACGAAGATGAAGAAATCTGCTATCGGAACGGAGTGATTACCTCTTTCCAACAATGGGGAGTCTATGGTGTAGAAGACTACCTGCAAAGCGAACTGACCGCTTCGGACTTTATCGACACCTACGACGAAGAAAACAACATCGAAGCCCGCTGCAAAGTCTCACCCAAATGGAACTGGCAGGACGATAAGGAAACGAAACTCGAAAAGATAATCACTCAAAAATGGATTGCCATGTTTCCCGAAGGCTGTGAAGCCTGGGCTGAACAAAGGCGGACAGGCTATCCCCGCTTGTTCCCCGTGCGCTTCAATCACAGCAAAAACGGATGCATAGATACGGAAATCATGGTACGCCGTCTCAACTTCCCCGGCACCCTGCAAACGGAAGACCCGGAACAATATCTTGCCCTCGTTGAAGCTCTGAACGGAGAAGACCACGGCGGCACACGTCTTTGGTGGGATACAGGAAATAATAACCTGGAATAAAAAATCTATGGACGTATTACAACAAGCCCCCAGAGCGATTCGAAGCATATTCTCTTCGGGAATCACCACCGGCGGGCTAACTGCAATTATAGCAAATATAGTAATACGTGTAAAAGAAGAAAAGGATTAGTCCTCAATACTTAAATTACTCATTTTATCAGTAATATGGAAGAGGAAATCAGGATACTCGTAAAGACTGAAGCGAGGTTCGGTTTCCCCTTTCGTATAGCTCCATATGGAAGCATAATCTTCCGGGTCTTCCCCCATTCGCGCCAACTGGCGCAGATAAGCCGCCAACGACTTATTCTCCACAATATAAATCTGTCCCATCTGATTGATAATCGGACTATGATGGCGCGTACCATCATGCTCAAAACGCAGAATACGTTTCCCTTCTTCCGTCAGCCCCACCAACTGGAAAGTCATACTCTTACCGATAGCCGGTAAATTCAATACGCTACGATCCGTAGCCAGGAAAGGTAAATGATGCTTTCTCATAAAGCGTCTCAACTGTTTGGCAACATCCTCTTTGGTCTCCTCTTCCGTTCCCACCTTCGTCTCCAGAATCCGATACAACTCTTCCGCTTGCTCCGAAGTCATCCGTCCATATATCTTTTCTTCCTGCTGTTCCTGCATTGAACGGCTGTTCGGCGCAAATACCGCATAATTCTCATTGAATCCCTTCACGGAAAAAGTATAATAACACATCACCCCCAAAGAATTGAGCACCTGCCGAAGCCGTGTAGTATGTCCTCGTCGCGAAGCCGCCACCGTATATACCAACTGATTCGTAATAATCCATCCCGCAGAAAGAATCTTCCGGATCGCCTCTTTAGCTTCCGGTGTCACCTCCAGTGGCGTCTGAAAATGCGTCTGGATAATAAACTGCTTCACCCCGACAGCCGAAGCCTTTTCCTTAAACTCCCGCAAAAGTTCCACCAGTCCGTCATTGATGCGCATCGGTAAATAAGCCAACAACCGTGACCCTAACCGTACCCGTTGCAGCTCCGCATATTTCTCACCTTCCGGCCGTTCAAGATTCGCTTTCTGCTTCCGCGCAGCCATCCGGTACACCGCATCCAAAATATGCTGAAGCGTCTTATTCTGACTCATCAACGCATCCCCACCGGTAATAAGAATATCCCGCAACTGCGTATCCTCTTCAAAGTATGTCATCAACCGCCGCAACTTGCGTTCCCACGATTCCTTCGGCCGTAAAGACTCAAACTCAAAATTCAACCGTTCACTCTGAAAATCATACATTCGCTGACAAGAAGCACAAAGTCCGCCACAAGCCCTTCCCATCGTATCAGGAATAAGAATAGCCACTTCCGGATACCTCCGGTGAATATTATGCCCGTCCGGCAACAACCACCCCGCCGCATTCGGCTTTCCGGACTCTACAATATCTTCCTTCTCCCACGCATGAATATTCCCATACGTCTCCACCAACCGCGGCGAATAAAGAATATAACTCCGAATCGCCTCGTCATTATACCCATACCCCGTAACATTCAGCAACGACAAATAATAAGGAGTCGCAAAAAACGGCATCCCCTTCTTCCGCGCCCGATAAAGCAAATACATAGTCTCCGATGAAAGCGAATTCCCCAGGAACCGGTTCAACTCCCCCGGACTCTTCACCGCCATCGCCAAGTGAAAGCGGAAATCATTCCACCACTCACTCACCAACCGGTACTTCTCCTCATAACTCATCCCGTCCTCAAAGTGAAAACGCACCGAAGGCTTCGACTTCCTGTTTTCAATCTTCTGAATCAGCAAATGCAGCATCCGTTCCTTATTCTCGTCCCGCACCTCGCGTACCTCTTCATCCAACCCCGTTTCCCATCGGTCATTCCGGCTCTTGATACGCTGAGCCGACGGCAAAGGCACTACATCTCCCTTTAACCGCCTGAACATCTGAAAAATCTCAATAAACAAATCCGTCGGCATCTCCATATTCTCCAACGTTCCCATCAGAAACTCATAAAGCAACCGAATCGTCCGTACCGGCATATCCTGCCCCGTAGACAGTTCATGCACATCCACCCCATCATACTGAAGTAAAAGTCGAATTTGCTCCCTCGCCTCCTCCGCAGCCCCATCCTTCATACCACAAGACTCCAGAAATCTCAACAACCCAGCCTTAAAGTCCTCAACAGTAGTACTTCTTTCAGCTATCTCCACCAACTCCGGTATCTCCTGATTATAAATTTGTTTCAACTGTGAAAAAGTAAGCGTAAGCATTTTCTTTTGTTTCATAAGCAATCTATCCTTTTTATTATTGTTGTTTATTATAAAGTATAAGTCTAAAAACATGAGTAGCCCCCACACCCCGCATGGTTCCCCCGGCCTCGTCTGAACGGCGTCAAGCGTAGGTCTTATTCCCGGCGTCAAGAAGGGCAGACTGTTTGAGCGAAGCGAGTTTCTGCCCTTTAGCCGGGGATGAGACCGAAGTAGCCGGGCAGACGCAGCCTTGATTTTTTCTTTTTGGTACTTTTTCTTTTGTATCAAGACAAAAGAAAAAAGTACATAAAGATAACAAAAAAAGCGGAAGTACAAAACCCCCGCTTTTTCTATCATGTCAATCTTTACGATTTTCTAACATTTAAAGCAACTTATTTTTTCGTTTCCGTGTCATCGTTCTTCCGTTTCGGCTCTTTCTTGGCCAGCAGAACGATATTATACACATAATCCGTCATCCACTGTTCCGAATATCCCAAACGCTCCTTGTACTGACGTACGGCCGTCGCCGTCTTATGCACGTCGTCCGCTTTCCACACCGTCTTGGTGCAAACATCATGTACCGTCTTCTGCGTCATGCCGTAAAGAGCCTTCTTGAAGATAGACGGCATACGGAACTTCCATTGCATCAGATTCCCCATCAACATCATCAAGTCATTAGAGAATCCCTGATACATAAACAAATACGACTGAATATCATTCTGTGTACGGCAATTGCGTTTCACCGAAGTATCTATCTCTTTAAAGAAACTCTCCTTCAACCCATAATCCTGCATCAACATCTTGCGGGAAGCTGCCTTCTCCGCCAGCCCCAACTTGCCATTCTGCGTAGGCACTTTAAACAAACGTTTAAAATTAGCCACGTCCGGCAAGAAGCGGATATTTGTAATACCAAGATTAGTGGCGATAACTGACTGGAAATAAACCCGTGTCAGAGATATGAAATCTTCTACATTGCCGACTTTCGTTTCATCGGATTTCTTCTTGAATAAACCAAATAAGCCCATTGTTATATTTACAATTTTATTATTTACAATTTACTATTTGAACGTGTGGTAGTCATACTGCATTCCAACCACCTGACACTTTGCGCGCAAAGGTACAAAAAACAGTTGGGTTTCACCAACATTCCAAGTCCTTTTCGATGTCCGGCATTGTCTCTTTTTTGAAAACAGGACTCTGAATCCCCGCTTTCTTCTGCGCCCGGTAATCATTGAGCAACCGGATTGCATACTTCCCGAGGAAAAGAATAGCCACCAAGTTACAGATAGCCATCAACGCCATTGTGACATCTGCCAGACTCCATACCATATCCAGCGTAGCCAGTGAGCCGAAAAGCACCATCCCGCCGACTAAAATCCTGTACGCATGAAGCACCCACTTCCTTTGAGTAATAAAACGTATATTAGCCTCACCATAATAATAATTTCCCAAAATACTGCTGAAAGCAAAGAAGAAAAGAGCCACAGCCACAAAGATACTACCCGACGCCCCGATTTCATTCGTCAACGCCTGTTGAGTAAGCTGCACCCCGTTTGCCGAACCATCCAACGGCGCCCCGCTGAACAAAATAATAAAAGCCGTACATGTACAAATCAATAACGTATCCGTAAAAACAGCCAAAGTCTGTATCAACCCCTGCTTTACCGGATGGCTGACATGAGCCGTAGCCGCCGCATTCGGAGCCGAACCCATACCCGCCTCATTGCTGAACAGACCCCGCTTGATCCCCTGCATCAGCGCCATGCCGACTCCGCCCGCCAACGCCTGTTCCCATCCGAAAGCATGACTGACAATAAGCGCGATAACATCCGGTAAATGCCTGATATTAAGAACCACAATCACCAGCGCCAAACCAATATACCCCAACGCCATCACTGGCACAATCACACTACTGACACGGGCAATCCGATGAATACCGCCGAAAATGATAACCAACGTCAGGATCGTCAGCACCCCACCCAATATGGCATGATTGACACCGAACGCATGTTCCGCGGCAGCACAAATCGTATTACTCTGCACAGAATTGAACGCAAACCCGAAAGTAACACTAATCAACACAGCGAAAAGCATCCCCATCCACGGCTGTTTCAACCCCTTCTTCATATAATAAGCAGGTCCTCCGATGAAAGAATCCTTCCCCCGTATCTTATACAACTGTCCGAGCGTAGATTCAATAAAAGCACTCGAAGCCCCCAGCAAAGCAATCACCCACATCCAAAAGATAGCCCCCGGACCACCGATAGCGATAGCCGTAGCCACTCCCGCAAGATTTCCCGTCCCTACACGACTGGCGATAGAGATGGCAAATGCCTGGAAAGACGACACATGTTTCTCCGCGTGTTTCCCTTTTCCGGCAGATTCGCTGAGCAATACAATCATTTCGCGAATCATGCGGAACTGCACGAAGCGTGTCCGTATGCTGAACCAAACGGCACATCCTAAAAGCATGATGATTAGGATATACGTCCAAAGAATATCATTTATTTCATTGATAAAAGTCATAGTTAAGTATTAAGTATCCAATATTGTTTGTGGTCATTCGCTTTTCATCCGGAAGTAAAATTTATGATTTTCGAATACAGGCTCCACAATATCATAACGAACAAATTTGGCAAGCAGATGTTCAGCAGCCCGGCGTGAAACTCCTGTCTGACGGCAATAGCGGTTGAGCGAAAGTAATGCTCCCCGTTCCAGTTGTTCCAGTAAAAGCTGTTCGCGCTCAGTGTAGCGGATAAGTTCTCCACGCGGGCTGTCGCTTTGTTGCCATACACGGAGATGTATAGGAGTTGCCAATATATTTTCATCCTTGATGCGGAGATAGGCGAGCGGTTTGCCCGTTTCGTCTTTGGCATATACCGGTTTGTGGGGAGTTTCTTCGATGGTAGCCACTAAGACCTGTCTTCCTTCCACTATATATGTTTTCAGGGTGTATTCCACTTCCGGCACACAATAAAGTTGTGCGGCAGCTTCAATCATATACTTCTCCTCTTCGGAGCGTACCCCTGCGATTTTCCCATTGTCTTTTACACCAATAAGTAACCGTCCTCCGTCGGTGTTGGCAAAAGCAGAGAGAGTCTTGGCTATTTTGCGTGCGTCGGAAATTTCGAACTTAAAATCCTGTTGTTGATGCTCACCTTCAGCAATCAGTGCATGTATATAATCGGTATCTGTAAGCGGTTTCATGACTGCAAAGGTAGATAAAAAAGGTGAAAACCCCTTTTTTTGCATAATTTTCGGGGAATAATTCAAAAAAAATATTGTTTTTATGCGTTTATTTCAGGAAACAGTGTATTTTTGCGGCACATTATTAACGAAAAAAATAAAAGGATTATGAAAGAATTGGTAGAAAAAGTAGCAGCTCTTTATGCTGACTTCTCAAAAGATGCTAACGCTCAGATTGAAAACGGTAACAAAGCAGCAGGAACTCGTGCTCGTAAGGCTTCTTTGGAAATCGAAAAAGCAATGAAAGAATTCCGTAAAGCATCTTTGGAAGCTTCTAAGAACTAATAGTTAGAAGACTACTAAGATATTAGAAAAAAGAGGAGGGTCTGTCGTAAGCGACAGACCCTCTTACTTTTTTCTATTTGGCTGAAAACTCATTTTGGTAGGTTTATGAGCTGAATGCTTATGCTCAATAGTGATTGAGTATATGATTAATAATAAAGCAGGAAATAACATACTGCAAGAATTAGTTGTACGACACCCGGGTCTCATACAACTTGTTTATATAGCACAAATATTTCTTGAATATATATCGTTTCATTCATTTCTGTTGCGGTTTCTAGTGAATAAAGAACTTTATGGAATCATTGAAAATGAATACTAGAATCAAATTTAATCGTATATTTGCGCAGGTAATCAGAACGGGAATTTATGAATGAAAATGTCTTGGCTAAACTGAAGATACTTGCGGAATCCGCGAAGTACGATGTTTCCTGCTCTTCCAGCGGCACAGTGCGCTCCAACAAACCGGGGACATTGGGCAATACTGTGGGAGGATGGGGGATATGCCATAGTTTTGCCGAAGACGGGCGGTGCATATCACTGCTGAAAATCATGCTTACCAATTACTGCATCTACGATTGCGCCTACTGCATCAACCGGCGTAGTAACGACCTTCCGCGTGCCACCTTCTCCGTATCCGAACTGGTGGAGCTGACGGTGGAATTCTATCGTCGCAACTATATAGAAGGTCTGTTTCTCAGTTCCGGCGTTGTCCGCAACCCCGACTATACGATGGAACGCCTTGTGCGTGTTGCCAAAGACCTGCGACTGGTGCATCGCTTCAACGGATATATCCATCTGAAAAGCATCCCCGGCGCCAGCCGTGAACTGGTGAACGAAGCCGGACTGTATGCCGACCGTCTCAGCGTCAATGTCGAAATTCCCAAAGAAGAAAACTTGAAACTGCTTGCACCGGAAAAAGACCATAAAAGCGTCTTTGCCCCGATGAAATATATCCAGCAAGGCGTATTGGAGAGCAAGGAAGAACGGCAGAAATTCCGCCATGCCCCGCGCTTCGCACCTGCCGGACAGAGTACGCAAGTCATCGTCGGTGCCACTTCCGAGTCCGATAAAGACATCCTTTTTCTCTCGTCGGCACTCTACAACCGTCCCACGATGAAACGTGTCTATTACTCCGGATATGTCTCCGTAAATACCTACGACAAGCGTCTGCCCGCATTGAAACAGCCGCCGTTAGTACGTGAAAACCGGCTTTACCAAGCCGACTGGCTGCTGCGTTTCTACCAGTTCAAAGTAGATGAAATAGTGGACGACTCCTATCCAGACCTCGACCTCGAAATAGACCCGAAACTCTCGTGGGCTTTGCGCCATCCCGAACATTTCCCTGTTGACATCAATAAGGCGGATTACGAAATGCTTCTCCGTGTGCCGGGCATCGGCGTGAAATCGGCGAAACTGATCGTCGCTTCCCGACGTTTCTCCCGACTGGGCTTTTACGAATTGAAAAAGATAGGAGTAGTGATGAAGAAAGCGCAATATTTCATCACCTGCAAAGAACTTCCCCTGCAAATGCAGACCGTGAACGAGCTTTCACCGCAACGGGTACGCACCCTGCTGCTGCCGAAACCTAAAAAGAAAGTGGACGAACGCCAGTTGATACTTGACTTTGGAGAATGAACATCTACATCTACGATAAAACCTTTGACGGTCTGCTGACTGCTGTCTTTGACGCCTATTTCCGCAAGACCTTTCCCGACGAACTCTTGTCGGAAGGAGATGCTTTGCCCTTATTCTATGACGAGTTGCATACGGTAGTCACCGACGAAGAGAAAGCCGCCCGTGTATGGCGTGGATTGCAGAAGAAAGTTTCGTCTTCGGCATTAGGGTGCCTTACTCAAAGTTGGTTGTCGGAACTGCCGGAAGTGGGAATGCTTATTTTCCGTTATATCCGCAAGGCGATTGATTCTCCCCGTTCCATTGAAACCAATTTTGCTGACCCGGATGTACTGAAACTAGCACAAATCTGGAAAAAGGTGGATGGCGAACGCGTACACCTGATGCAGTTCGTCCGTTTTCAGAAAGCGGCGGACGGGACGTTCTTCGCTGCTTTCGAACCGCAATTTAACGCATTGCCGCTTACCATTCATCACTTTAAAGACCGCTTTGCCGACCAAAAGTGGATTATCTATGATATGAAACGCCGCTACGGCTTTTATTACGACTTGCAGGATGTGACAACGATTTCTTTCGATGATGACAGCCGCGAATCCCATCTGATTACGGGAATGCTTGACGAAAGTCTCATGGATAAAGACGAGAAACTCTTCCAGCAGCTTTGGAAAACATATTTCAAGGCGATTTGTATAAAAGAACGCATGAATCCGAGGAAACACAGGCAGGATATGCCTGTGCGCTATTGGAAATATTTGACGGAGAAGCAACGATAACCCGATAGTGGGGGAAGAGGAGGTAGTTACTCGATTCGCTGCACCGTTACGTCCGGAAATTCCTGTATCAGGGAAAGCAGATGCCCTTCATCATTGTTCCGCTTGGACTTGATAACCATTGTCACTTGATAAAACTCCGATTCGCCCGGATGCAATGTTTCCATTTCGTAGGAGACTATCAGGTAGTCCTTGGAGTTGAATCTGTCCGCTATCTGTTTCAGCGTGTCTCTATTGGCGGTAGAGAAAGAAACCAGTGAACTTTTCATGCCGATACTTTTGAAAAGGTAGCTAAGCAGTTCCAGTCCGACAAGAGTCAGCACCATGGCGGCAATACCGATAGTGTACATTCCTGCGCCGACTGCCAGTCCGATGCCTGCCGTTGCCCAAATGCCGGCGGCGGTGGTCAGCCCGCGGACGATTTGTTTCTGAAAGATAATGGTTCCTGCACCGATAAATCCGATGCCGCTGACAACTTGCGCCGCTACACGACTGGGGTCGAGCGTCACGCTGCTTTCTTTGATAATCTCTTGAAATCCGTATTGGGAAACAATCATAATGAGGGCACTGCCTAGCGAAACGAGGAAATGAGTGCGGTATCCGGCTTCTTTGGCACGGTATTCACGGTCTAGTCCGATAATGGCTCCAAGTATTCCGGCAACTAGCAAGCGTAATACAAAATCCATATTCAACATCATACGTTCAGTCTCCTTTCTGTTTTTAATTGTTTGCGGAAAAAAATACTTAGACTTATAAATATACAATTATTTCTTCTTTTTGTGTCATTAATTTAATAATATTTGAACGTATCCGTTGCATTTTATCGTATATTCGCACACCAAAATGAATGTTTAACTCCGTGATTGAGCGAATGATGAAGAAAAGAATATTTTATATAATCAGTTTTTTGGTTATCTTTTGTATCGAGGTGCTGATAGCTTTGTATGTCCGTGATAATTTCGTGCGTCCTTATGTCGGTGATGTACTGGTTGTTGTTCTGGTGTATAGTTTTGTGAGGATATTTCTTCCGACAGGGATTCCCCGGATGCCGTTTTATGTCTTCCTTTTTGCTTGTTTTGTGGAAGTGCTCCAGTACTTTCAGTTGGTGGAGACATTGGGAATTACGAATCGTGTAGCCCGAGTTGTTTTAGGCTCTACGTTCGATTGGGCGGATATTGCCTGCTATGCGGTGGGATGTGTGCTTATTATTTTATTTGAACGATTGTTTCAACGGAAATAACAAAAAAATGGGGTGATGATCGTATTTACGATTCTCACCCCGTTTTTGTTTTATAAGAGCATTATTTTCTATTTACTCTCAATCTCCAATACACCTTTCGCCAACCCTTTTCCCGTAGCTTCCAGTGTGATTTTCCCCGGCTTGTCCGTTGAAGAAACGATAGCGGTCATCATGCCGCTGAATACCTTCATCTTCGGAGTCTGGAACGATTCGAGCGAAGCAGGGTTGCCGTTGGCTCCTGCGCGGTACGTTCCTGCACCTTTCACTTTGAAGCTGATAAGATTGTCGGCCAGCGGACAGAGATTTCCGTCTTTATCCACTACTCTGACGGTGACAAACGACAGGTCTTTCCCGTCCGCTTTAATTTGTGCACGGTCGGGAGCCAGTTCGATATGATGAGGCTTTCCGGCTGTACGAATCTCCTTTTCGGCAACGGCTTTTCCGTCTTTATCATAAGCCACTACTTTCACCGTGCCCGGTTCGTACTTGGCATCCATCCACATCAGGCGATAACGCTGTTGACGCTTGAGGTTAGCCATTGAAACCGAATCGGCACTGTTGTCTATCGTCACGGAGAGGTCTTTCGTGCGTTTGCCCTGGCTCTTGCCGTTGATAAACAACTCGGCGGACGGATGGTTGGTGTAGACAAATACAGGTACTACTTCTCCTTCGTGCCCTTCCCAATTCCAGTGGGGCAGGATATGGAGCGTTTCTTCTTCCTTGTTCCAATGACTGCGATAGAGATAATAACGGTCTTTCGGCAATCCGGCAAGGTCGATGATGCCGAAGAGGGAAGAATGGCTTGGCCAGTCCGTATAATAAGGAGTCGGTTCGCCCAGATAGTCGAATCCTGTCCATACGAATTCTCCGATGCAATAAGGCAGGTCTTCATGCTGGATGAAATCATCTTCGGGCAGATTAGACCATCCGCAGTGCTCTACGTCATAAGAAGAAGCCTGATGGTCGGGATATTTCTGCATGGAACGGCGGGCAACAGGCAGTTTGTACACACCGCGCGAGCTGACCGTCGAAGCCGTCTCGCTGCCCAGAATAATCTGCTGCGGGAGCTTCTTATAATTCTCCTGATACTTGTGCGGACGATAGTTGAATCCGGCTACATCCATCACGGCAGCCATATTGTTATTTACCACGGCGTCGGGAGCATCCATGCCTTGAGTGACAGGGCGTGTAGGGTCTTCACAGTGGCAGATGTCTTGCAGGAAACGGGAGAGTTTAGGGCCGCGGTCGCCGTTCCACTGGTCGGGAACCTCGTTTCCGATACACCACATCACCACACTGGGGTTGTTGCGGAACTGATGAAGCAGATTCACCAAATCCTTTTCCACCCATTCGTCGAAAACCTTATGATAACCGTTCTGCAATTTGGCGCCTTTCCATTCGTCAAATGATTCCGCCATTACCATCATACCCATTTCGTCACAGGCACGAATCAATTCCGGCGCAGGCATATTATGGGAAGTACGGATGGCGTTGCAACCCATATCCTTCAAGATACGTATCTGACGGCGGATACCGGCTTCGTTGGCAATGCCGCCCAGAGGGCCTAAGTCATGGTGATTGCAGACACCTTTGAACATAGTGCGTTCACCGTTCAGGTAAAACCCTTTGTTCGGGATAATTTCAATGGAACGAATGCCGAAAGGTGTGGTGTATTCGTCTTTCAGCGTGTTTCCTTCATACACTTTGGATACGGCGGAGTAGAGTGACGGTGAATCAGGTGACCAAAGCAGGGGAGCGTCTACCACGAAGTTCTGTTCAAAAACTTTTCCGTCATACTTCGTTCCTTTTTCCTCGTTGGTGGCTACTACTTTACCGTCAGGAGCTTTCAGTTCGGTCACGATGCGATAATCCGTGAAGGACTTGCCGGACGGAATTTCAAGACTGGTTTTTAAGTTTACCTTGGCAAACTCCTTTTTCACCACCGGAGTAGTCAGTTGTGTTCCCCATGTAGGGATGTGGGCGTCTTCGTTAATCACCAAATGAACGTTCCGGTAAAGACCTGCGCCCGGATACCAGCGTGAAGATTCTGTCTCGTTCTCCAGACGGACGGCTAGCGTGTTCTGCTCGTTGGCTTTGAGGTAAGGGGTGGCATCAATGCAGAAAGAGTTATAACCATAAGGCCAGTAACCGGCTTCCTGTCCGTTGATGTACACACGGGCATGGCTCATGGCACCGTCGAGAATAAGAGTTGCCTTCTTGCCGGAAGAGAAGTCCGGAGCTTCGAAATTCAGGCGATACCAGCCCACTCCGACAAAAGGAAGTCCGCCGGTGCGACCTGCGTGTTCCAACGCTTCTTTCTGTCCGTCTTGGGTGATGGCGACTTTTTGCTTGTCGTTGTCGATGCTGAAGGGGCCGTAGACAGCCCAGTCGTGCGGGACGGTGACAGATTGCCACTTGGTGTCGTCATACTGTTTCTGACTGAAATTCTTGTCGTCTTCACGAGTGAATTTCCATCCTTTCTCAAAGGTTTGTGAGGTACGTACTTGTGCGTTGACAAGTGTCGGTAAAGCTACCAGGAGAGCTGCTGCGATTTTAAGATGTTTATTCATATATATGGGGGTTAGAAAATGTTTTTCATTTTTTTGTTTTGGATTATGTGTTGGCTTTCGCTTTGTCTTTTGTTTCGTCTTTCGGAATTTCTTTGGTATCGGACGGGTTCAGGCTACTTCCGCAGTATTTGCAGAATTCGGCGTTGTCCTCATGCCCGGAACGGTGGCAGTTGGGACATTCTTTGTCTCTTCTGCGCTTGTAATCTTTCATCATCGAAGCCGATACGATACCCGTCGGCACGGCGATGATGGTGTAACCGATAAGCATCACGCAGGCGGAAAGGAACTTTCCCAAACCGGTGGCGGGAGTAATGTCTCCGTAGCCTACGGTAGTCATGGTGACGATGGCCCAGTAAATGCTGTTCGGGATATTATTGAATTGGGAATTGGGTTGCGTACCTTCAATCATGTACATCAGTGTCCCGATGGACGTCACCAGAATGACGACAAACAGGAAGAATACCGCAATCTTTTTGCTACTCTCGCGAAGGGCGGTGAGCAGCCGTTCGCCTTCGTTCAGGAAGTTGAACAGCTTGAATACACGGAACACCCGTATCAACCGGAAAGCGCGTATGATAAGCAGGTAGCGTGCACCGGGGAAAAGTAGCCCGATATAAAGTGGCAGGGTAGCCAATAGGTCGATGATGCCGAAAAAACTAAGAACGTATTTCCGGGGACGGGGCGAGCAATAAATTCTCGTCAGATACTCGAACGTGAAGAAAGCGGTGAAAAGATACTCCAATATGACGAATGGAGTCGTCAGGTATGAGGGAAGTCCTTTCAGGCTTTCGATAATGACGAGCAACACGCTGACTAGGATACAGCCGATAAGAATCACGTCGAACAGTTTCCCTGCGGGAGTGTCCGATTCGAAGATGATGACGTATAACTTCCGTTTCAGTTTATTGTCATGCAGAAAACGTTGGATTCTTTCTTTCAGTTTCATAATAAAAAATGTGTTCCGGATGAAATACTCTGTCAGTCAATCACCCAGTTTTTGTTGTAGGCAACTGTCTTTTGCGGGTCGTAGTACATTCCTTCTTGTGTGGGGATATGGAGAACGTAAGTCTTTCCGGTTTTATTCTTCAGTGAAGTGTCACGCAGCCACGGGTTGGCATCACGGAGTTGTGCGTAGGTGATGCCCTGTTGCTTGGCGTAGTCGCTCAAGTTGTCGATGGGGGTGTTGACGGTCACTTTCCTGTACGGGATGGGCGGGTAGAGATGTTCTCTTTTCAGCAGGAAGCCGTAGCGTTGCGGGTTGCTGAATATCTCTTTGGCGGCCAACAGGCGGAACATATAGCGGGAGGTTTCTTCTACAAGCCATAAGTCCATGGCATGACTTGCCAGTTGCTTGTCGAGTTGGGAAGAGATGCGTGCCTGTCCGGCGTTGTAAGCGGCGGATACGGCCATCCAGTCGCCATATTTGTCATACGCTTGCTTGAAGTATTTGCAGGCGGCTACGGTCGCTTTTTCGATATTGTAGCGTTCGTCCACGTTGTCGTTTACTTCCAGTCCGAATTCCCGTCCGGTGGCGGGCATGAACTGCCATAGTCCGGCAGCTCCGGCAGGAGAGCGGGCGATGTTGTTCAGATTACTTTCAATCACCATAAGGTATTTGAAGTCGTCGGGAATACCGTTCGCTTTCAATATCGGTTCCACGATGGGGAAGTAACGGTTGGCACGCTTTATCAGAAGCATGGTGGTGGAGTGCATATAGGTGAACGCCATCATTTCACGATCCATCCGTTCGCGACGGTCGTAGCGGCGAAGGTCGATGGTAGTTCCATCGAAAGTGACTTGGGTAGGCACGGTGGGAGAGGTGACACAATAGGGCACTTCCGACTTTGCCGAGTGTTGTTCATTAACTTGGCTGCTGCCTATCAAAGTAGGGATGGTAGCACCGATACAGAACACTAATATCAGAGTAAGGATATAGTTGATTTTAGTTTGTTTCTTCATTTCATTCATAATTTTAGTTTGATAAGCACTACGCTGGCGGTTGGCAACCTCGGCAGTAGTAGATGCTGCCGCCCAGGTAGTTTTCTTTCACGATGGTTTCTCCGCAACGGGGACAGGCTGTGCCGGCGGTGTCTTTCGACAGGCAGGCTACGTATTTGCCACTTTCTCCGAAGAGGTCGGTTTCCGTGCTTCGTCCGCCTTGGCGGTATAAGTCGTTCATTGTCTCCTTTACTTGATAGAACAAATTTTCTTTCTCTTTGTCAGTCAGTCCGGCGATTTTTTTCTTCGGATGGATGCGGGTATGGTAAAGAATATCCTGCAAAACGCCGTTTCCAAGTCCGGGAATGGTCTGTCCGGTAGCCAGAAAAGCTTTGGCGGATTTCTTTTGAGCGCTCTCGGCGTTGATGAGTCCGAGGAAGTATTCTTTGGTGAAGTCGTCGGACATCACTTGAGGTTTGCTTTTCGCTGTGAGATAATATTCGGAGAGAGTACCGGTGGTGGTATCCTTGTCATAACACATCATTCCGCCGTACATACGCACGGAAGCTATCAGGCAACTCTCATCCTCAAAAGCAATGAGCAACTGATGTTTGGCGGGTAACTTCGTCCCCGGAGACAGATAACGCAGGTTCACACCGTCCGTCAGTACGAGGACTTTGTCACCTATTGTTATCTCCACCATGCCGCCTTGCGACTGCGCATGGTCTATTGTCTTGCCGGACAGCCACCCGGCATATTCATCCGCGCTGCCTGTGAACCAGGCAAACTTGTGTGGACTGAATTGTGTGTACACATCCGTTATTTTTTTTCCTCTGACCGTTTCGTTCAACTGTTCGCTAAGAATACGTGCTTCAGGGGCTTCTATCATATGGCTTTTCCTTTCAATGTTTAAGTCTACCTTGCAAAGATAACCTCATTTTGCTTTTTTCAAAGAACTTTTCCTGCATTTTATACGTTTTTCTAGTAGAGTTGAATATACAATAGAATCAAGATGAATATAGCAATGACCGGAGCCACCGGATATATAGGTAAACATCTCTCCAATTATCTGACCGAAAAGGGCGGACATCGTGTGATTCCTTTGGGAAGGTCGATGTTTCGCGAGGGTATGTCCGGACATTTGATTCAGACGCTGGCGCATTGCGATGTTATCATCAACCTGGCAGGAGCGCCGATTAACAAACGTTGGACGCCGGAGCACAAGCAGGAACTTTTCGACAGCCGCATAGTCGTCACGCACCGCATTATCCGTGCGTTGAATGCTGTCAGGACAAAACCGAAACTGATGATTTCGGCTTCTGCCGTAGGATATTATCCTGCGATGGCGGAAGTGGACGAATATACCCGTACGCGTGGAGACGGGTTCCTGTCCGACCTTTGCTATGCTTGGGAAAAAGAGGCGAAACGTTGTCCGGAGCATACGCGGCTTGTCATTACCCGTTTCGGTGTTGTGCTTTCACCGGATGGGGGAGCGATGCAACAGATGCTCCGACCATTGCAGGCAACGAAGATTGCTGCTGCCATCGGGCCGGGTGACCAGCCTTTCCCGTGGATAGATATACGCGACCTTTGTCGGGCGATGGAGTTTTTTATCACCCATGAGGAGATGCGTGGAGTATTCAACCTGGTTGCTCCGCAACAAATTTCCCAATATACTTTTGCCCGTGAGATGGGGAAAGCCTATCATGCATGGACAACAATTGTCGTTCCGCAAGCAGTGTTCCGGATATTGTATGGCGAAGCGGCTTCTTTCCTCACATCCGGTCAGCGGGTTCGCCCTACCCGCCTTCAGGAAGCGGGATTCCATTTTTCCGTCCCCGACGTGGAACGGTTGTTCAAAGGAACAGACCATAGCACTGTCCGCACTCTCGACCTGAATCGTTATATGGGACTTTGGTACGAAATAGCCCGTTACGAGAACCGCTTTGAACATGGACTTGTCGACGTGACCGCTACTTACACGCTCCGTCCCGACGGCTCTATTCGTGTCGAAAACCGGGGATGCAAGCGTAACTCCCCTTATGACATCTGCAAGACCGCCAATGGGCACGCCAAGATACCCGACCCTGCACAACCGGGAAAGTTGAAAGTTTCTTTCTTCCTCAACTTCTATTCGGACTATTACGTATTGGAGTTGGACGATGAGAACTATAACTATGCGCTCGTAGGCAGCAGCACCGACAAATATCTCTGGATACTGAGCCGGACACCCCAACTGCCGGAAGATATAAAGAAAAAACTCGTCACCGCTGCCGGTCGCCGCGGTTATGATACAAACCGATTGCAATGGATCGAACAATTCTAACGGTAACAAAACTGATTGTGTAGAACAAAGCAATTCTAAAAAACAAGATTATGAATTACGAAATTATTCATCAGCCCGAACAAAAACTGTTCAAGACAGAAGTAGACGGTCGCACCGCCTTTGTACAATATCGCCTTCTTGGTGATTCTCTCGACATCATCCACACGATTGTTCCCCGTCCGATAGAAGGTCGCGGAATAGCCGCCGCATTGGTAAAAGCTGCTTATGATTACGCCTCGGCCAACGGAATGAAACCGAAAGCTACTTGCTCGTATGCGGTGAGGTGGCTAGAGCGCCACCCGGAACTGGGATGATGGAATAAAAAGGATATGAGTATGGTGTGTTCCGGGTGGGCTGGATTGAGAACTGGGTATATTACATTATCACCCTTTGATGTCGTTATTGTTTGAAAGAAAACAGTTCGAGCAATTCTTCTTTCTTCAGCGGTTTTGCCAGGAATGCGTTGCAACCCGCTTCCATAGCACTTATCCTGTCAGCGTCAAAAGCATTGGCGGTCAGTGCTATAATAGGGATAACCGGGTTTAATTCCCTGATTTTCCGTGTCGCTTCCAGTCCGCCCATTATCGGCATCTTCATATCCATGAGAACGATGTCGAACTTTTCGTTGCGCACCTTTTCCACGGCTTCCACTCCGTTCACTACGCGGGTAATCTGATATTCTTTGAGGATATTTTTTACTAATGAATAATTGCTGTCGTTATCTTCGGCAATTAATATTTGCAACTCTTCTCCATTTATATTTTTGAAAGAGAAAGGTTGCCTGAATATGTGCGTATTTCGTTCCCGGACAAGTTGTGGCTGTGGTGCTACTTTGGACTCAATGTCTTCCTGCATGCTTATCTCACACGGCACCCATGCCCAAAAAGTGGAACCTTCGCCGGGAGTGGAAGTAAATCCGATTTCTCCTCCTGCACCTTCGATGATAGCTCTCGAAATGGCTAATCCGAGTCCCGTTCCCTGTGCAAACTCATTGAGCTTTTGGAACCGCCCGAATACCCTGTTCTGTAATTCAAACGGGATACCGACCCCCGAATCTTCCACATAAACCTTGATGCCCCCGTTTTCGATACTGTATCCCATCTTGATGTGTCCGGAATGAGTACATTTTATCGCGTTCGTGAGGAAATTCATCCACACCTGTTTGAGTCGGTTTCTATCCAGGAATATCCAGCAGTCCGGGCCGGAATTCCCCATGATAAATTCTACATTCGGATTGGTTATTTTAGGTTGAATCATGGTATAAAGTTCACTGGATACTTTGGACAGGTTGAACTTTTCCCTCTTACGTTCAAGTATGCCTGATTCAATCTTGGAAAGGTCGAGAATGTCATTTATTAGTCGCAACAACAGTTCATTGTTCGATTCGATGATTTCCATATATTCTGCCTTTTCTTCGGGGTCGTCGCAATTCACCATCAGACCGGAGAAGCCGACAATGGCATTAAGCGGTGTACGTATCTCATGGCTCATATTGGCAAGGAAAGCCGATTTGAGACGGTCGGAAAGTTCAGCTTTGTCTTTGAGTTCCTTTAGTTCCTGAGCCATTTTTTCCCACTTCGTATTGTTGAACCCTATACCGGTGTAACGGATTATTTTTCCTCTCTTGTCTCTTTCTACCTGAATACCGGTGATGATTAAAGTCTGCCATTCCTTGTCCCATTTTGTCTTGGAGCGATATTGGAAATTGAATTCCTGTTCATTGCCGTGAATCATACCTTCGAAATGTTCGCGCACAAGTTCTACGTCGTCCGGGTGGGAGACACTTAAATATTGGTCGATATCAATCGGAGTTTCCGGGTGATAATCGTTGACGGGGTCATTGAATGCAGTGAATTTTTGGGTTATCACATCAAAGTCCCAGTATGACATACCGACGGTCTTGAAAGTAAGTTCCATTTTGTAGTTTCTCTCCTTGAGCTCCTCGTTCAGGCGGTGGAGCTTGGAGATATTTTGCCGGAAACCGGTGAAACGTATGGTGTTTCCGTTTTCGTCCTGCTCGAAAGGAACGCCGATGACATTGCAATATTGCCAGGACTCATCGTATTTTGTCTGTATACGGCAGGTGAAGTTGATGGTTTCGTTCTCGCCCGACAGCATGGATTGCATGGCATCGAAATAAGTGGAACGGTCGTCGGGATGCACAACATTTTCAAATTCCTGGAGAGAGACAAGCCTGTTAGGGGCATAGTCATTAATCGGGTCATTGTAGGACTCGAATTTCTGCGTTGTCACATCGAAGTCCCAATGTACGATATTGCTCACTTGCATGGCAAGTTCGCGTTTGGAAGTCAGGTCTTGTGTTTTCTTCTGCATTTGTATTTTCTCCGTCACATCCAGTTGGGTGCCGACAATCAGCAGCTTTCCTCGATGTTCGGAAGACAAGCGCATACGGCTTTCGTAATGGCGGTACTGTCTTTCTTCCTTATTATAAAAGCGCAGGGTGGTGTGCACTTGTTCGGTTTCCTTGTTTATCAGTTGGGCGAAAAGCTGCATTAACTGTAGGCGGTCTTGCGGGTGTAGCAGGCTTTGCATCTGTTCCAGCGACATCTCCTCTTTTGCCAGTGCGTTTCCGTACAATGTGCTGAACGTTTTCTTGTGGACGTTATATACCCATGAAGCCATATTTGCGGCTTCCATAGCCATTTCCAGATTTTTCTTGCTTTCTTCTGTACGGAATTCCGCTTCTTTTTCGGCAGTCACGTCATTAGATAGTAATATATGTCCGATAATATTTCTTTTATTATCCAACACCGGCACTACCTGTGCTTCATAAATAATAGAGTTCTTTTTTTGGCTGCTGAAATAGGCGTCACTATTTATACGGTCGAAGTCATATTCAAATTCTAATGTGACCTCTTCGCCCTTTTGAATTTTGGCTTTCAAATCTTTGTCCATATAGGGGCTATCGAAAAGATTGACTTTGTCTATGACTGTTGTCCGGTCGCTGACTCCGTACATTTTCAGGGCTTTATCGTTGATTTTACGTAAGATTCCATCAGTATCATAAACTTCGATACTCATCGGCAGGCTGGCATAAATGTTTTCTGCGAACAAAAGTAGGTCGTGTGTCAATCCGGCAGATTCGTTTTCTGAAAGCACATGGTCATCCTTGAGGATAGGTGAATCGCTTTGTTTCATTTGTTGTTTCTTTTTATCAGTAAATAAGAACTGAACTATTTGTCTTTTATTTATTCTATTGGTTTACAGTCCTGATGAAAGGACATTCGGTTACAAATGTATAATAAAAAAGCGAATGGGAAGAAATAATGAATGATAAAAAGGAAAAAATGAATAGGGACTGTTGTCTATTTACGGATAATTTAATAGGTAGATACGATTTATTGTAGTTTGGAGTAATAACTGACGATGACTTCTTTGAAAATATAGAAAGGGCTGTGTAAAAAAGGTAATCGGAATGGATTCTCTTGATTATGTCACCTTTTTTACACAGCCCCTTATGTTGTTCTTGCTTATTTTTTCCACCTTTTCAGTTGCGGAAAGAATTCCTTCATGGTGGCGCGTGCTTCTTCTACACTGTATTTCACTTCAGAGTCTTTATTGAATTCATCCAAATACTTCAGGTTATGTTCAATCATCTCATCCATAGTACAGTCTTTTGTAAACTTCCCGTCCGCATAGCAGTAGTGGCAATATTCTTCATTCTTGCTACCGTCTGCTTCTGTTCCGAATGTAGATTCGTCTATCGGCATGGCACAACACTGACAAATTTTCTGTTCCATCTTTATTTTTGTTTTAAGTTTCTGGTTACCGGACAAAGATAGGTAGATTTATCGGAACAACAGTTATCCGTTCTTGCTAATTATCAATCTATTTTTCTATAAATTCGTACCTTTGCCCGTTCGTTTTTACAGGCAGGCGCTTCCACAACCAACGTGGAATCATTCTCCAAAAGAACACAAGAATCCGGTAACGCCAGTCGATGATTACCACCCGTCTTTTGTTCTTCAGCGCACGGGCAATGTGCCATCCCACTTTATCCGCTTTCATCAACATCGGATAATGCTTTCCGTCATTCAATAAATCCGTGGCTACAAATCCGGGACGGATATCCGTAAAATGAATGTCCAACTTCTGAAGACGGGCAAGCTGTTCGAGAGCATCAATATAAGTATTCTGAAAACGTTTGGTCGCAGAATAGGCAGGAGCTACGCCAAGTCCTTTCGTCCCTGCGATGGAACTGATAACCGCCAGATGTCCGCCGCCCTTCTTCTTGAAATACGCAAAAGCGGTATCCACCATGCGGGTAAATCCCTCTACATTGGTGCGTGCCGTATTCAGTTCCACTTCCATATCCAGTTTCATGTTCTGGAAACCGATGCCGGAACTAAGAAGAAACAAGTCCATACCACCCGTTTTGTCTATGAGCGCATTCAGCTTTTCTGCCGCATCTTCACGGGTGACGTCCAATGCCTGAATTTCAATTTGGTCAGGTGCAACCCGTTGCAAGGTTTCAAGGGCAGACTGCCGTCTGCCTGCTATTCCAATCTGCCAGCCTTCCAGTAACAGGCATTTCGCAACTTCTTGCCCGATGCCGGATGTAGCTCCAATAATAACAGCTCGTTTCATTACAAATATATATGTTTAGATTAATGTTGTTTCTTATAAATTCAGCAAATGGCGGATAGCTTCCCAAGGTGCATAGAGCAACATCCGCGGGCCGGAGAAACGCATTACTGTCCGCATCCGTTCACGCATTGCCGGTTTGTAACAATGCACCGTGCACTTCTTGCACGAATTCTTCTTTTCTCCGAACGGACAACGGTCGAGACGCGTATGTGCATAGCGAAGCAGTTCCTCGCAATCGGGACAAAGAACAGCGTTCTTCTCCTTCTTCTGGCAGTAGATACGAATCATCAATTCTACCACCTTCTTCTCATGTGCAATACGTTGTTTCTTCATTTTCTCTTTTTGAACTCCACAAAGATAAGGAAGATTACAGAATATTTATCCAATTCTGTTTTGTATCTTTGCCGCATGAAAAAGTTATTGTGTCCGCAATGTAAAATTGCCGCCTTATATGTAAAGAACGACCGGAATGAGAGATTACTGGTCTATGTGATGGAAAATGGAGAAGTCGTACCGAAGTATCCGGAAGATTCAATGGAAGGGTTCGATCTGACAGAAGTCTATTGCTTGGGTTGTTCATGGCATGGCTCACCTAAAAGACTGGTGAAAAGATAAGGTAATATTAGAACATAGACGTATGGCAACCTCTAAAGAAATGACGGCAGGGCCGGCATTACCTCTGATTTTAAGGTTTACACTGCCGCTTTTGCTCGGCAATCTGCTGCAACAAACGTACTCGCTTGTCGATGCGGCAATCGTTGGAAAGTTTTTGGGAATTAATTCGTTGGCTTCGGTTGGAGCCAGCACATCGGTGGTATTCCTCATTCTGGGATTCTGCAACGGATGTTGCGGCGGTTTCGGTATTCCCGTGGCGCAGAAGTTCGGGGCGAGGGATTATAGTACGATGCGCAGTTATGTCTCCGTCAGCCTGAAACTCTCTATGGTGATGTCTGTGGCTATCGCTGTTGTCACCAGTATTCTGTGCGCGGATATTCTTCGGATGATGCGTACGCCGGAGAATATTTTCGAGGGGGCATATGCTTATCTGCTTGTCACCTTTATCGGCGTGCCTTTCACGTTCTTCTACAATCTTCTTTCGAGTATTATCCGTGCGTTGGGAGATAGTAAGACTCCTTTTTGGTTCCTGCTTCTTTCTACGGTTTTGAATATAATTCTTGATTTATTCTGCATCCTTGTGCTTGGTTGGGGAGTGGCGGGAGCTGCCATTGCCACGGTATTCTCACAGGGACTTTCAGCCGTTCTCTGCTATATCTATATGTACAGGAAGTTTGAAATATTGCGAAGTACGCCGAAAGAACGCCGGTTTCAGTCGAAACTGGCAAAGACGCTGCTTTATATCGGTGTGCCGATGGGGCTTCAGTTCTCCATCACCGCTATTGGCAGTATCATGCTGCAAAGTGCGAACAATGCGTTGGGAACAGCCTGTGTTGCCGCCTTTACCTCGGCAATGCGCATCAAGATGTTCTTTATCTGTACGTTCGAGAGTCTGGGGATTGCGATGGCTACCTTCAGCGGACAGAACTATGGTGCGGGTAAACCGGAACGTATTTGGCAGGGTATTAAGGCAAGTGCTTTGATGATGATTATCTATGCGGCATTTACTTTTGTACTCCTGATGTTGGGAGCCAAGTATTTTGCTCTCATCTTTGTAGACCCGTCGGAAACGGAGATTTTGATGAATACGGAGCTCTTCCTTCATATTTCCTGTATGTTCTTTCCTACGCTCGGACTGTTGTGCATCCTGCGTTATACCATTCAGGGAGTGGGCTTTACGAATCTTGCCATGTTCTCCGGAGTGGCGGAGATGATTGCCCGTATCCTCGTCAGCCTTTACGCAGTTCCCGCTTTCGGCTTTCTTGCCGTCTGCTACGGTGACCCGATGGCTTGGATAGCTGCGGATTTATTCCTTGTCCCTGCTTTTATTTATGTTTACAGGAGATTGAGGAGACAGGTACTTACGAATAGCTTCTGATTTTTACATAACCGAAAGAAAATGAAATAAATATTCGCTGTCATCCCGTATTTTCTTCATTCAACTTTCCTTAATTGGCGAAAAAATGTATTTTTGCAATTATAACGGTCGGGAAATATGGATGAAACAACATATAAGTTTTTGATGGGTGGTTCCGCTTTCGTAATTGCGATATTGGGTGGTATGCTGTGGACTACAATAATATCGCCGGAAAGCACGCAACATCCTTGTATCTTCTTATTTCGTGTTGGCATTTCTCAGTCTGATATGCTGTTTTACAGGATATGACCGCCATATCGAGCCTGCCAGTACTCTTTTTGTCGCATCATTCCAGGCACTGCTTTTCACCGTGTCCATGTTGGTTTTCATACGTCCGGACGCAGTCCGGTGGAGCGTGGTGTTTCGTCATGCGGTGGCTATTACCGTAGCGGGTATTACCCTGTTTGTCGTCCTGTTCTGTTTTACCGGTTCTTTTATGTGGTTCTTTTATGCGGGTATTATTGCCTACGTTGCCCAGTTGGCTTTCTATACATGGAAGTTTATGTTGGCTTACCATAAGACCGTGCAGGAGGTGGAAGATTATTATGACGATAATGAGGAAAGTCGTCTGTATTGGGTGAAAATCGGTTTTTATAGCGCTTTAGCTATTGGAATCATGGCACTGTCACTCCTGTTTTATCCGGGCATATACAAATTCTTTGTACCGTTGTATGTTCTTTTTTATAGTTTTATAGTGATGTGGTTTGTCAATTACTACCATAAGATGAAATTTGCTATTCCGGTCATTGTGGCGGAGTCACTGAACAGGCAGTTCATGGCAGATGAATCGGAACCGGGTAGCGGAAACATGGAAACAGAGGCAAGGGAAGATATTGAAGAAGGGAACGGAAAGGAGTTGATGACCGAAGACATCCTTACGGAAAAAGAACAAATACTGCATGAAAGGCTTCAACAATATATAGAGCGGAAAGAATATTGCCGGAAAGATATTCCTTCGGAGGAGGTGGCGGCTTCGTTGGGAACCACCAAGCCTTTTCTTCGTCGGTATATGAGCAAATGTCATGGTATATGGTTCAGTACTTGGCGCAATGATTTGCGCATACGTGAGGCATGTCTGCTTTATCAAAAAAATCCCGCGATTTCCATCACGGATATGACCCGGAAGATTGGTTACGCCAATAGCGGAAATTTTTGCAGGGACTTCAAAAAGGCGGTGGGAGTCACCCCAAGAGAATATGGTATGCGGATACGTTTGGAGGGAGAATAATATACCTTCTCGCATTCTTTCTTCTTTTCTTATAATTTTGTGTTGTCAGGGTCTGGTTTCCATTCTTTCCCTAAAGGCTTTTCGGTCTATCGGAAAATTGTTTTTTGTACATTTACCTCGGAATCCTCTCAGGAAAATTGTTTTTTGTATATTGGAAAATTGTTTATTGTGCGTTTAAACAAAAGACAATTGATTTTATTTGGCAGAAACTTTGCAATCTAATACTTTAGCAGAGCGAAACAGCTCTTTCCATCCCTCTTCTTCTTTGTTTCATTCCGAAAAAACGGCCGGAAGGCTTCCGATATAGAAAACCATTATATTAATAAATTATGAAGAAATTATTTATCCCCTTTGCACTGGCATTACTAATGTTTGCCTCGTGCGGTAATGACGAGAATGAAAATGGAGAGGACAATCGCACTCCGGGTATTATTGACATGACTTCTATGACTGCTGATGAAGTAAAGGCCGCTATCAAAGCCGACCTCGATGCAGGTGTCAAGGAATTCAAACTGACGGGTGAGTTCTCCAAAATAGGGATACCCGTGGAGGTATCTATGCTTGGTATTCCGGACGGCAACCCTTTTTTTGATTCCAACGTGGAAGTGATAGACTTGACCGGCGTGACTGGTTGGCCGTTAGTGAATGTAGATGGAAGGGTTGATGAAAAATTTAATTATCTTCCGGGTAGTGTACGTGGCTTGCCCGCAAGAGCTTTCTACGGGCGGGAATATTTGGACGATGTATTTCATTACTATTACCCTGCTTTGCGTGCAGTGAAGTTACCGGTTGAGGTGAAAGCGCTTGGCTCTTTCGCATTCTTCGCATGTCAGACATTGACCACTGTTTCTTGCAGCAGTGTGGAAGATGTCGGATTTCAGGCTCTATCTGGCTGTCTTCTATTGAAGACTGTAGAACTGCCGGAAGCCATCCGGATTCATGAAGGTGCTTTTGCATTTTCCGGACTCGTCTCCCTTTCGTTGCCCAAAGTGACTGAAATCAACGGTCAGGCATTTCAGCAATGTAACAACCTGACCACGCTCAAACTGACTGCACCGGGCAATCTGGCATTGAAGATAAATCCTAGTATGGGTATGCCACCTTTCGACGGCAGTAATTTCGCCAAAGCATGCCATCTCACATTGAATGTTGACAAGCATTACGACTCCGGCACAGCCACTCCGAAAGCTGAATCTGCCACAACGTGGTATACGCCTAATGAATACTCTGACGCTTATACATGGAAGAGTATCACTTTTTTCCAGTAGCGCATTATTAATGCGGATACGGTCAAATAACTTTAAGGAATTACTCCATCATGACTTGGAGTAGTTTCTTAAAACTCCGGTTCTTTATGTATACAGACAATATCTCCGTAGACAGGATGGCGGAACTCGATATATTCGGCATGGAGATAAAGCCTGTCCGCTTTCTTGCCATAGAGCTCGTCTCCCAGAATTGGGCAGTTCAGCCCTTTCGGGTGGGCGGCATGTACACGTAGCTGATGGGTACGTCCGGTCAACGGATAGAAAGCGATGCGGGTACAGCTCCTTGAATTTGTGATTATCTGATATTCAGTGACAGCTTCCTTTCCGTACTCTTCATTCACCATTTGCCGGGGACGATCGAGAGGGTTCAGGCAGAGGGGGAGTAAGATTCTTCCAGTCTTTTCGGTTTCTGCTATGACACCGTCCAACAAAGCTATATATCGTTTTTTTATACTCCTGTTCTCGAACTGTGCCTGCAAATGTTGGTGTACTTCTTTCGTTTTGGCCACAAGCAGTAGTCCTGAAGTCGCCATATCGAGCCGGTGCACAATCATAGGCCCCGTAGCGTCAGGATACTTTTTCTTCAAGCGGTGATAAACGGAATCCATGTCTTCCGCCTTTCCCGGCACGGATAACATTCCTGCCGGTTTGTTGACCACCACCAACCATTCATCTTCAAACACAGTTTCCAATTCTGTATCTTTATGAACGTTATCCAATAACGGATTCTCGTCTACTTCCAATCCCTGCAACATATGTTGCAGAATCGGTTCACATTTCCCTTTGCACGAAGGATAATAATATCCATGATGCCGGATTTCGTTTTTAGGAGAATCCCCCCACCAGAATTCAGCCATCGCCAACGGCTTTAATTGATGAAGATACGCATATTGCAGCAACTTGGGCAATGCGCATTCACCCGCACCGGCGGGTGGGACTTTCCTGACTGTCTGCTCGAAAATGGTACATAAGTCTTTCGCTTCTCCCTTCGCATTCAACATCCGGAATTGTCCGAACAGCTTTTGTTGTAAAGCTGCCGAACGTTCTTTCCGTTCTGCTTTCAGGCTTTCTATTTCACTCTTGAAACGGTTAACTTCCGCTTCGAGCTCTTCCAACCGCTTCTTCCATGCTTTTTCCTTCCGTTTATATTCAGCTTTCTGATATTGGCTTTCCCGAATCAAAGCGGCCTGTCCTTCTTCGGAAATCCCAGGTGATGACCGGCGTCGGGCTTCTCTGTCTTCTTTCGCGGCTTTTAGCTCCGCTTTGGCGTGATTCAACTCGGCCTGAGCTTGCTCCGTTTCTATCTTCCACTTCTCTTTTGACTCAAGACAGGAAGCACTATTCTCCAACTCATTGATGCGGATATTGATAGCGGAAATCTGCTCTTCCTCAATCTTGAAAAATCCTTGTGGTTGCAGTAAGTCATAAACAGGAGGAACAAAATAAGTATGCAGGTTCTTTCCCGCCAAATTGCCGGAAAAGGCAGCTAAATAGCCTATTCTTCCTCCTTCTTCCGTCCCTTTTTCTGTATCTTTATCCGTAGCTTTTTTCGTAGCTCCTTCCGTTTCCTGCATTATAACCAGTACTCCGAACATTTTTCCAAGAGTTAATTCATCTTGCCATTCCTTCCGGCTTGTGATATACTCTTTCACTTCTTCCGCCGCTAATACGCACAACGGATGAGGCGTATACAGGAAAGGGTAAGTGAATTTCTCCGGTAACGCAATATGAGAAACGGACTTCTTGAAAAAATGTATCATCGGTTTATATTTGATTGTGATTACGGGTGCAAAAGTAAGGTAAATCCGCGAATTTTGTCCTATATTTGTTCCGGAGTTTGAATGAAAGAAAGTGGGTGCTTGACTAAGTATAAACTTGAGTGAATATAAAATGGACAGGATTGAGGAAAAACCGAAATTTGCTTTTGTCGGCAACAGCCATATGGCATTTTGGGCATTGGATATTTATTTCCCCCAATGGGAATGCCTGAACTACGGAGCACCCGGTGAAGGACTGGCTTATGTCGAGTCTTTTACTGTGGATACTTCTGATTGTCAGGTTATCATCCAATTCGGCAGCAACGACATCTATCGGTTGAACGATGAGAATGTGGACGATTACGTAGAACGTTATGTGAAAGCAGTCCTTTCCGTTCCTTCTCTGAAAACATATCTTTTCTGTATTTTTCCACGAAATGATTACGATGATTACAGTACGGCAGTAAACCAGTTCATCCGTATGCTCAACCGGAAAATATATGAAAAACTACAAGGAACGGACATTATCTATCTCGATGTATTCGACCGCTTGTTACTGGACGGCAGACTGAATCCCGACCTGACCATCGACGACCTGCATCTGAATGGCAAAGGCTACAGCATACTGGCGGAAACAGTGAAACAAGCTGTCGATTTATGAGTGATACCCGATTTCTTTTGTTACTGCTTTTATCGTAAAAATTGATGGCATATCAGTTTATTTTTCCTAATTTTGCCGTCAATTAATAGATTAATAACCCCCATAAAGCGATAAGACTATGGAACAAGTAATTATCAATTCATACGAAGAATTCGAGAAACTGGTAGGCAAACAAATAGGTGTTTCTGATTATGTGGAACTTTCGCAGGAACGTATCAACCTTTTTGCAGATGCGACACTGGATCATCAATGGATTCACGTAGATACGGAGCGTGCCAAAGTGGACAGCCCTTATCATAGCACAATAGCTCATGGCTACCTAACATTGTCCATGCTCCCATATCTGTGGAATCAGATAATTCAGGTGAATAACCTGAAGATGATGATTAACTACGGTATGGACAAGATGAAATTCGGTCAGGCTGTATTGTCAGGACAGAGCATCCGTCTGGTGACTACACTTCATTCATTGACCAACTTGCGTGGTGTGGCAAAAGCTGAAATCAAATTTGCCATCGAAATAAAAGACCAACCGAAGAAAGCCCTCGAAGGGATTGCCGTATTCTTATATTATTTCAATTGATTGAATTAGAATGACATCATAAAGAAGCTGTCTCCCTGCAAAGGGAGGCAGCTTCTTGTTTTTTCTTAGTTTTTCTCTGCGCTTCAAACTTTTAATTTTATAATGATTGGCGTAGGTACGTTGGTGATAGGTCATTTGTTTCTGCTGATTTTCGGGTTTGGCTATTCCTGTAATTCAATTGGGTGGTGGGACAGATTTCGATGACGGGGATATCGCAGATATTTCATTTGAATATATTATGATAATTGACCGAAACCGGCAAGTGTGGAAATTAAGACGGAATTTGAAATCTTTTAGTTGCGATGGTTTGTTTATTCTATAGATGTGTGTCACATTTAATTTTAAGAGAGACAATTCTAAATAACTGAAGTATGAAAACTAAAATAATTTTCGCAGCCATATTGGTTCTGCTACTTGTCATTGTATTGGTGCTGGTGCTGAGAACCGTCACTTATAAATTTGGTAAAGTAGAGAAAAATGTGAGTGATAAAGAACTGGTGAACACGACCCCTTCCGAACAAGCTATACGCCGTTTTGTAGGTGGAATACGGATTCCGACAATCAGCAATGAAGTTTATGAAGAAACAAATTTCAAGCCGTTTGATGAATTTATGACGTATTTGGCTGGTTCATATCCCGAAGTATATAAGACGATGGAGGTAGATACCATTAACACTTATGGACTGGTCTTTCACTGGAAAGGAAAAAACAGTGATTTGAAACCTATATTATTCTTATCCCATTATGATGTCGTTCCCGTAATCGGATATGACCCGGCTACGGCGACTGCTCCCGATACTGTTTTCCAAATCAATGATAAGCCCTTGCCACCCATCGAGTCGTACTCGGAGAAATGGGATTATCCCCCGTTTTCAGGAGCTGTTGCAGGCGGACGTATATACGGTCGCGGCACGCTCGATATGAAATGTATGCTGTTCTCGTTGATGGAAGGTGCGGATAATCTGATAGCTGAAGGTTTTCAGCCGGAAAGGGATATCTGGTTTGCTTTCGGACAGGATGAAGAGGTGAGCGGGCGTCAGGGTGCGTTCAAAATAGCAGACTATATGAAAGGGAAAGGGCTGCGTTTTGATGCGGTATATGATGAAGGCGGTATAATTGCAGCTCCCGGTTCGGCTATGGAATCCATAAAAGAACCGTTGGCTTTGGTGGGAGTGGGAGAGAAAGGTTTTCTTACTCTGCGTCTCACGGTCAGAGGAATGGGCGGTCACTCTTCAATGCCTCCCGCAAAAGGTTCTTTGGTATATGCTGCGGAAATCATTGAGAAGCTGAATAACAACCAATTCCCTGCACGGATTATTTCTCCTATCGCTGCATTCTTCGATAATGTAGGGGGAGAAATGGGATTCTTTTCACGAATGGCGATAGCCAACCAATGGCTGCTTGAACCGTTACTGTTGAAAACAATGGAGAAATCTCCCGCTTCCAACGCACTGGTGCGCACAACGACAGCCGTGACTATGGCAAAGGGAAGTGATGCGGCCAATGTACTGGCTTCGGAAGCGGAAGTTACTGTCAACTTCCGTATTTTACCCGGTGGCTCGGTTGCCGAAGTGATTGAACACGTGAAGAAGTTGTGCGAAGGCTATGATGTTACTATCAATGTAGTATCCGAACGTGAACCTTCGGGCATTTCTCCCGAAAACGTAAAAGGTTTCGAGATTATCAGGGAAGAACTGGCTAAGATATATCCTGCCGCCATCGTCACTTCTTATATCACGATTGGCGGTACTGATTCGTATAAGTACCAGATTGTGAGTGATGATATTTATCGCTTCCTGCCGATTTGCCTGAACCAGTACGAGCAACGTACGATTCATAATGAGAACGAGTATATTTCTTTGGAAAACTTCGGCAAGATTCAATGGTACTTTAAAGAAGTGATGAAAAACTATTAGTTCTTCTTTGCTTTCATCGCCTTTAGTGTATTTCTGCGCACGGCACGGATAGCGGGATTCAATAATTCGGGTTCCATGATTTCCAGCATTGTGCGCAGTTCCTGTTGTAACTCAGGGATGGAGCAGGTCAATTGGTGGGCAAGTTTTATACAGAGAGACTGCACTCCGCCCGGTTCCCGCCGGGATATGACACGCTCCATACAGAAATCAAGGAAGTCCATTCGTGGCGGGTTAGCCGGCTGTTGCTGACTAAGCAGATTCAGGAACATCCTTCTCTTTCCGGAGTGCGGACAAGTAAGTGCTGCGTCAATCAACTCGTTCTGTCTTTGGCTCAACCATTCTACGTCTTCCTTTGAGAAATGTGTACAAGTCCACAAAGCCTGGTAAGAGACGGTATCGTCTTCGTCAAACATCAGTTGATAGATTTCTTCCCGAAGCCGTTCATCGTCTTGTATGAAATGAAGTACTTCCCTGATGTCTTCGATATGAAAACGAACGGATAATTTATCACGTAGGTTCATGTAGCTTTGTTTTTGAGGGTTAGCCCTTTGTTGTGGTATTTGCTTCTTTCAACTGTAAATGCAGAATCGGGTAAGGTTTCCCCATGCCGTCCGTTTCGTCCCTTCCGGTGATTTGGAACCCCATGTGAAGATAAAAGCTGAGTGCCTTCTCATTCTGTTCGTTTACATCTACTTTATCCATCTGCTTTTTCTGAATAGCATATTCCACCAACCGCTTGCCGTATCCTTTTCCCTGCTCGCCGGGATTCACGAATAACATCTCGATTAACTCGTCGCTCAATCCCATGAAAGCTACAATCCTCCCTCCGGCATTACGGATGATGTATAGTTCTACCGTCGGCAAATAGTGATTGCGAACTAAGGGTTTATAAAATTGAATATGTTCTTCCGTAAGAAAATGATGCGTATAGCGTACCGATGCTTCCCAAACTTGCAGAATCTCATCGTAATCTTCCGGGATGGGCCGGCATATATTAGGAAGATAATAGCACAAATGGTCGAGTATATTTCCATTGTATGTCAGTTCTGCCTGATGGAGTACGCCTTCATAGATAAATCCATTTCGTTCAAGTACTTGTTGCGACCGCTTATTATGCGGGTAGCAATTGGCAGTGATGAGGCTGAGTTGCAGTTCGTTGAATCCGTAGTTGAGTACAGCCTGCACCGCTTCCGTCATATATCCTTTACCCCAATACGCTTCATCAAGCCAGTATCCCAACATACGAACCTGCGGATTCTCCCGCTTCGGGTCGGGGATGATTCCGACGGAACCGATAAGCCGTTGCGTATCTTTCAGTGTTATTGCCCAGACATTCTCTTGTCCGATAAACACATTCTGAAGAATTTCACGCGATTCTTCTATTGTTTTATGGGGTGCCCATCCGGCATTATTCCCAAGATTAGGATTCTGACAACAAGCGAAAAATGCTTCTGCATCATTTTCCTGAAAAGGACGAATTACCAAGCGCCCCGTTTCAAGAGTATGGGTTATTGTTTCATTGGTTTCTGCTTTTTCTCCTGTCTTCGTCTCTTCTCCTGATTCTTTCTTGTACACACACTCTATACGGTTCCCATCAGGATCGAGAACTACACTTTCAAAATAACCATCTCCCGAAGTGCGTGGCTCACCTACGACGGAATAACCCTCGGAACGTATCTCTTCAGTGAAACGAAGAACTTCCGCCTGACTGGGAAAAGTGAAAGCAAGATGTGTCAGCCCGACTCTGTTTTCTTCCACCGCCGTATTCTGTACATCCGGCCGGCTCATTAACTCCAAAGAAGGCCCTTCATCGAAGGATATAAAATAAGACTCGAATCCCTTCTTGGGATTAACATATTTCTCATTGCTTTTTCCACCGAAAAAGCGGATATAGAACTCTCTCAATTCTTCCAGGCGAAAAGTCCAAATGGCGATATGATGCAGTTTCATTTTAAATCTGATTTTATTCTTTATCGTTATAACTCTTTATTTTACTGTCTTCATCACATATTCGTAAACGATGTGTGAAACATCCGCAATAATCTTACTGTTTTCCGGAGAACTCTCTTCGGAATCTTTCACGAAGACAGCTATACTGTAAGTATGTCCGTCAGGCAAAACAACAAAGCCGATATCATTGCAGCCAATCTGTTGTCCTTTGGCATTGCGATCTCCCGTCCCCGTTTTATGTCCGACTATCACCCCCTTATCCAACAAAGGAGCGACCAAACGATCCTGTCCGGTCTGACACTCTACCATTGTCTGATAAATAAAATCTTTATACTCCTTTGCAAACAATGGTTCCCGACGGAATATCTCCAATAACTCTGCGGCAGCCAACGGCGTACTCCAATTACTGTGACAGAGGTCTAAGTCCTCATGCATATCATTTTCCGTATGAGTGATTTCACAGTCCTGAATCCCCAATGACCGGATATACTTATTCGCAGAATCCGGCCCGCCCTGATAATGAAAAAGAATATCACAAGCATTATTATCACTCTGCTGAAGGGTGTACTTCAGTAACTCTGCAATACTCATGTCAATTCCCCCTTCCGGATACTTATCCCGTAGGGGACTATACGTGTCCGGCTTTAAATCCGATTTTTCCACCGTCAACAGAGTATCCAGCGACTGATTGCGTTTCCCCATATAATCAGCCAGCGCCAACGCCTGATGAAACTTGAAAACACTCATCAAAGGATAATGAGTATCATTATTAACGGTTATCGTATCTTTTCCATCTATGATGACGGCAATGCCAATTTCAGCTTTCTTATCTTTGATCGCCTCTTTCAATTGTGTCTCAAGGGAAACACTCTGGCAAGAAAATAGCAGGACGGGAATTAAACAAAGAAACACAATGAATGAACGCATAATTAATATTCTCTTTTAATAGGTTTCTATTTTTTCTATTGGGAGACACAAAGATATGAATACTAATTTTAGGAACAAATTCTTATTCGATAATTGTACTCCCAAATTTATTCTTGCACTTTTCAGAAAAGGAATGGTTACGATAGAAGTAAATATACATATTTCATAATTATTGATTTAAAAATTAAGTCCGCTTTAAAAAGTTAGTTTGCTTTCGAAGCTGCTGCTAACCTTTTAAAACGGACTCAATGTCGTTAACTGTAAAAAACTACAATCTTAATACCTATTCCTGTTCATATCCCGGCGTTTGTTCTAACAATGGATTGATATTCATCGTGTTAATATCCACCGGCCATAAAAGTTTATGCTTTTCATTCGTGTTAATCAAAGGAGAAGTAGCCGGATAATTGGCTGTCGCCGAGAATACTAACGAATTATGAGAAGCGTCCTGCATACGTACAACATCAAACCATCTTTTACCTTCCCATACAAATTCCTTATCACGTTCATGCAATATAGCCAATTCGTTTTCCTCAAAACTACCGTCAGTATATTCGTGTCCGGCATAGTCGTCACCATAAGCACGTTTGCGCACATTATTAATATATGTACTGCATGATTCTCCCAATCCGTTCGCAACCTCAGCCATCATAAGCAAAGCATCCGCATAACGGTACACAATGACATCCGTATCATAAATCCGGTTATTATTAGAGTTGATCGAACCGATACATTTTTTCAATACACATCCGAAACTTGATGGATCTTTATCCTCTTGAGTATAATACTCCAGGAATGTAGCGTCACGACGGGTATCTTTTTCATCATAAGCAGACCAGAAAGCATGAGTATATTCATGCCGGAATACACCGCCAGTCCCCTTTAAGTTCAATGTATCCGTCTCTATCCGCTTACTGTCACGTCCATATACCTGACCGATAAATACAGCATCCTGATACAGGAATTGTCCTCCCCAGTTGGTCGCTTCACCATCAGCAAAATGTAAAGTGAAAATAACTTCTTTATTATTGCGATTGGCAGTACTGAATACCTTCTCAAAGTCAGACAACAACTCGAATTTACCTATAATCTGATTCAAAGCAGACTGGGCCACTTTCAAATCTGTTGTTCCGGTAGCGGTATGCCCGGTAATGGTCACTTTGGCAGACCACATATATATTTCGGCTTTCAGCATCAAAGTAGCCGCTTTAGACCATATCGTCTTATCATAATCATTCGCCACTGTCACATCAGCATAATTATCCTCTGACTTCCGGATATCCCCTTTTATAAATTCGAGTGTTGCCTCTGCTGTCGCACGTTCCACATAGAATTTATCAGCCGTGACCTTGCCGTTCAGCAATTCAACTTCGGTTACGACGGGTACCCCACCATACGTTTTATATAGCATAAAATAGTACAACGCCCTTAATCCATAAGCCTGAGCCAGATAATGTTTCCTGTTTGTGTCATCCAAAAAGCTGCATTCATTCTCTACTTTCTGAATAAAATGGTTGACTTGCATGATTGGAGAATAAAGACCGTACCAGTTACTAATGCCCGGCCTATCCTGGTCAATTACATTTGAACGCAAGTTGGCATAATTCAAACTCGTATTCTCGGATGAAGTTCCCACACGTTGTGTTCCGCCACGGACTTCTCCCAAAACATAGAACATATCATAATAACTCCTCAGTTGAGAATGCATACCTGTCATATATCCATCTACCTGTGCTTCATTATTCCAATAGTTCCCACTTCCGAAATAATCCTCGGGAGCCAGATCCAAAGCATCACACGATGTATAAAGGACAGTAGATATAAATAAAGAAATGATGTATATTATTTTTTTCATAATCTGTCTTTTTTATATGTTAGAAAGAAACGTTGATTCCAAAAATCACAGTACGCGGCAACGGATATCCCCCGTTGTTATCTGCCTTCTCAGGTGAAAACAGGTGCTTCGCTTCCGTCAGATAGCCTAAGTTTTGTCCCGTCACAGACAATTCCACGTTACTTAGTTTAGCCTTTTGCACCCAAATGGACGGTAAGCGGTAGGTAAGTGACAACTCGCGAAGTGCCAGATAATTACCATTATATACAAACATGGAAGAACTACGACAATAGTTTCTCTTCCCCAGTTGATCCGCCCAAACGTAAGTAGGATATTTTGCGTTCGGATTATCCGGTGTCCAGGTGTCCTTCGTTTCTTGGATAGTATTGTAGGTACCTTGTGCACAAGCCATAATCCACATTGATTTCCAGTCTACAGCCTTAAAGCCCAAAGCATAATCAAAACGTGCTGATAATGTCAAGTCTTTCCAGCTCACAGTAGTATTGAAACCTCCTGTCCATTTCGGCACCGTATTACCGACTTTCACCATATCATAATTGTCAATCACTCCATCTCCGTTGACATCTTTCCATTTCACATCCCCCGGCTGAATAGGCAATGCATTCTCCTTTTGACTATCCGACAATTTATTATAGCCTTCCGCTCCTCCATACAAAGGTCGGCCGGTCGAACCATTATTACCGGAAGTAATATCAATCAATCCTGCCGGTATCTCATCCTGCGATTTATAGATACCTTCGGCAACAAACATGTACAAGTCGCCCGGGCGTTGTCCCTCTTGATAGCCGCCTACCCACATCTTCTCGTCACCATTACCGGTATATACCTGATATGCATCCTGCCGGTTACGTTCCAAGCTGTTGTCCGGTAAAGCTACGACCTTGTTCCTGTTGAGTGCACCGTTCCAGTTCAAATTCCATTTCCAGTCTTTCCGGTCAATGATACGGAAAGCCAGTTCAAACTCGAAACCTTGATTCTGGAACTTTCCATTATTGGAAACCACAGAACCGACTCCCGATGTGGAAGGTACGGTGATATTGGCATATTTATCGCTAGTCAGACGATTATAATAAGTCAAATTGGCATTAATACGATTTTCGAGGAATCCCAAATCAAGTCCGACTTCAAAAGTTCTGGATTTCTCCCACATCAAGTATGGATTAGGAATGCTCCCCAACAGGAATCCTGTAACACCATTATATGTGTTACTGCCATATGAGCCTTGTACAGTATAATTGCCTACAAAGTTCTTGTTGACATTACCGTTCAGGCCGAAACTTGCACGTAATTTACCAAATGAAAGTATATCGCTTGTGTTTGCCATAAATTTTTCCTTGCTGAAAACCCAACCGGCAGATACACCGGGAAATACTCCCCAACGGTTTTCTTTAGCTAATTTTGAATATCCGTCTTTTCTGAGAACTAATGACAGCAAATATTTTGATTGATAATCGTAGTTCACACGCCCGAAGAAAGACATGATACGCTGGCGGGAATGCCAGGAGTCAATGGAGCGTTTTCCTTCTTCTTTTGTAGTGTATTGTAAATCCATAAAGTCGTCGGTCGGAGCGCCCGAACCGGATGCATTGAAACCTTTGTTGTAAGAATCATAATACTCAAAACCGGCCATTGCATCCAGATAATGATCTTTGTTAATCTGATAATTATAATTCAATACAGCGTTATAAGTCTGATCCAACGTGCGGTCATAAGAGGCGGAAGTGCCGCGTGATGTAACCTTGTTACCCGGAGAACTCAAATAGTCTTTATTAAAACTTTCAACTTTCTCTTCCTGATAATACCAGATTGCGCCTAATTTTAGTGACAGCCCTTTCATAAAATCAATAGTAAAGGACTGGTTCATTGTAAATTTGTCTGTGTTTTGGTCACGGACAAATTTATCAAAATTATATTGTTGGTTACCGTCTCCCGAGTTAGGGCCCAGCAACATTTCCCCATCCGCATTATAGCCGCGGAAAGTAGGCGGCAAGGACAAACAACGTGAGAAGTAATTGGCCTCGGCTGTCTGGGTGGCAGGCAGACCATTCCACGTAGCGTCTGCAAAGTTAAAACTGGAACTGGAAGTCAACCATTCTTTCAACTTATAATCAGCATTGAAGGTGAAAGTGATACGCTTGTACCAGTTACCGTATGCAGTACCGTCACTCTTATTATAACCTAGTCCGGCATAATAGCTTCCCTTCTCATTACCACCGCTTACACTCAAATTGTAATCTTGTGAAAACGCAGGAGTCTGCACGTTGAAATCCGCAATATTGGTGTTCTTGTAAATAAGTTTATCGCCGTATATAGGGTCAATCATCGTTTGCCAACCCTGATCGAGCAAAAATGCCAGGTTATCCGCATACTTCATTGTACTCCAAATAGCAGAGGTCGTTTTGTTTCCATCCAAAGGAGTCACTCCGTCACTTGCAAAATAGGCATTACCTGTACCGTAAGGAGTGGCGCTAGTCAATCCACTGAGAGAAGACCATGCTTTGACAGCATTTCCGTCCGGATGTTTCATATCGCCTGTATAAGCGTTCTTATATCCCATGCGCATCCAATAAATATAGTCTCCGGCATCAAGGAACTCATAAGAATTCTTGAAATAGTTCAAGCCGAACTTCGCTTTCAGGTTGACTTCCGCCCTACCGCTCTTTCCGCGTTTGGTGGTGACAAGAATCACACCGTCATTGGCACGGGCACCGTAAATAGCTGTTGCTCCGGCATCTTTCAGGACTTCCATTGATTCGATATCATCAGGGTTGATATCACTCAAAGAAGAACGCACCTGCCCGTCAATTAGGATAAGAGGAGAACCCGAACCGTCAAAGTTCGTACCACCACGAAGCACCAAAGTCGGCGTGCTGCCCGGATTACCGGAAGTCTGGCTTACGGACAAACCCGCAACCGCTCCTGACAATGCTTGTCCCGGATTACTGTATAGTCCTTGTTTCAATGTCTCTTCCTTTACTTTGGAAATGGAGTTGGTTACTTTGGTACGCAACTGCTTTCCGCCATAACCAGTCACAACTACTTCATCCAGCATCTCCGAATCCTCTTTCAATTGAACTCGAACCGAAGTTTTTCCTTTGAGTTCGATGGTCTGCATCTGATATCCGACGTACGAAATTTTAATTTTTCCGTTCGGATTCATGTTTAATGTAAATTTACCGTCAAGGTCGGTAATAGTACCATTTGTAGTACCTACTTCGATTACACTCGCACCAATGATCGGCTCACCAGTGGCATCCGTCACCAACCCGCTAATAGATTTTGTTTGTGCCACAACTCCTATAGAGCTGAATAAGCACAACATCAGCAAAAGGATGTTTTTCTTCATTAGTATTACTTTTTAGTTAATAAATAAGGGTTAATTAAATATTTGCATAAGTTCAATAAGAACTAATGCTTTTGTAATACCATGGATTGTCAGAGTGAATCAGGACTTGGGATTTTGAAAACACCGAAATATGAATTTAAAACCCGACTCTTTTGCTACCCGACCGGAGACGCCGGATGCTTTCTTGTACACGTTTTATATAAGGTGTATTTTTGTATATGTATTATCCATATAGAAAATATTTTTATTAAATCTTTTGGCGTTAATAAATAATATACATATATTTGCCCCGATTTAGAATAGGAACTATAAATGTATACGGGTTATAGCCTATGAAACGAAATGAATATAAAAGGAATAATAAACTAAGTTCTTATTGAACTCATCCATTCTATATAAATCACTATACATTTATTTGAAATATATCACTTGCGAAGAAGCATCTACACCTATCAAATCTTACATTAATTCAATATGATAAGTGAAGATAGTACAGATAAGGCCGATTATCGGTATGGTAACAGATATTGCTGCCGAAATAGCCGTTGATAGGGATGTTGTAGAAGTGGGTACCACAAAAGATACAACTACTCTGATGCTTTTTGGGTTCAAATATCTGTCATCCTAACTACTGATTCGCATAAATAATAAAAATCTTAACAGTTAAATTAGGTTTGTTATTTCATTTGTATTATTTTTGTAAGGCTTTGTTTTTTGCAAAGTTCTTAGCAATAGAGATCTATTGAAGAAGTAATCGTTATTAAAAGACAAAACTAATATGAGCACTTTTCGTTCCATAGAAGAACTGGTCAAAAGTCTCGACCGGGAGAAAGAACTCCTGAAAGAAATGTTTTCAAAGCGGAAGTCTCTTTCGTTCCGCTATGATTATGCACTTGAAATGACCGAGTACAAAGAAGAGCGCATCCGCTATTTGATAGACTACGGAGTGATCCGGGATACCGGCGATTTTCTCGAAATGGAAGACATCTATCTGAAGTTCTTTGAAGATGTGCTCGAAGTAAATGAAGAAATCAATGTCTCTTTCGTACAGGATTACCTGACACGGCTGAATGAAAACATTGATTATTACTTGAAGGAAAATAACGAACAGCGCAAGTACAACTATCAACGGGAAGTGAAACGCTGCCTGAAAAATATAGCTCTGACTACCGTCCGTAACGTGATGGACTTGAAGCGGAATATGGATAACACCTATAAGAACGAACCTAATTACAAGATAAAGAAAACCAAACTCGTCCGGCTTGACGAGAAACGGAACAATATAGCCCTGTTGATTCGTAAAAGCGAGGAATTGATAGACTATGGACAGCCTACTTTCTTTCGGGTGGCGATGGATGTGCAGATGCGTAATGTGGTGAGTGACGTAAAACTCCAGTTGAATGACTCATACCATAACCTGATTGAAATCCAAAAGCAAATCATCCATTATCTGAACCTGATAGATTATCAGAACCGTATCTTTGAAAAAGTAAAGAAACTGAAGTACCTGAAAGACCAGTTCCTGTTGGAAGAACATACAAGCATCCGTTCTGTTGCCGCGCAAAAGAACCCTGTTTGGATGGAGCCGCAGGTCGGCTATCGTATCAAACTTTCCATTGATAATCTACGGACTTCCGACGAGGCTTTTCAGATATTGAAGAAACTTGTCGCCCGACAGAAGAATTCTCCGAAAGGAATGAAACAACTGGCAGATGCCATTCCGGAAGGATATCTGGATGGGCAGTCGCAAATGATAGATACCGTAAACCTGCAGGAAGTGCATAATTCATTTATGGCATCCAGCACCCATCTGTTCTTTTTTGTGATGAACTATCGCTACCGGAAAGAGGTGACACGTGGAGAGAAATTAATCTTTTTCTGCCAACTGGCATCACAGTATGCCGACGAACTTCGCTTTACGGATACTTATGAAATCTCCGACGAAGTGGAATACCCTATCATATATGCCAAATGACGTATGCTGAATACTAAAAACAGATGACCATGAAATACACTGAAGAGATATTTAATATACTTAGCAAAGGGGGATTCATTTCTTCTAACAGTGTCTCTACCCAAGTAAAACGCTTGTATGATGCCATTGAGGAAGATTTACCTGATTATTATGATTATTACAAAGGTATCGGCTTCTATCTGGAAGGCGGTGACGGTTATTACTACTTTACCCGCAAGGAATCGAAAGTCGATTTGGAACGTAAACTGGAGGCGATTCAGAAGTGGATTGATTACCTGAGTTTCCTGAAAACCTATCATTCGGCATTCGGCCCGGGATTCCTGTTCCGTGCCGCCGATATTGAGATTCAGATAGGGTGCGATATCGAACTGAAGGAAAAGGCGACCAAACTGTTTTCGGATAAGAAGAAATATGATGAAGTAGTCGGCAAACTGCTGAAAGAATTAGAGAGCATAGGACTGATAGAGAAAGAAAACGAACTCGACGGGACATATAAAGTTTTGTCGGCTTTCCATTATATGGAAGACTTGGTTGATTGTATCACAATTTCAGAGGAGGTGCAAGATGAGATACCTGAATAAGATTATTTTTCTGAACAGTGCCCATATTCCTTATGCGGAAGTGAAATTGGATGGCAACGTACATTTTATAGGTACGCAAGGTGTCGGTAAGAGTACGCTGCTTCGTGCCATCCTTTTCTTTTATAATGCTGACAAGCTAAGACTGGGCATTCCGAAGGAGAAGAAAAGTTTCGATGCTTTTTACTTCCCGTACGCCAATTCTTATATAGTCTATGAAGTGATGCGTGAGAATGCCGCTTACTGTGTGGTGGCTGCCAAATCCCAAGGACGCGTATTTTTCCGTTTTATTGATGCGCCATTCCAACAGGACTGGTTCATTGACGAACACAATGTGGTATATTCCGAATGGGGACGTATCCGCGAACACATCGGCGCGAAGATTCAGATTACTGCACAGGTGACTAGCTATGAAATGTATCGGGACATCATCTTCGGTAATAACCGTAAGCATGAAATGATACCCTACCGCAAGTTTGCCATTGTGGAAAGTGCAAAATATCAGAATATTCCCCGTACCATACAGAACGTCTTTTTAAATTCCAAATTGGATGCCGATTTTATAAAAGATACCATTATCCGTTCGATGAGTGATGAGGATATCTCTGTCGATTTAGACTTCTATCGTAGCCAGATAAAGGAATTCGAGCAGGAATACAGGGACGTGATGCTTTGGTTTACAAAGAATAAGAATGGAGAAGTGCCTGTCCGGAAGATGGCGGAGAAAGTAATGAATGCCTATCGTGACTTGATTTATACCCAAAAGCAGATTGCTGAAGGGCGTGCGGAACTTAACTTTGCGGAGAAACGGGCTTTGCATGAGATTCCGCTGGTGAAGGAAGAACTGGCTAAAGCGGAGACGGAACGTGAACGGTTGCTGCGGCTTATGGGTGAACTGCAACAAAAGTACACCAAAGAGCGTGATGGCTTGATTACGGAGATAGGTGTAATAAACGACTTACTCAAAAAGATACGTGAGAAACGTCTGCATTACGAGCAGATGCAGATTGAAGAAATCATCAAACGGGTATCTTGCGAAGAACTGTTGATTCAGGAACTGGAACAAGTCCGGAGTATGAAATCGGAACTGACAAGGGCTTATGAGGATGTATTGAGTAAGTACCGGTTGCTGTTTGAGAAACTGGAAACAGATTTCCATACTTTTGAGAATAGTCAGCAGGCACGGATAAATGTCCGGAATGCGGAGATTGGCGGTAAGCAGGAGGAATTGATGCAACAACTTCGTGTGGAAGAGGAAAAAGTAAGGACGACACAAGAAGAGAAAGTACAGACGGTGGATAATCGTATCCGGCAGTTGCGCGATGAACAGGCACAGTGTAACCTGAAACTTCAAAAGGTGAAATACGAGCATCCCCACCAAAAGGAAATGTCCGATTGTGAAGACGGCATCAACGAACTGCGCAAAAAGGACAAGGAACTGGAACTTGGCATCCGTCAGCAGCAAGGAGAAATAAAGCAGTTGAGACAGGAGTGTGAATGGAAAGTGAAAGAATTGAAATGGGAATTTCAGACAAAGATGGAGTCTGTCCGCAAAGAGCGGAGCGCGATTGAAGAACAGTTGCAAACATTGGATGCCCTGATTGAGAAACGAAAAGGTTCGTTGTGCGAGTGGCTGGAGAAGAACAAACCGGATTGGCAGGAGACGATAGGCAAGGTGGCGGATGAGGAACTGGTGTTGTACAACAATGAACTGCAACCTCAATTAGTGAATAAGGAGTCTACTCTGTTCGGCGTTTCACTCAATCTGGCAGCCATCGAGCGTTCTGTCCGCACTCCCGAAGAAATGAAGCAGGAACGTGACAGGCAACAAACTGCCCGGCAACTTTGTACCGACCGTCTCACCCGACTAGCGGAAGAAGAGGGGGAAGCAGTTTCTTCTTTGGAGAAGAAGTATTCGAAGCAAATACATGGTATTCTGGAAGAACAACATCTGATGGAAGCCGAGCGAATGCAGATTCCTGCAAAATTGAAGAATTTGCAGGCTGATTACGCCTCATGGAAGACGAAGGAAGAGGAATGGAAAAGAGGATGTACTGAAGAATTGAAGGCACAACTGGATGAAATCGGACACCGTCTCTATGTGGCGGAAGGAGAGAAGCAGAAGTATTTGGATGAACGGGAAAAACTGTTGAAAGCCTGCCGGAAAGTGTATAATGACAGCAGGACGGAACTCCGGAAGGAACTGGAGGAATTTGTTGCAGGCGTTCAGCAAGAGATAGACCGGATGAAACAACAGACTGCGGAGCGGGACAAGGAACTGAAACAGGCACAGGAGAATGAACTGAACGGAAAGGGTGCTGATACGGTCACTATCCGCAAGTATGACGACAGGCTTGCCGAAATAAATAAAGAATTGGAATTTATCAGCAAATCCCGTCCGCAAGTTCTTTATTATGAAAGAGACAAGGCGGAACTGTTTGATAAGGAACCTGCTACACGAAGCCGGAAGAAAGAACTGGATGCGAAGCTGGTTGCATTGGACGAACGTTTCGCTCTGAAGAAGGAGAAGTTGCAGCTTCAGAAAAAAGGGGCAGACGAGCATCTCGACCGGATTGGCAAGGAATTGCATCTGCTGGAGGACGGATTGAAAAAAGTGGATATGTTCCGGAAAGATGAAACTTTCTGTCCGCCTTCTGTGACGGAAATAGGAGAGAAGCCTACCCGGAAAAGTTGCGATGTTATAGTGGAAGAATTGAAGTCTCTCATCGTATCCACCATCAAAAAAACAGACGAATTCAAGAAAGCGGTGACGCAGTTCAATGGAAACTTCTCGTCAAAAAACACGTTCCATTTCCGTACGGAACTGGTTGGAGAACAGGATTACTATGATTTCGCTTCCAATCTGTGCGAGTTTGTGGATAATGATAAGATTTCCGATTATCAGAAACATATCAGTGAACGGTATACGGATATAATCCGCCGGATTTCGCAGGAAGTGGGAGGACTGACCCGTAATGAAAGCGAGATACACAGAACCATAAAGGATATCAACGATGATTTTGTCAAGCGGAATTTTGCCGGAGTAATCAAGGAAATAGCACTTCGTCCGCTTCAGAGCAGCGATAAACTGATGCAGTTATTGCTGGAAATTAAGAGGTTTTGTGATGAGAACCAATATAATATGGGAAAGGTTGACTTGTTCTCGCAGGCTTCCCGTGAAGATGTCAATGCAACGGCTGTCCGGCATTTGCTGTCGTTTATGAAATTCCTGCTCGACGAGCCGGGACGCAGACGGTTAGCGCTTGCCGATACATTCAAACTGGAGTTCCGCGTGAAAGAGAATGATAACGACACGGGATGGGTAGAGAAGATTGCCAACGTAGGTTCTGACGGCACGGACATTCTGGTGAAAGCAATGGTCAATATCATGCTGATTAATGTGTTCAAGGAAAAGGCGTCGCGTAAGTTCGGTGACTTTAAAATCCATTGCATGATGGATGAAATAGGCAAGTTACATCCCAACAATGTGAAAGGCATTCTGGATTTTGCCAATTGCCGGAATATATTGTTGGTAAACAGTTCTCCCACTACTTATAATGTGGAGGACTATCGATATACCTATTTGCTGAGTAAGGACGGGCGGTCAAATACACAGGTTGTCCCATTGTTGACCTATAATAAGATAGAAAAATGAGTGGTAGTTTATTTACATTGGCAATGGCGAGACAGATCCTGAAAATGCTGGGCGGCGAGCTCGTACCTTACACAAAGTTTGCTGGACTGATAGCGAATAGATTAATGGATGAGGGAATCATCACTATTGTTCCCCGAGGGAGTATGCGTAGTTTTCGTATGATTGACCCGGAAGGTTGCCGTATTTATCTTGCTCAGAATTATACTTCCGGCATGGAGCTGGAAGATTGGATTGAGATGAGGAACTGTCCGGATGAAGTATCACGTTCGGAGCAAGTGGCGAAGGCGGGGGACTCTAAACTGAGATATACCCGTACGTTCAAAGGTTTTCTTCTCAATTGTTATGAGCCTATAGAAGCAACTCTTCATGGTGAACCATGTGTGCTTTCTCCCTTGCAAGGCACTTCCATCTTCATGCAGGATTACGAAGATTTCCGTATTCCTGAAGATGTTGTAGTAGTGGGTATAGAGAATGGAGAGAATTTCCAGCATATCCGTGCCCAAAAGTATTTGTTTGAAGGAATGAAAGTTCTTTTCGTATCCCGTTACCCGCAATCGAAGGATTTGTGTAATTGGCTAAAGATAATCCCCAACCGCTATATTCATTTCGGAGACATCGATTTGGCTGGCATTTCTATCTTTTTAAATGAATTCTATGTAAATTTGGGCAATCGTTCGGAATTTTTCATTCCTGCGGATGTGGAGAAACGCCTAAAGGACGGAAATCGGCAGCTTTATGATAATCAGTATTTGCGCTATAGGGCTATGTTGGTTTCTGACGAACGTTTAAGACCATTGGTGGCGATGATTCATAAATATGGGAAGGCGTATGAACAAGAAGGATATATAAAGTATTTCAAAAATGAGGATAGTTAAAAAAGAAGAAGAGGTGGTACTACCTGATGTGGACATCAAGCAATTGCTGTCATTCATTAATCCCCAGGAACTTTCTACATTTATCAGTGAATATGCCTCAACGAATCCGGAATTTAAGGCAGCGCTTTTGAAGCGTTTTATATTCAAGGAATCGTCTTCGACATCAAAGGGAAAAGATTATAGAATGGAGATTCAAAAGCTTTTTAATAGTTCCGGTGACAATAAAAAGTCGCGTTATTATAATCGTTATAATGATTACAGTCGTGATTGGGAAACTGTTTTCAATCGAATGGATATTTTTCTGAAGAAAGCAGACTTCTTTTTGAGTCTGGGAGATATGGATAGTACTATTGCCATAGCTCTTCAAACACTTCGTTCTATCGGTGAAAATTATGAGGATGAATTACTATATGCTGACGAAGATGATGACTTTGGCACTTCCCTTTATTGTGAGCACGCAGGAGACTTACTCATGAAAGTGGTTGGACATCCTAAAACAACTCAGAAACAAAAGACGGATATTCTACAGGAATTACGTCAGATTGCTGAAATATCTATTTATCGAAATTACGGAATCTATGATATAGATGAACTTATGATGCAAATCAATCTTTCGATTCAACCGACAGAAAAAGCCTTGGAATTGATTGATGGACTTCTTGAAACAAGAAAGGGCACTTATGATTTATATCAGTTAGTTCTTCGCAAAGTCAATTTATTATTGGAGCAGAATGAAGAGCAAAAAGCGAATGAAACGATTCGCCAATATCTTTATCTGACTGAAATACGGGAGATGGAGGTTGAAAAATTGATTGTCCGTTGCCAATACGATGAAGCCATCCGTTTACTGGATGAAGGAATTGAGATGGCGAAAGAAGAGACATATCCCGGTACCGATAGTAAATGGTTGGAAATAAAACTGAAGATTTACGAGATGACCAACCGGACTTCCGAAGTAATTGATACATGTCGTCTATTGTTTGTGACAGGCAGGGATAAACTGACATATTACAGTAAACTCAAAACTCTGATTCCGAAAGAACAATGGAAGAGTTTTTTGGATACGATGATGAAGGAAACAGAATTTAGTAACTATTTTTCTTTCGGTGGAAGTGCTGAAGCTGATATCTATGTGAAAGAACAGGATAATGAGCGTTTGTTCACCTTGTTGTCATCAACTAGATTCGATCAACTGGAAGCATTGATGCGGTATGCTCATTATTTGAAGGATACTCATTCGGAACAGCTGATTGCTATGTATACTTCTTCGTTGAATGACTATGCCGAACGGAAAATGGGACGGAGGAATTATGAATTTATCGCACAAGTGTTACCGGGCATACATAAACTAAAGGGAGGACAGACCGCGGTGAAAAACATAGTAGCGGAATTTCGGATAAAATATAAACGCCGTCCGGCAATGATGGAAGTGTTGGAGAAATTTTGAAAAGACTTTGTTGTAAGTTCTTTTCTATCTCTGTTGTTTAGGGATGGCAAAGTTCGTACCTTTGTGAGGTTATAAATAAGATGAAATTGGGGAATTATATTCCTATGAATTAAAACGCCGTTCATTATTTGCGCTTTAGATTAGATTATTTGCATGGAAATTGCGAATAATCAAATCTAATATATGATTTATGGGCTTTATTATTATCTTTGTGGAAAAATAGATAATATGATAGCGGAAATAAAGTTCAAGAACATGTTCTCATTCAGAGATGAGGCTATATTAAGTTTTGAAGCTGATAGTAGTAAAGATATGGAATCATATCACGTAGTCGAATTGGCTGAGGATGTGAGACTGTTGAAAATTGCTGTGGTTTATGGAGCAAATGCTTCCGGTAAAAGTAATATTATTAAGGTCTGTGATTATATTAAATCATTTATTACTTACACTCCGCTAAATAAAGCTGAACAAATTCAGGTGATTCCATTTCTTTTGGATAAAACCAGGCAGGGGCAATTGTCTGAATTTTCTATTTCATTTTATTTGATGAATGGAGAGAAAGCGACTCGTTATGTATATTCCGTTGCTTTGGACAGATCACATGTTGCAAAGGAGACTTTGATTTATTATCCAAGCCAGCAGCCGGCTTCTATCTTTGAAAGGAATACTGAAAATAATGTATCTGTTATCAAATTCGGGCAGAAAATCAAGGTTGCTCAAGCTGTTAATGAAGAGATAAACTTAAAATGTCTACATAATATGTCTGTTTTTGCTGCTTACATGCAGGTTAATACACATATTGCAGAAGTGGAAACAGTTCTTCAGTACTTGACAAATCAGGTGATGCCTGCCATCGTACCTACATCATCATTGAGCCGTTATGCCGAAGAATCGATTAAGGAAGAATCTGCAAAAGATTATATTTTGAGGTATTTACAGGAAGCGGATTTCAATATCTCCAATATTACATCCAAAGAGCAGGAAACGAAGAAAGGGTTGGTTAATTATACCCTGTATCAACATAGGGTTTCTTCAGAGTATGGAAACAATGATTATTACGAGTTTCCTGAGTTGTTTGAGTCAGACGGTACTGTTCGTACGTTTGGTTTGGCTGCTCAAGTACAAAAGATTCTTGAGAGAAATGCTTTTCTTGCAGTCGATGAGATAGAATCCTCACTTCACCCCAAGTTGATAGAATATATTATTGAACATTTCCTGAAAGAATCCCAACAGGCTCAACTGTTGTTAACCACGCATTATGACGGGTTGTTGGGCGAAGAAGATTTGCTTAGAAAAGATAATATCTGGTTTACGGAAAAGAATACAGATGGATCAAGTATGCTTTACCCTCTGACAGATTTCAAAGGATTGAACAGAATTAGTTCTCTTCAGAAGGCATATAAGTTCGGTAAATTCGGTGCAGTCCCTAACCTATAATCATGTAACTTTATGAGAAAAGTTAGAAAGAATACACCAACCAGACAGGTTATTCATATTGTTGGTGAAGGATTGACTGAATTATTCTATTTCAGCCATTTGAAGAAGTTGCTTGGTTATAGATACTCTATTTCTCCACGTCTGTTTGAAAACAATAGCATTGAGAAGATTGAAAAGAGAATCAAGGAACTTTTGGATGAAGACGTTTTTGTGATATGTGTTTTTGATGCCGATGTTAGCAGACGCTCCGATGCGGAAAACAGGAAAATGACAGCGCTCAAAAAGAAATACGAGAATAATGCCAATGTGATTTTGTGTGACAGTTTGCAATCAATAGAGTACTGGTTCTTGCTTCACTTTGAGGACACTTGCCGACATTTTCAAGATTCAGCTGCAACTGAAAGAACATTAAAGCAATATCTGCCAACATACGATAAGGCACGCAAGTATCTTGAAAAAGACAAATGGGTAAGAGATATGCTTGCAGACTCAAAGATGGATAAGGCATGTGAGCTGGCTGAAAAATATAAAGGTCGTGATTCTTATAGTGAGATTTATAAGGCAATCAAAAAAGTTAGCGAATAGGAAATTGGTTTTCAATAAGATTCAGTTCTTTTGCATCCACAATTGAATAAAAACATCTAAAAATATGTAATGCAACACAATTGAATGAACATATCAGTATATACATTATGGCACTATAAAATATTTTGTGTAAATGAGAAAACAGGATTCAGATGTTTCTTTTATTGTTTGGATTCTGTTTTAAATATAAGAATCAAATTAAAAAATACTTTATTATAAGTTTTTTTGTATCTCTGTTGCTAGGGTATGGTAAAGTTTGTACCTTTGTAAAGTTACAAATAAGAATGATAATGAAAAAGTCTATAAAACGTTTACCCAAACGGACACAGGAAGAATTGACCGTCTTGCTGGATTTAGTGCGTAAAAGCATCGGGAATTGTCAGATGGTTATCCTGTTCGGAAGTTATGCAAGGGGAAATTATGTTTTATGGGACAGTAATATAGAATTTGGTGTTCATACTTCCTATCAGAGTGATTATGATATTCTTGTCGTCATAACCGGACCTACTAAACAAGTGGAAGAAAAACTCTATCGTATTACTAATAAATATCATGACTTATTTGCAAACCGCCGTCATGCATTCCCACAATTTATAGTAGAGCATATTAATACAGTAAACCGTAACTTGGAAGTCAGCCAGTATTTCTTTACGGATATAGTAAAGGAGGGTATTATGCTTTACGATAGTGGCAAACACGAATTGGCTAAACCACGGAAGTTGAGTTTTAAGGAGATTCGGGATATTGCGCAAAAAGAATTTGATGAATTATATCCATATGCTTGCGGGCTTTTGGAAGGAGTGAATGAATTTTATTTGCCTAAGAAACAAAATAAAATTTCTGCATTTCTGCTTCACCAGACATGTGAGAAACTTTATAATTGTATTCTGATGGTCTTTACGAACTATCGTCCGAAGAGTCATAAAATCAAAGAACTTGGTGGGATGGTAAAGCGTTTTTCTATGGACTTAACTACTGTCTTCCCTCAAAATACAGATACAGAGAAAGAATGCTTTGATTTATTGTGTCGTTCTTACATAGAAGCTCGCTATAACAAAGATTTCAGTATTTCACAAGAACAACTGGAATACCTTATTCCCCGTGTAGATATTCTGAGAGATGTTACTGAACGCTTATGTAAGGAGAAAATCGCGGAATATGATACGATGATGCAATAATTGGTATATCTTATAGGGATATTCCTAAAATATAAGGTAACTCGGCTAATGTGAGCTGTGATGCGAGTTGTAAACTTTGTGCCATTTGTCGTATTATTTAATGGTAGTTCAACAAAGACTACATTTTTCCTACCGAACTTTTAGTAAAAAATCACATTTTTCCTACCGAATATTTAATATTATGATGCAATGGCAGAATAATTGTCCCAGTGAAATAAGTCGGTGTTGCATTTATAATTTGAATTCAGCATCTCTATGAAATAAAAAAGGTTCTTCGTCAAATTCCGTGCTTTTTTATGTGCTAAATCCATTAATTTTAGCAAACAGTAATTTTATGTTTGCCCT
>NZ_JBCOWR010000011.1:0-240383 GCF_040918965.1 Bacteroides sp. RTP21281st1_H5_RTP21281_210402 | reverse complement strand
AAGACTAAAAGCGGGATGGGATGAAAAATATTTGTCACAACTTTTACAGGAAAATAATTTTTAATGCGTCTGCCCTGTTACAGGATGACATTTGTCACTGCGCAAGGTGACCACCTGTGTCTGAAGAGACAAAAACCTGTAAAGGTACAAAATTAATCAGCGAAAAGCAAGAGCAGGTATAATAAAGCTGGATATATAAATGCAATATCATTGTCAAACAACATTTCTTTATACCCCCCCGAACGGTGGTTTCGCTTTATTTATCAGCATATACTTGGTGAAATAAAAATTAATTCAGTACATTTGTCTACGCCTACATCTATATAGGAAACATGGAAATAAACGAAATACAGTGCATAAAAGAACTACGCAACGGGTCTTACCAGGCTTTCACCCGAATTTATGAAGCCTATGCCGACCGACTTTACAGCTTCGTTCTAAAACAACTTAAAAATCGTTCCCTGGCACAAGATATTGTTCAGGACACTTTTCTACGCCTATGGGACAACCGCGAACAACTGAACTGTTTCGGCAATCTTCAAGCTTTCATCTTCACTATTGCCAAACACCAGGTTATTGACCATTTCCGCCGGCAAGTCAACGAGCTGCAATTCGAGGACTTCATGGATTATTGTGAAAATCAAGCTACCGACGTATCACCGGAAGACATCCTATTATACGACGAATTCCTGCAACAACTGAAGAATTCAAAGAGAGCCCTTTCGCAACGGGAATGTGACATCTATGAATTGAGCAGAGAAAAGCACATGCCTATCAAGCAAATTGCCGAACAACTGGAGCTTTCCGAGCAAACAGTGAAAAACTACCTGACTTCCGCCTTAAAAGTACTTCGCAGCGAAATGTTGAAATACAATATTATCTTCCTGTTCTTTTTATAATATCACTGCCCACAACGCATCATAGGATGACAAAGCAACATCCTGTCCCACAAAATAATCCGCCCTACTTGATTTTTATGTTATAAAACACAAAGAAATCATAGTACCCTCTTATTTCATTTACGTATAACCAATAGAAATACCCGATAATATGACTGTACGTTTTAAAAATTTATACCGCGAATATATGGGGAAGGGAGTCCCTTCTTCTGATTTTGGAGAGTTCAAGAAAGAACTCGGCAATATGCCTGACGAAGAACTATGGAATACCATGATGGATATGGAAAAAGAATCCGTAACGGAAATCGGGATGCCGCCCATGATGAAAAAGCAGATACGGAAAGAACTGCATCAGATTATATGGAGACGCCGTTGGATACAGTTTGCCAAGTATGCTGCTGTCATCGCTTTGCTTGTCACTTCTTCCTTCGGCATCTATTCCTTATTCGAGACTCCCGATACGCAGCAGATGATTACCGCCAATGTGAAGCCGGGCAGTAAATCGGAAATCACATTGCCGGACGGGACAAAAGTGCAGTTGAACGGTGCCACTACAATCACATATGATGTGAATAACTCCAGGCAACGACTGGTACATCTTTCGGGGGAAGCCTTTTTCGACGTAGCAAAGAATCCCGACTGTCCTTTCAGAGTGATAGCCAACGGCCTGCAAATAGAAGTACTGGGGACTTCTTTCAATGTAAACACCTATAAGAAGGATATCATCGAAACATCCCTGCTCACCGGACGGATTAAAATATCCGGCGGCTCGCTTCCGCAGGAGTATATCCTCACTCCCGGCGAAAAGGCGACCTATTCAGGCACGGACAAGGCACTTAGAATAACGAAAGCCGATGTCCATGTGGAAACCGGATGGTGTGACGATTATCTGATATTCGATTCCGAACCTCTGATTGATGTTATCGAAGAGATAGAGAGATGGTACGGTGTGGAGATAGAGCTAAGATACCCGCAAATCGGACAGGATTTGCTGTCCGGCTCTTTCCGCCATGAAAGCATACAGAACGTAATCCGGTCATTGAGCCTGCAATACAAGTTCAGATATGAGATACATAAAGATAAAATCACTATTTATTAACCCATTGAAAGAAAGGAGCCTATGGAGAACAGCCGGTAATTATATAAAAAAACAACCAAAGAATCGCCCAATCCTTTGGTTGTATGTAAGTCGATAAAATTAATCCATTAAACATGAAAAATAGTATCAACTATGAATTACACAAAGTTAATTTATTCCTTTAGAAAGAGGAGACAGAATCTCCTTATTTTTAGAAACTTTACCATTTTATTTCTTGCGCTGGTTTTATTGCCCGCAGGGGTATTGGCGCAAAAAGGAAATGTGTCGGTGAATATCAACAATGGCACGGTGAAAACGTTTATAAAGGAACTTGAGAAGCAAACCCGGTATACGTTTGTCTACCGCAACAATGTGCTCAACGACCAGGCGAAAGTAACTGTCAATTGTCAGAATAAGCCTATCGACCAGATATTGTCACAGGTATTCACGCCGATGAATATATCCTGGTCGCTCAATAACAATACCATCGTACTGGTAAAGAAAGAAGCGCCACAAAAGAAAAGTGAGAAGAAAACCCTCAAAGGTACGGTGACCGACAGCAGAGGTGAGCCAATCATCGGCGCCAACGTGATACAGGAAGGTGGCGTCGGAACCATTACGGATGTGGACGGAAACTTCACTGTCACGGCAGACCCGGCGAAGCCGTTGAATATATCCTATATCGGGTATAAGAAAAAGGCAATCCGCATCGGGGCTTCTCCGACCATCCACATTGCACTGGAAGAAGACGCGCACGTGATGGATGAAGTAATTGTCATCGGATATGGCTCGAAAACCAAACGGGATGTCACCTCTTCCATCGGTACGTACAAACCGGGAGAAATCAATGTGCACCAGGCATTGGGAGTGGACGAGCTGTTGCAGGGACGTGTCTCCGGTGTCAACATCACCTCGGCATCCGGTGTGCCGGGAAGCAAGAACCGGGTAAGCATCCGGGGAATCGGGTCTATCACCGCAGGCAATGAGCCTTTGTATGTGATTGACGGAGTGCCTATCAACAATACTTCGGGAGATACCGGAGCATGGGGAGCGCAGTCAATGAACGGTCTTAATGATTTCAACCCTGCCGACGTGGAGTCCATACAGATTCTGAAAGACGCCGCTTCCGCCGCTATCTACGGTTCACGTGCTACGAACGGTGTAATTCTGATTACGACCAAGAAAGGAAGCAAAGGTCAGGCAAAGGTGAGCATCGACACGAATGTCAGCTTCTCCAACCTGACAAGAACCGACAAACTCGACATGGCGGATACCGACCTTTTCCTGGAAGTATTGAATGAAGCCATTGACAATTATAATCTCCAGACGAACAGTACGCAAAGCCGCATCGACAATCCGGCTCCGGGAAAGGCACAGACCAACTGGCTTGATTTGGTACTTCGTACAGCAGTCACTTACACTACTACGGCTTCCGTATCCGGCGGGACGGATAAAACCAACTATTACCTGTCAGCCAATTACAAGCATAATGAGGGGGTGATTATCAATAATCAGCTCAAACGGTATAACTTGAAAGTCAACTTGGACACGGAAATCAAGAAATGGTTGAAAGTGGGTACTTCGCTGAACTTGAGCTATTCACGCAATAACCGTGTGCCTACCGGTTATAATATCGGTACGAGCGTAATAACCCGCGCCATCGAACAGCGTCCCTGGGATTCTCCTTACCGTCCCGACGGAGAGTATGCCGTAGGCGGAACGGAACTTGCCAATCACAACCCGATACAAGCGCTCAACGAAGAAGATGTGTATATTGACAACTACCGTGCGCTCGGTTCGCTCTATATGCTGTTCAACATCACGAAAGACCTGAATTTCAAGACAACTCTCGGAGAGGACTTCAACTACAAGGAGGAACATATTTACTATACAGACAAGCATCCGTATGGCAACAAAGTAGGCAAGCTGATTGACGGACGAAACTCCTACGCAAGTACTTTGTGGGAAAACGTGCTGACTTACAAGCATTCATTCGAGGAAGACTTCTCACTGGATGTCATGCTGGGACATTCCATACAGAAAGACGTATCGTCCTCGTCCGCACAGACGGGCATCGGATTTCCTTCTTCTTCTTTCGATGTGAATTCCGTTGCCGCTGAATTCGCGGATGTAAGTACAGGGCTTTCATCGTTCCTGCTCCAGTCATTCTTCGGCCGTGTGAGCTTGAACTATAAAAACCGCTATCTGCTGACCGGAACGATGCGCGCAGACGGTTCTTCCAAATTTATATCCAACAACCGTTACGGATATTTCCCATCGGTCAGTGCCGGATGGAACTTGGGAGAAGAATCCTGGTGGAAGTTTCCGCAGACGGATATCAAGTTGCGTGCCAGTTGGGGTTGCACGGGTAATCAAGGCGGTATCGGTTCTTATGCCTATCAGGCACTGGCCGGCGGCGGTTACAACTACAACGGAGAGAATGGTCTGGGACTGACTACCGCAGGCAATCGCGACCTTAAATGGGAGAAAGCACAGCAAGGGGATATCGGTGTAGACCTTTCATTCTTCAAAGGAGCTGTCACGTTCACAGCGGACGCATTTATAAAGGATACGAAGGATTTGCTTTATCAGAAGCCCACTCCTGCCACATCGGGCTATACGAGCCAGGTATGCAACATCGGTTCCATGCGTAACAAAGGACTTGAGTTCACATTGGGAGCTAATTTAAGCAAAGGGGCTTTCTCGTGGCATTCGGACTTTAATATCTCTTTCATCAGGAACAAGCTGACCGCCCTTCTCGACAACAACGAGATATTGACGACCAGTTCCATGCACGCCCTGAAAGTAGGCGAACCGATAGGTTCTTTCTATATGATTAAATGGAAAGGAATTTACCAGTCGGACGATGAAATCCCTGCCAAGATTTACGAACAGGGCGTAAGAGCCGGAGACTGTATCTACGAAGATGTGGACGGCAATGACGTCATCGACGAGAAGGACAAGCAGTTTGTAGGTTCTGCCAACCCTAAATTCACCGGTGGCTTCAACAATACATTCAAATATAAAGGGCTTGACCTGAGCGTATTCTTTACCTTCTCATCAGGGAATAAGCTGTATGAGCTTTGGACGGGTGGTCTGCGAATGGGCAACGGCACATGGCCGATACTGAAATCTTCCGCAGAATCCCGCTGGACAGAGCCGGGAAGTACGAACAAGAATCCGCGTGCCATCTACGGCTATACATGGAACTCGACAAAATTTGTCAATACCCGGATGCTGCACGACGCGTCCTATATCCGATGCCGCACCGCTTCTATCGGTTATAGCCTGCCCAAAAGCTGGATTAACCGGATACATATTGACAATCTCCGTGTCTATTTCCAGGCCGACAATCTTTTCGTAATCACGAAATGGCCGTATCTCGATCCGGAAGTAAATGTAAGCCTTAGCGCCACCAATATGGGATACGATTATCTCTATCCCTCACAGCCGCGCACGTTTACAATAGGTGTAAATCTTAAATTCTAACAGCCATGAAGAATTTTATCATATCGCTAACAGCACTACTATTGGTATTTGCCACAAGTTGCAACGAAATGGATCAATATCCCCACAACGCAGTATCCAGTGACAACCTGACTGAAGAGGATGCACGGTTACTGCTTACAGGGCTCTACTTTTATATGCAGAACAAGCCGACAGCAAACGGTTATCTCACGCAGGATGTCGTGGGTGGTGAACTGGTGCGCGGCGGAGCTACCGGACTGAAAGACCCGATATTACTGGTCAAAGACCTTGTAACTCCCGAAAGCGGCTTTGTCAGCGGGCCGTGGGACGGTTTTTACACGGCTCTCTATCAAGTTAATTCACTGATTGTCTCCCTGAATAAGTTGCCTGACACATCTTCCAGGAATGAGATACTGGGAGTAGCCAGTTTCTTCCGGGGATTGCTTTATTACAATTTGGTCAGCCGCTATGGTGAAGTTCCTATTCTCGAAGCTCCCGTTTCAGGGGATATTGCCGCATCGTCAGAAGCGGAAGGATGGAGTTTTGTGGAAAAGAATTTCCAGACGGCTATCGACTACGCGCCTGTGTTTACAGATAAGAATTATGTCTCCAAGCAGGCGGCAAAGGCTTTGATGGCACGCACCAAACTCGCCCAAGGGAAAATGACGGAAGCTGCGAAATTAGCAGAAGAAGTCATTGGGGACGCTAACTTCTCACTAGCGGATTTCGACCAGATTTTCCGCGGAAAAGCAAACAGGGAAGAAATTTTCACGTTCGCCAACCTGCTCAACGAATCCAGTGTCAATCTAAGCGCGTCTCTTTATTCGCGTTCGTCGGCAAATGGCGGCAGTTATACGTATGCACCGACTACCAAAGTGATGAATATGTTCGAACCGGATGATAAACGTACCGCCATCTCTATTGATATGCAGGAAACGAACGAAGTCATCAACAAGTATTCGGGCGGAGAAGTCACCACTGACCCGATTATCATTACCCGTCTGGGAGAAATGTATCTGATTAGCGCCGAAGCGCAAGGACTCGCCAAAGGGCTCGGCCGGCTGAATGAACTACGCAAATTCCGCGGACTTGCTGCCGTGCATCCCGCAACTGAGGGTGAATTTATTGATGCGATTCTTCAGGAACGTCGGGTAGAATTACTGGCCGAAGGATTCCGCTGGTTCGACCTGGTGCGCCTCAACCGACTGGAAAGTGACCTTGGATTCGAACGCAAATACAACCGTTTGCCTATTCCGGCAAAAGAGAGGTCTCTCAACAAACTTCTAAATCAAAATTCATATTGGGCTAACTAAAAAAATAACAAAGATGATGAACTTATTAAACTACATACAGATTCTGTCTTTCCTGTTACCGTTTGCATTTTTAAGCTGTTCAAACGATACAATCAAAGACATTCCCTACACTCCGCAAACCGAAATAGGCAAGAAATTATTGGCTAACAGCGAGACTGTCGCACGTGTATATACTGATACGAGCTTTGTCGTGGCATTAGGCGTGACGGAGACGGATATCCATTTTCAGAAAGCAGACAGCCGCTCCACCCATCTATTTATAATCGACATTGACTTGAATGTGCCGGGAGTATCGCTCGAAGTCGGTATGCCATATGATGCCGATGTACGCAATAATTTCCAGCGTCAGACGCTTACGGAAATGGCTGATTACGCCGACCGTCCGTGGCATCGGGTGGCTGCGATGGTTAATGCCGACTTTTGGGATGTCAGTACAATGGACATCAGAGGGCCGATTCACCGCAACGGCGTAATTCTGAAAAACTCGTTTATCTATAAAGAGTCACTTCCCCAACAGGCTTTGAGCTTCATTGCGTTGACGAAAGACAATAAGATGGTGATTGCGGACTCGGTGGAATATCGGGGTATGCAGTACAATCTTAAAGAAGTAACGGGAAGCGGAGTCATCGTATTGCGCGACGGGGAAATATCCGGTGGAACTTACAAAGGTATCGACCCACGTACGTGTGTCGGATATTCAAATGATGGTCATGTCTACTTTATGGTGGTAGACGGACGTGTGGAGTTCTACTCATACGGATTTACTTATCCCGAAATGGGTTCGATAATGAAAGCGTTGGGCTGCTCGTGGGCTGCGAACTTAGATGGCGGCGGGTCTACCCAAATGCTTATCCGCCACCCGATAGCGGATATATTCCAAATACGGAATCGTCCTTCCGACGGGCAGGAACGTCCTGTCGTAAATGCTTGGATGGTAACAGTCAATGAACCTTAAAAAACGAAAGAGTATGAAGAATTCAATATTGATTTTATCTGTCCTATTCTGCTGTAACCTGTTCTTCGGATGCTCAGATTCTGACGAGACAGATTCCCGGCAATTTCCCCCGAAACTAATATCCATCATTCCGAAAGCCGGTTCGACAGGGGGTACTGCCATCATCTCAGGAGTTTATTTCTCTGAGACAGTTACAGATAATAAAGTCTTTATCAATGGTGTTCAAGCGGAAATATCCGATGCGACTATCAATCGCTTAGTCATCACTCTTCCCGATAATCCCAACGGAGAATACACGGTCAAAGTGAGTGTCAAAGAACAAACCGTGGAAGGACTAAAAATCACCTATGCCACGGCACCCGCTCCGCCTGAGTTGGCAGTACTGCAAGTAATGCCGTCATCAGCTTATGCAGGTGACGAAGTACTCCTTATCGGACAATGTTTCAGCAGTTCTGTTGATGAAAACGAAGTTACCATCAACGGAATGAAAGCAGAAGTAAAAGAGGTTATTTCTTCCAGTCAACTCCGTATCATCATTCCGGACACCCAGGAAGGGACCTACCCTATCCGGGTAAAAGTCGGGAATAAAGAGGCAAACAGCCCGTTGTTTACCTACCTGCACATCATTACACTGACAACGAATTCCCTGACACCTATCACCGGAAATCCCGGAGACGAAGTAGTGCTGACAGGTGAAGGATTCGGCAGTAAGCCAAGTGACGTGAAAGTTACGGTGAATGGAAAAGAGGCAGAGGTAAAAGAAGTAACTCCAGGCACACTAACTATTGTGATGCCGGAAAACGAACCAGGAAGATATCCAGTCGTGGTGACCACAGAAGAAAAAACAGTAGGCAATCTGAGTTTCACCTACTTAGACAAGACTACGTATACGGTAGTTACCGTAGCAGGAAGTGGAACAGCCGGTAGTGCCAACGGGACAGGAGCCGCCGCTTCTTTCAAATTCCCGGAAACTCTTTCTCTCGCTCCGGATGGCAGTATCTGGATTGTAGAGCGCAACAATGCTGTTCGCCGTATGGACAAAGACTTTAATGTAACCACCGTAGCTTCGGGCGCATCATTCAAATCGTCCTATTCCGGTGCCTTCGACAAAAATGGAAATCTCTACGTAGCCAATAAGGACTTAAAGAATATTGTCAAGGTTACGGCGAATGGTACCACCACTGTCTTCACATGTCAAACGACATTCTCAGCTCCCATGGGTATTGCTTTTGATAATGACAACTGTCTTTATGTAGCCGACCGAGACGCGAAAAAGATATTCAAACTGACTATCGACGGAGAACTTCGTATGACTTATGACATGTCAGACGAGAAGCAGGGGCCGTGCGCCATTGCCGTAGACAAGAAAGGACGCGTACTTGCAGCCAACGGCGCCTCTTTCAAGTTGTTTATGTTTGAAACAGACGGAACGAAACGAACCATCTTTGGAAACGGAATAAAGCCTGTAGCTGAGACTTACTCAGATGGAGAGCCGGGTGATTTATCCAAAGCCACCATGGGAATTGTATTCGGCAGTCTGTCATTCGATGATTCGGGAACACTCTATTTCGGTGACTGGAATTGCCACACCATCCGCTCTCTGACACCTGACGCTAACGGCGACTATTCGAAAGGAACATTAAAAACAATTGCAGGCCTACCACTCAAGCCAGGCAAAACGGACGGGGCAGGTCAGAATGCCACCTTTAAAAATCCGGCCGGTTTATTGGTCAACGGCAATATTATTTATGTTGCGGATGAACAAAACAATTTGATTCGTTCCATAACTATTAATAAATAGAAGATTATGAGAAAGATATACATACTACTGCTTTCCTGCCTGCTTTTATCCACCTTTGCAGCATGCAGTGACAACGACTACAAAGCATCGGTAACAGAGCTCAGATTAGTTCTCGTAAAGCCGACCAATGTCTACTCCGGCGAAATAGCTACGATATTAGGACGTAACTTCAGCCCTATGCCGGAAGAGAACGCTGTCTTCATCAATGACAGGCAAGCGACGGTAATAGAAGCCGCCAAAGACGAACTGAAAATCATATTGCCCGAAATGGCTCCGGGAAAGTATTCTATCCGCGTCAAATCCCCTTCAGGCGAACTGACAGGACTTGAACTTAATTATCTCAAGACTCCCGACCAAGAATATATCGTCCAGACCATCGTAGGCCAAAAAGGCATCTTCGAGATGAAGGACGGCGTAGGAAGCGAAGCAACGACCAAACTACCCACCGGAATCGCCTTTGCTCCCGACGGCAGCCTTTGGTTTACAGAACGCGGGTATAACTGGATACGCCGGATTTCACCAGATTTCCTGGTCACTTCGCTTCTTGATGTGGCTGTAGACAGTAAAAGTGCCATCTGGCAAGGCGGATTTGACTCGAAAGGGGATTATTATTTTATTGATAAAGGAAAAGGAATGTTGCGGAAAGTTGAAGCCGGCAGCATGACCGTTTCAACTGTTGCAACCGATATGAAGAGTCCGATGAACGTAGCATTTGATGATGAAGACAACATATATGTATCGGCGCGTGACAATAAAGCAATTTATAAATTTACCCCTTCGGGTACGAAAACGACTTTCGCAACTCTCAATGCTTCGCCGAACTACATTGTATTCGACAAGAATAAAAATATGATTGTCGGCACTTCCAGTAGCTACGCCTTGATTCAGATTAGCCCGGACGGTACTCAAAAGACGATTGCAGGGGATGGTGTAAAAGGTCAGGAATATTATGACGGTGAGCCCGGCAATCCGCTTACTGCCAAAGTAGGCGCGACTTTTGGTGTGGCTGCCGGCTCGGACGGATGCTTATATATCTCTGACAATACCTATAATTGTATCCGCAAATTAACTCCCGACACAAATGGAGACTACTCGAAAGGAACATTAGAAACGATAGCAGGTTCCGGCAAAGCCGGGTTTGCCGACGGAAAAGGCTTGAAGGCTACTTTCAATCAACCGTATGAAATCATTATTTCGGAAGACTGCAAGACGATGTATGTGGCAGGTTCTGTCAACTATCTGATCCGGCGTATCACTGTCAAATAATCAAATGTCCTACGAGAGGACGACAGGCTTTATCAAGTACTGTTTTCAGGAATAACTTAGCACATTTACCAAAAAAGGTCAACTCACCCTCATGAGTTGGCCTTTATTACTTCTATCTTTCTGCTTCTATCAGTATTGTTTTTCCATTATGATAGCTTTTTTCTGTTTTCTTCATCATCTTTTATTCCTGTTATTCATCTCTCGCTTCTGTTATTCATCCGTAAACTTGATTTTCAGAATCTTGCCGATAGCCGGTTTATACTTCTTCAACATTCTGTCGAATCCCAAATCATTCGGGTGAGTCCCGTCAACGGTTCCTTCATGATCTGTACCCAAAAAGCTGTCCTCTTTGATGAAATACAGGTTCTTGACGTTCTTCTTACGCAGTACTTCTATCTGTCCGGCAATGGCTTCATTCTGCTGCTTCACATTTTCACGGGCTTTCAGGTTGAAATTACCCGTTTCACGGATCAATGTCTGTATCACGATGATAGGAGTATCCGGATGTTTCTGGCGCAATGTCATTACAAAATCGACAGTACGTTCAGTAATCTCTTTGGGAGAAGGATTGGGAATACAATCCAGGATAAAGGCGTCCGCGTCTATATCCGCCAACATTTCGGCAACTTCTTTCTCCATCTTTCCGTTACCGCTCAATCCTAAATTAATAAAATTATATCCGCTGCTACGGGATAAACGGGACGGGTAAGCCATACCGGGACGGCTGGCGGATGCTCCCTGCAAGATACTTGACCCGTACACTACTATTTTTTCTTTGAACGGATTCTGTCCTTTGCGTATATACGAATCGGAAGGAACTCCGATTTCAAGACTTTTCAGTTCATCATATAAAGGGAGGTACAGCAAACATTCTTTTTCTTCAGTACCCATGTTATCGACAAGTACTCTTTCCGTAGTCACGCCGCCCGGCATTCCTACTCCTGCAAACTGCCATTTTCCATCCCGCTTGATGTATAAGTCCAGCCCTTTCTGAGCGACTCTCGTCAGATTAGGTAATTGCGGATTATCAGGTACAGTCCATTTTGCCTTTATCACCGGACTATTCGTAGTAAAAGAAATAGCCAGACCGGCAGAGTTCGTAAATAGTTTCTTCACCCTGGGCGGCATTGAATGGTACTTCGCGGTGTCTACCCGATGGAAATATTCACCTTCGGTAGTTGCTTTACCCACCAGTAAAAGGTCTTGTGCCGATGTATAGGTAAAGTTCTTCTTTTGTTGCGCGGACATGGCAAGAGGCAGCATCAGCAAACCTAAGCAAATCCAAACATTCCGTGTCAAGTTTTTCATGGTCAATTTAATATTAGTGGTTTATGAGTGGTTCTATCATGTCAGGACAGTATCATACATTATTTATAAATCAACGTAGACAAGTATTCTTCTGCAAACATTTCATTGGCAACTTCCAGTAGTTGTTCTGCCGTTAATGTCTCTATACGTTTAAAGACAAGCTCCGGCGATTCGTGCTTATGGTAATGCAGGTATGTTTTCGCCATTCCCAATGCATTATTCTCAAAATTATCGGATGCCACTCCTATTTGTCCGATAAGCTGCTTTTTGGCTGCCGCCAATTGTGAAGAGGTCATCTTCGTGTCCCGCATTCGTTTCAATTCTTTATAAGTGAGTTTCAGGCAGGTGTCCATATCTTCGACATCTGTCCCAAAGTAGATGCAGAAAGCTCCTGTATCGGTATAAGAAGTCAGGTTGGATTCAACATTATAAACCAGTCCTCTACGCTCACGGAGAGCCACATTCAGTTTGCTGTTCATGCCGGGGCCGCCGAGAACGTTATTCAGCAGATAGAGGGCAGTACGTTTATCATCATAGGCGTTGTAGCCACGGCTGCCGATCATTACGTGTGCCTGATGCGTATCTTTGGCAATCGTTAAATGTTCGGGAACATAAAGTGGAGGGGGTACACGGTGATTATTCACTTCCGCGGCGGGAATATCCGACAGGTATTTCTCCGCCAGGCGGATTATTTTCTTGAAGTCGTATTGTCCCTGAACGAAGAAGACCATATTCCCCGGTTGATAGTACCGGCGGGTAAATGAAAGAACATCTTCGGTGCGGAAACTCCGCAGAAGCTCCGGTTTGCCCAGAATGTTTCTCCCCAACGGATGGTTGCGGAATATCATATCTTCGAAATCATCGAAGATGAGTTCGGAAGGATTATCTTCGTACGATTGGATTTCGTCAATAATGACTTCCGTTTCTTTTTCTATCTCGTGTTGAGGAAAGGTAGAATGGAATACAATATCCCCCAGCAGTTCGAGTGCACGCTCTAAATGTTCAGTCAGGAAAGCGGAATAGACCACTGTTTCCTCCTTGTTGGTGTAGGCATTCAGATCACCGCCCACATTCTCCATCCGGTTGAGGATATGCCAAGCTTTTCGCTTCTCCGTTCCTTTAAAGATGAGATGTTCCACAAAATGAGCCATCCCCTGTTCGTTCTCCGCCTCATCGCGCGTTCCGGCATCAATGGCGAAACCACAATAAGCTACTTTTGAGAGAGTCGGTTCATGGATAATACGCAGGCCGTTGGGGAGTGTATATACGTTAGATTGCATTGTTTTCTGGTTCCTTATTGAATTATGGTACAAAAATACAATAAAACTTATTGCTGTTTATAGAAAATTGCAGATATTTGTGGACTATAACAGTTACAACGTATATGGAAAAGATAGGAATATTCTGTTCTGCCTCTGAAAACATTGACAAAATGTACTTTGAAAGTGCCCGCCGAATCGGCGAATGGATGGGGAAAACAGGTAAAACGTTGATTTACGGAGGAGCCAACCTCGGACTTATGGAATGCGTAGCCCGTGCCGTGAAAGAGAACGGCGGGAAAGTCATCGGGGTAGTCCCTTCCAAACTGGAAGAGAAAGGCAGTGTAAGCAACTGCCTGAACGAAGTGATTCGCACCCATAATCTAAGTGACCGGAAAGATGTGATAACCGAGAAATCGGATATACTGGTGGCATTGCCGGGTGGCGTGGGCACATTGGATGAAATATTTCATGTGATAGCCGCCGCTTCCATCGGATACCATCATAAAAAGGTGGTCTTTTACAATGAATACGGTTTCTACGACGAACTGTTGAAAGCACTCAAAACATTAGAAGACAAAGGGTTTGCCCGGCAGCCTTTTTCCACCTATTACGAAGTAACAAACACCCTGGAAGAATTGAAAGAAAAAATAAACTGATTATATGATAGACTCCATCAAACAACTTTTGCAACAGGAAGCACAAGCCGTGCTCAACATCCCTGTAACAGACGCTTATGAGAAAGCCGTACAACTGATTGTAGAACAAATACATCAGAAAAAGGGGAAATTAGTAACTTCCGGCATGGGAAAAGCCGGACAAATTGCAATGAACATTGCTACCACTTTCTGTTCCACCGGTATCCCATCCGTTTTCCTGCATCCCAGTGAGGCACAACACGGTGACTTGGGTATCTTACAAAAGAACGATTTACTGCTGCTTATCTCTAATTCAGGCAAGACACGCGAAATCGTAGAATTAACACGCCTTGCCCATAATCTGGACCCGGACTTGAAGTTTATCGTTATTACCGGAAACCCCGACAGCCCGCTGGCACACGAATCGGATGTCTGCCTGAGTACCGGCAAGCCGGCTGAGGTCTGCGTTTTAGGAATGACGCCTACTACCTCAACCACCGCCATGACCGTTATCGGTGATATATTAGTAGTGCAGACAATGAAGGAAACCCAATTCACCATAGAGGAATATTCAAAACGTCATCACGGCGGTTATCTGGGAGAAAAATCAAGATCGCTATGCGAAAAGTAATCGGCATCGGAGAGACAATCCTCGATATCATCTTTCGAGGTGATCAGCCTTCCGCAGCCGTACCGGGAGGCTCTGTGTTCAACGGCATCGTATCCTTAGGACGGATGGGAGTAAACGTCGGTTTCATCAGCGAAACCGGCAATGACCGTGTAGGGAACATTATCCTGCAATTCATGCGTGAGAATAATATCCCGACGGATCATGTGAATGTATTCCCCGACGGTAAATCACCGGTATCTCTTGCTTTTCTCAACGAACAAAGTGATGCCGAATATATTTTCTACAAAGATTACCCCAAGCAACGCCTGGATGTCCTGTTTCCAAAATTGGAAGAGGATGATATTGTCATGGTAGGTTCATACTATGCCCTGAATCCGGTATTACGGGAAAAGATTCTCGAATTACTCGACCAGGCAAGGGAGAAAAAGGCCATTATCTATTATGATCCGAACTTCCGTTCTTCGCACAAGAATGAAGCAATGAAACTGGCACCGACTATCATCGAAAACCTGGAGTATGCGGACATTGTACGCGGTTCTTTAGAAGATTTCCTTTATATGTATGGTATGCAGGATGCCGACAAGATATACAAGGATAAAATCAAATTTTACTGTCCACGGTTTATCTGTACCGCAGGCGGAGAGAAAGTTTCGCTACGCACCAACCTGGTCAACAAAGATTATCCGATTGAGCCGCTGGAAGCTGTCAGCACCATCGGAGCCGGTGATAATTTCAATGCGGGACTGATTTACGGACTATTAAAATACGATGTCCGTTACCGAGACTTGAATAACCTGAACGAAGAAGTATGGGATAAAATTATTCGGTGCGGAAAAGACTTTGCAGCCGAGGTTTGCCGCAGTTTCAGCAATTCAGTGTCAGTGGAGTTTGCGCAGAACTATAAATAATCCTTCATTAGCTGCAAGTACAGTGCCCGTTCGCACGTAAATTACTATTAACTTTGGCTAATTATCGCAAAGGAATTACCATATCTTCCGGTAATTCCTATCTTTGCGTATATGATTCACTCAGACAAAGAAACTATGTATAAGAACCTGTTTAGCTGGCTTACCATTTTGTTAGTACTCCCGTCCTGCTCCGGTATACAACCGACCATATCGGTGGTATGCGAAGAAAACAACGTGGGAAACTGCGTGATTAAATGGGAAACGGCACCAGTACTGAAAGGACAGGTACGAGTATATGCATCTACTTCCCCCGAGTTGATTCCCGAAGACTCTCCCGTAGCGATGAGCAAAATATCCAGCGGCAAGATGACCATTGTCACTGACGACCCGTCCCGACGCTATTATTATTTGATGGTGTTCGATAATAAATACAGGGTCAAGGTGGCTACCCGCAACATTAATATTCCCGGTATCCAGAATTTCCGTGATTTAGGCGGATATAAATCCGTCGATACAGGGAAATCAGTCAGTTGGGGAATGCTCTACCGCTCTGCACAGATAGATAGCATTCCGCCCTGCTCCCGCCGGGAACTGAAGAATATGGGCATACGGACTATCATAGACTTACGTGCCGAAGAAGAGCGGCATAACTATCCGCAGCTACATGATGATGAGTTTAAGATTGTGCATATTCCCATCCCGACAGGAAATATGGATAAAATCCTGCAAGGGATTCAGGAAGAGAAAATAAAAAGCGATACCATATATCGCCTGGTGGAGCGGATGAATCGTGAATTAGTGATGAACTATCAGAAGGAATTCAAAGAATTATTCTCTGTTTTGCTCAATCGTGACTGCTATCCGGCTGTGATTCACTGTACATCGGGGAAAGGGCGCACGGGAATCGTTTCCGCCTTGTTGCTTGCCGCCCTGGGTGTCAATGAAGACGTGATAATGTCAGATTACCGGTTGAGTAATGATTATTTCAATATCCCCAAGGCTTCAAAATATGCTTATCAACTACCGGCAAATTCGCAAGAAGCGATCACTACGATCTATTCGGCTAAGGAAGATTTTCTGAATGCCGCAAAGGAACAGATTGAGTCAGAGTATGGAAGCGTACAAGACTACCTGAAGAAAGGGATAGGACTTTCTGCCGAAGAAATAGAAGAGTTACGCAGTATCCTGCTGGAATAAATGGCAAATCGTAATTAATAATTCGTAATTATTCTCTATCTTTGTGCCCGAAATAAAAGATATACAGAGATTTAATGAAGACATTTGAAGAGCTTGGCGTTTCTCCGGAGATACGTAGAGCAATTGAAGAAATGGGATACGAGAATCCCATGCCGGTACAAGAGGAAGTGATTCCGTACCTTTTAGGAGAAAATAATGATGTAGTAGCTCTTGCACAGACAGGAACAGGTAAAACAGCCGCATTCGGACTGCCCCTGCTCCAACAGATTGACGTAAAGAATCGAATTCCACAATCGCTTATCCTCTGCCCTACCCGTGAGCTTTGTCTCCAGATAGCGGGAGATTTGAACGATTATTCCAAATACATTGACGGACTGAAGGTGCTGCCTGTATATGGCGGTTCTTCTATTGACAGCCAGATACGCAGCCTGAAACGGGGTGTACATATCATCGTTGCCACTCCCGGACGTTTGCTGGACTTGATGGAACGCAAAACCGTATCCTTATCTACCATCCGCAACGTGGTGATGGACGAAGCAGACGAAATGCTGAACATGGGATTTACGGACAGCATCAACGCTATCCTGGCTGATGTGCCGCAGGAACGTAATACATTGCTTTTCTCGGCTACTATGAGCCCGGAGATTGCGCGTATTTCAAAGAATTACCTGCGCAATGCCAAAGAAATCACTATCGGCCGTAAGAACGAGAGTACCAACAACGTAAAACACGTTGTCTACACCGTACAGGCTAAAGATAAATACGAGGCGCTAAAACGTATCGTAGATTACTACCCGCAAATATACGGTATCATTTTCTGCCGTACCCGTAAGGAAACTCAAGAAATCGCCGACAAATTAATGCAGGAAGGCTACAATGCTGACTCGCTGCATGGCGAACTTTCACAAGCGCAGCGGGACGCTGTTATGCAAAAGTTCCGTATCCGTAATCTGCAACTGCTCGTTGCTACGGACGTAGCTGCCCGCGGTCTGGACGTGGACGATTTGACTCACGTTATCAATTACGGCTTGCCTGATGATACGGAAAGCTACACTCACCGTAGCGGACGTACGGGACGTGCCGGAAAGACCGGTACTTCTATCGCTATCATCAATCTCCGCGAAAGAGGTAAGTTAAGAGAAATAGAACGAATCATCGGCAAGAAATTCATTGCCGGAGAGATGCCGACTGCGGCAGGCATTTGCCAGAAGCAGTTGATTAAGGTTATTGATGACCTTGAAAAAGTAAAAGTAAACGAAGAAGAAATCGCGGACTTCATGCCGGAAATCTATCGTAAACTGGAATGGTTGAGTAAGGAAGACCTGATAAAACGAATGGTTTCGCACGAATTCAACCGTTTCGCAGAGTATTACCGTCACCGCCCGGAAATAGAACAACCGACAAGTGAAAGCCGCGGTGAACGTGCCGGAAGAGGTGACCGCAAAGAGGGTGGCTTCGAAAAGAGAAGCCGGAAAGCTGCTCCGGGCTTCAACCGTTTATTTATCAATTTAGGTAAAACGGACAGTTTCTTCCCAAGTGACCTTATCGGTTTGCTGAATAATAACACACGCGGACGCATCGAGTTGGGACGCATTGACTTAATGCAGAACTTCTCTTTCTTCGAAGTGCCTGAAAAAGAAGCAATCAATGTAGTGAAAGCCCTAAGCCATGCGAAATGGAACGGACGCAAAGTTGTTGTGGAAATATCCAGCGAGGAAGGCGGAAAAGGACGCGAAAACGGTTCAGGAGAACGCAAAGACGGTAAGCGATTCGGTAAAGGAGAAGAACGTGCGCCACGCTATGAGAATAAAGACAGAAAATCTAAGGATGCGTCTGCCAAAGGTTCAAAACCCGGAAAGAAAGAAAAACCGAGCCGTGCGGAACGAGGATATTCGGATGCCCGCGGACCGAAAAAGAAAGATGACTGGCAGGAGTTCTTCAAAGATAAGGAACCTGACTTCAGCGAAGAAGGATGGGCACGCAGAAAACCGAAGAAGTAAGATTCTAACTAATATATCTCCCGGAATGATTTCCATTCAGCCCGGGGATTACCAAAGTTTAGCCCAGGGCTCACATGAGATGAACCCTGGGCTTATTTTTATTAGCCCGGGGCATACGGTCGTTCTCCCCTGGGCATAATTCCAGTAAATGCATATGTAAGACTACATGAGCTATCTTATCGGGCTATTTTCAATTCTTGTACAAGATTTCCCGCCTTTCCGTATTTCTCCATGATAAAGAGCATATACCGGACATCCACTCCGATACAACGTTGCAAATCGGGTTCAAAAACAATATCACTGCTCATGGCTTCCCAGTTCCCATCGAAAGCCAGGCCAAGCAATTCTCCTTTGCTGTTAAACATGGCACTGCCGGAGTTTCCTCCTGTAATATCATTATTAGAGATGAAGCAAACGCTCATATCGCCTTGTTCATTGGCATATCTGCCGAAGTCACCGGAAGAAAGCAGGTTCAGCAACTCCGGTTGGACGGCAAAGTCAATATCACCGGCATGCTCTTTCACCTTTTCGAATATGCCTTTTACAGTCGTATAATAGTCATAGGTAGCTCCGTCAAAAGGTGAGTAGCCATCCACTGTTCCAAAACTCAAACGCATGGTAGAATTGGCGTCGGGATAGAAATTACGGTCGGCATACATGCGACGCATGGCGGCATTGAACAGCCGCTCGCCTTGCTCTATCTGCTCGGAAGCTTCGGAGATACTTTGATTCATCTCGTAGTATTTCACAATCAGGTCGAGACTCAAGGAAACAGCAGGGTCTTCAATCAGATTATAAGTCGTATCCCGTTCCAGAAAACGTTTCAAGCCTTTTGGAGAAGTTATTTGGGACGTTGCGTATAAAGAATCGACATAAGTTTGAATATTCCCGTTGTAAAGCGTATCTATCCTCTGATACATGGCGGGGAGATATTTCTTGTCGACTTTCTCCTGATACTCCTTGAGCATGGCAGCAAAGACCTCTTTATCAATGGAAAGGTCAAGATTATCATACTTTGCCAATAGTTTCTTCATGCGGCTTACTACCTGTTTTTCTTCTGCCTCAAAGTCGAAGTTCAGGATTTCAAGGGCAAGTTGAACCAATTCAGGGCCATTAATAAACGCCTCGCCGAAATAAGCCAAAGCGTGGTTTGTCTCGCGGCGATTGCTATAACCCAATTCCAAAGAAGAGAATAAACGAAGGAGTTTTTCACGTTCTGACGGGTGCGATTGAATCCATTCACGGAGTGCAGCCTCAGCAATACGTTTCTTTTCCAAGACTTTCAGATGTCTGATGGCTTTATTCGTTCCGATGCTATTCTTCCAGTAATTGGAGCTTTCATCATATTTTGAGGCATATTTGATACGGATATCCGGACGGCGATCCATTTCCCGCTTCCATACAGCCTGTTTCACTCCCCGCACGTCAATCATGGCCTGATTGATGCCATTCATCATTTCCTCAATGCCATACGAGGAAAGATAACGCTCCGTGCTTCCCGGATAACCAAGCGTCATGCAGAACGAGCCTTCCTTATATCCATCCAAAGAGATGGGAGCTACATATTCAGGGTGATATGGGACATTCTCAGGAGAATAATCCGCCGGACCGTTCTTGCTATTAGCATAGATACGAAATACGCTAAAATCACCGGTATGACGCGGCCACATCCAGTTATCCGTATCCCATCCGAATTTTCCGACCGAAGAAGGGGGAGCAAATACCAGACGGACATCATTATAATCCCTGTAAACAGAAAGCCAGAATTCATTTCCTGCGTAATAAGCATCTACTATCCCGGTCAATGTAGAGTCCTTTTCCGAAATCTCCATGCCGATTACATTCATGACAGAATCGACAGCTACCCGGCGTTCTGATTCCGTTTTAGCATGTTTGGCAGCGGACAATACCCGTTTGGTCACATTCTCCGTACGAAGCAGGAAACGAACATACAACTCCGGATTCGGCAGTTCTTCTTCAAGACTACGTGCCACAAAACCATCTTTCAGATAGTCGTGCTCCACTGAAGAATGTTGCTGGATACTGCTGAATCCGCAATGATGGTTGGTAAACACTAAGCCGTCTTCGGAAACAACGACTCCCGAACAAAAGCCGCCAAAGCTGACAACGGCATCTGCAAGACATGGTTTCTTCGGGTCATATAGTTTCTTTACAGGCATCTGCAAGCCAAGTTGTTTCATCACTTGTTCTGTCTGCTTGTTCTTATTGAGATTTCCCAACAACCACATTCCCTCGTCAGCAAAAGCTTTCGAGAGACAGATAGAGAGAAGTACGATGGCGGTTAGTCTGAATTTCATGTTCTTATTTTTAGATTCATTATTCTGTAATCAGTCGCAACTGCTTGGCTCCTACACGGGCTTTCAGCCATTCGCTGATTTTTTGTTTTTCTGTTGTGGACGGATGTTTGGTAAATTTCAGAACAGCCAGTGTCACTGTATCTGTTTTCATCGAATCTACCCGCACTTCGAGCGAATGAGCGATAGAAAGTGTAGTGACAGTAGGATAAAGCACCTTCAATTCGGGCACTAACGTACGGCTCATCGCATCGTACGTCCTGTATTGTTCGAGCGTTGTCTCCAGTTGGGATATCTTCACTTTCTGCTCTTGGAGACGCTGTTCGCTGTTCTTGTAGAAATCTTCCATCACCATGGCACGGATAGAAGAGACATCCACCGCTTCGTTATTCATACCCTGCAATACAATAAGCTTGGTATCTTCGAGCTTATACTCTTTCAACTTGCTACGAGCTATGGAAATGGAAGCATCCGGCACTTCAGACCCAATCAGAACAACACGAAGTTCCTTATGTTCATAACTGATCTTCTTGTCAAGTACCTGTGTATTCTCAAATCCTAATTGTTCAGAAATAAACCGATTGGCAGCAGCTTCGTAGAAGGTACTTTTAATGATACCGAACGTCAGATAGACAGCCGGGCACATCGTCAGAATCACAATCAGGATGATATATTTACGTACTGTCTTCTCACGGGTCTTATCTACAAACTCTTTCCGTTGGAAGTGCATCACGCGAACTCCGAGGAAGGTAGCCAGACTGATGAATACAGAGTTGATAAAATACAGATAGAAAGCTCCGAGAAAATAGATCAGATTACCTGACGCTAATCCGTATCCCGCCGTACAAAGTGGCGGCATCAATGCGGTAGCGATGGCAACGCCCGGAATCACGTTTCCTTTTTCTTTAGTAGAAAGGGCTACAACACCCGCCAAACCACCGAATAATGCGATGAATACGTCATAAATAGTAGGCGATGTGCGTGCCAGCAATTCTGATTGTGAACCGGCAATAGGGGCAAGAAGAAAGAAAATGGTTGCCGTCGTCACACTGAAAGCTGTCGTAATAAGAAAACTCTTCAAAGAGCGTTTCATCAGTTCGAAATCATTCAATCCGACAGACAGGCCCACACCCATGATAGGGCCCATCAACGGGGAAATCAACATGGCACCAATAATGACAGCGGTAGAGTTCACGTTCAATCCAAGTGATGCCATAAAGATGGCGAAGATAAGAATCCATAAGTTGGCACCTTTGAATTCTACTCCTTTACGGATGGAATCGACTGTTGCCAATTCGTTATCCTTATCCTTTTTCAAGTCCAGATATTCATTCAAAAAGGACTTGATGGCAAATTTATTACGCTCATCTGTCTTCATGTTTATTTCTTTTTTATAAATCGGTTAATAACAGGAATCTGGCTCAAAGGCAAGTCCCGCTTGATAATATAACTTACAAACAACAACAAAAGCACTGTGCGGAAAGCAAGGCGAAGCACAAGATTGGAGATTGGCACTTGTTCTCCAATCACATAGAGTACCGCCGCAAGCAGCACATAAAGTCCAAGGCTTTTCAAATCATATTGAATCGGATACTTCTTCTGTCCCATCCAATAAGACAGCAGCATAATTACTCCATATCCGGCAACGGAAGCCCAGGCAGAAGCAATATAGCCGTAAGTAGGAACGAACATAATATTCATCACTACGATTATAGCACAACCTATCAGGGAGAAATAAGCTCCCCAACGTGTCTCGTCCGTCAGCTTATACCAAAAGGAGAGATTGAAATAGATGCCTTTGCAGATTTCCGCAAGCATCACAATAGCCACGACTCCCAAACCTTCCCAATATCCTTTTGCTACCAGATAACGCAGCAAATCAAGATAGAACATTACGGCAAGGAAAGCCAGTAACGAGAAGATAAGGAAATACTTCATCGCAGCCGCATACATTTTCCGGTTGTCCCCTTCACGATCCTTGCCAAATACAAACGGCTCGTAAGCATAGCGGAAGGCTTGTGTAAACATAGCCATTACCATTGCTATTTTACTGGTAGCCGCATAAATACCCAGTTGCACCAATCCTTCCTGCCGGTCTTCGAAAAGGAACGGATAAATCATCTTATCCACCGTCTGATTCAGAATACCGACCAAGCCAAGAATCAGTACAGGGAAGGAATAAACAACCATACGTTTCAGCAATGCCCTATCCAGTTTGTAGGCAAACCCTCTCAGTTCAGGGATAAAGAAGAACATCTGGGCAACGGAGACTATCAGGTTACTGATAAAGATATAGCCTATCAGATAATCGGGATCATAGAACCATGAGATTATTTCCGGGCAATGCACATTCAGCCAGGGACACAGCAATAAGAAAAACAGGTTCAGCCCGATTCCGCCAATGATGGAAAGCAGTTTGATAGCCGCAAACTTTATCGGTCGTTTTTTATAGCGTAGATAAGCGAAAGGAATACACTGAAAAGAGTCTAAAGCCACTACAACAGCCATCATCGCTATAAATTCCGGATGGTTACCGTAATCCAGCAGATTGGAGATCGGCTGTAGGAACAATAAACAGAGAAGAACGAAAATCAACGATACCCCGCCTACCGAAAGCAGAGAGTTGGCATATACCTTCATCGGATCTTCTCCCGATTTATTGGCAAAGCGGAAGAATCCGGTTTCCATACCGAATGTAAGCAGTACCAGCATCAAAGCCGTAAAAGCATATACATTGGATACGACTCCATATCCCCCCGTAGAAGCCGGTAAAACAGCCGTGTACAACGGCACCAGCATATAGTTGAGGAATCGTCCGACAATGCTACTCAACCCATAAATTGCAGTATCTTTTGCTAATGATTTTAGTCCAGCCATGCAGATAATGATTAGTGATTAACGGACGAATGATTAGCGATTAATATCGAACAGCCGGTAGTATCTCCACTCTCCTCCTTCTGGAAGGAGGAGTCCCCGCAGGGGGAGGTGGTAGGATTCCCTCTCCTCTTCCTCACAGCCTCTCGAATCTCCTCCACTATTTGCGAAGGATTCTCAAATACCACCCTATTCTCAAACCGAATGACCCATATACCCTTCTCATTAAACAGGAAACGTGCACGAGTATCCGCATAATCCATTGCCGCCGAAGTAGAATGTACTTCTCCGTCCAATTCTATACCCAATCGGAATTGCGGACAATAGAAATCTAAAATATAAGGACCGACACTCTGCTGCCAACGAAATTTAAGTCCATCAATTTGCTTTCCTTTGATTAGTTTCCAAAGAGTGGCTTCGGCAGAGGTGCCCCCATTTCTTAAATCTTTTCGAACTGATTTCAGTTCAGACTTATTCATTGTATCGTGCATAGATCATTTGTTTTATGTATTCACCTACCACCTCCCCCTACGGGTACTCCTCCTTCCAGAAGGAGGAGAATGGGAATACTACCGACTATTAACTCTCGGAGATTCCCCTAATGAGATATGACTTACTACTAATTTACACTAACTTTATATTAACATTCTGCTAACTTTACATTAACCTTATATTAATCATTAAATAACGTTTTCTGATTACTGTTATACAGGCTACGCCCCAAATGCTTGTAAGCAAGTTCCGTCACTTCACGGCCACGGGGAGTACGCTTCATAAATCCTTCTTTTATGAGGAAAGGTTCATATACTTCTTCAATGGTTCCCGCGTCTTCGCCCAAAGCGGTTGCAATGGTTGTCAATCCCACAGGGCCGCCTTTAAACTTGTCTATGATGGTACAAAGTATCTTGTTATCTATCTCGTCCAGACCATATTTGTCGATATTCAATGCTTCCAACGCAAACTGGGAGATTTCCGTATCAATAGATCCGGAACCTTTCACCTGCGCAAAGTCGCGTACACGACGAAGCAAAGCATTGGCAATACGCGGTGTTCCACGACTGCGGGAAGCAATCTCCGATGCTGCACGCACCGAGCAGGGTACATCCAGGATGGATGCGGAACGACGGATAATGTTACTCAAAATATCATCATCGTAATATTCCAAATGCAGGTTAATACCAAAACGTGCACGAAGCGGAGCCGTTAGCAGGCCGCTGCGTGTAGTGGCACCCACTAACGTAAAAGGATTCAAATCAATCTGAATACTACGTGCCGAAGGCCCCTTATCAATCATAATATCAATGCGATAATCTTCCATGGCAGAGTAAAGATACTCTTCCACTACCGGTGACAGACGATGGATTTCATCAATAAAAAGCACGTCATTCGGTTCGAGACTGGTCAGTACACCTGCCAGGTCGCCCGGTTTGTCGAGTACCGGACCGGAAGTCACTTTAAAGCCGACATTCAGTTCATTGGCGATAATATTCGAAAGAGTTGTTTTTCCCAAGCCGGGAGGGCCATGAAGCAGGACATGGTCTAGCGCCTCGCCACGCAAGCGTGCCGCCTTCACAAAAATGCGAAGGTTCTCCACCACCTTATCCTGTCCGCTAAAGTCCTCAAAGCTCAACGGGCGGAGTGCATTCTCAAAATCCCGTTCCTTTGAAGTTAGCTGATGTTCGCGTATGTTAAAATCTTCTTGTTCCATTTATTTCTCGAAAGTAGGAGACAAAGATAGAGAAATACATTCATTTTCAATATAAGAAAGATGAATAAAAAAAGCCCGGTAGCATGAAAAGCAACTATAAAATATTACTTTTGCACGATATATATCGTATATATGATATATGTAAATCTATAATACACGCAATCGACCATGGTCCTAAATTATATCTGGATAGCTTTCTTCCTTATAGCTTTCGTCATCGCCCTCGCAAAAGTGATTTTCCTGGGAGATACGGAGATATTCACCGCTATCATGAACTCGACATTCGACTCTTCAAAGACAGCTTTTGAGATTTCTCTCGGGCTTACCGGAGTATTAGCCCTTTGGCTGGGTATTATGAAAATCGGCGAGAACAGTGGATTAATCAGTGCATTGGCACGTTTCTTGAGTCCGGTACTCTGCCGTTTGTTCCCGGATATTCCTAAAGGGCATCCTGTACTGGGGTCTATCTTTATGAATATGTCCGCCAATATGCTCGGACTGGATAATGCCGCCACTCCGATGGGACTGAAAGCAATGAAAGAATTGCAGGAGCTGAATCCGAAGAAAGATACGGCTTCCAATCCGATGATTATGTTCTTAGTCATCAATACTTCGGGACTGATTCTTATCCCTATCAGTATCATGGTATATCGTGCACAAATGGGGGCTGCGCAACCGACAGACGTGTTTATCCCTATTTTGCTAAGTACTTTCATTTCTACTTTGGTGGGAGTTATAGCCGTCAGCATTGCCCAGAAGATAAACTTAATCAATAAGCCGATTCTGATATTGATGGGTGTAGTCTGCCTCTTCTTTTCCGGATTGATTTATCTGTTTATCAGTGTCTCCCGTGAGGAAATGGGAACTTACTCCACACTGATAGCCAACATCATTCTGTTCGGTGTTATCATCCTGTTTATTCTAACAGGGATCAGAAAGAAAATCAATGTCTATGATTCTTTTGTGGAAGGGGCTAAAGAAGGTTTTACCACGGCTGTGCGTATCATTCCCTATTTGGTGGCTTTCCTTGTAGGTATCGCTGTATTCCGCACTTCGGGAGCGATGGACTACTTAGTGGGTGGAATCGGTTATGTAGTAGGATTATGCGGAGTGGATACCAGCTTTGTAGGTGCATTGCCTACGGCATTGATGAAATCACTTAGTGGAAGCGGTGCAAACGGTTTGATGATTGATACGATGAAAGAACTGGGGCCCGATTCATTTGTAGGACGTATGAGTTGTGTAGTACGCGGAGCTTCAGATACCACTTTCTACATTCTGGCTGTATATTTCGGCAGTGTAGGTATCAGTAAAACCCGCAATGCGGTAACTTGCGGCTTAATCGCCGATTTCTCCGGTATCATAGCCGCTATCTTAATCAGTTATTTATTTTTCTTTTAAATCATAACATTCAATTATGGCTGTAACTTATCAAACAGAAGGCGTCAAGATGCCTGATATCAAAAAACATGAGACTACGGAATGGATAAAAGCCGTAGCTGCTTCCTACGGAAAAAGACTCGGTGAAATCGCCTATATTTTCTGCTCGGATGAGAAAATACTGGAAGTAAACCGCCAATATCTGCAACACGATTATTATACAGATATCATTACCTTCGACTATTGCGAGGGCGACCGTTTATCAGGCGATTTGTTCATCAGCTTGGATACGATACGCACCAATGCAGAGCAATTCGGTGCATCCTATGACGATGAGCTACATCGTGTCATTATTCACGGGATACTCCATCTTTGCGGTATAAACGATAAAGGCCCCGGAGAACGGGAAATTATGGAAGCGGCAGAAAATAAGGCATTGGCGGTACGACAGCTATAAGCTATATCCTATTGGCGATTCATCCAGATATACTATAACAGTATAATGAAAAAAACGCCCCATCGTAACCACTACGACGGGGCGCCTTCATTAGCAACGTAATGCTAATATTAACACTAAATTATTTAAGAGAGAGATTTATTTCTTCTTGTCGGGAGCTACTTCCGGAGTCACCAATTTCTTGATTGATTTGGTATTCAGATACAGGAAAGCCAACCTCGGTGGTCCGTCCTGTGTAACCAGTTCCAATGAATCAGTTGTCAGCTTTCCGATGCGTTCACGTGTCTTATACACTTCCGTCTTTCCATTGTCTTCCTTGCTGAATCCTTCAATAATCAAATAGCCGTCTTTATCAATCTTCCAAGTCTTTAAATCTAAAGAAGGGATATTGACAGCAGAGCATTTTCCCCCTTTTTTGAATTCAAATCCTTTGAATTCACCTGTAGACTTGTAGGTATAAGGATTGCACCATTTACCAATAATTTGTTTCTCCACTTTGCCCTGTCCGTAACTGCTGAACGCAAAGCAGAACAGAGTCATAGCTGTAATTAATAGTTTCTTCATTTCATTTATTTTTCTAGTAAATCATATTTTTGGTCAATGCCACGTTCTCTCAGATGAATACCCTCCTTCATCCAACGCGGCTCTTTGGTTCCTTTCAGGTAATAGTCGAAGAACTGCATCATCCGGATAGTCCAGTCTTTCTGAGCACCTCTGCCCATTACAAAATGCCCTTCACCTTTGTAATTCAATAACCATGCCGGACGTTGCAGGCGGCGCATAGCTAAATAAAGGGCACGACCTTGTTCATACGCAACAGCCTCATCCTGGTCATTATGCAATATCAATAAAGGTGTATGTATCTTGTCTGCTTCCAGAATTGCAGAACTAGCCAAATACTTATCTTTCGCTTCCCATAAAGTCTTTCCCATCCGGCTCTGTGTCTCTTCGTACATAAAATAGCGCGGCAGCCCACTTCCATTACGAATTCCCAAATAGCCGGTAACCATATCGGTGATAGGAGCCGCAATATTGGCACAGGTGAAAATATCTGTCTTTGTCACCAAATAGGATGTTTGATAACCGGACCAGCTATGTCCCTGCAAACCAATTTTCCCGGGATGCGCTATCCCCTGCTCTATCAAGTACTTTGTTCCGCTAACCACAGCATCATAACAACTCTGGCCGGGAGTCCCAACCGTGAAATGCACGTCCGGCATAAACACAATATAACCATTGCTGGCAAAATATACAGGATCTCCTAACGCACTGCTCAGCAAAGGTGCATGATAGATATTCAGCTCACCGGAATGGGTTTCATAAAACTGTACCAGCACCGGATATTCTTTTTGGGGATCATAATCTTCAGGCAAGTAAAGCAATCCCTTATTTTCCTTATTCTCGTAATTGGTCCACTTCACCAGTTTGACTGTACCCCATTTATAATCCGCCTGTTGAGGGTTGGCATCCGTTACTCTGACCGGATTTGAAAAGTCTGCTTTGCTCCACCACAAATCCCGAAATTCCGATACATTCTGACGATTCCAAACACAATACTTATGATTGTCAGAGAAACGGTGTATGGTATATACATAATTCCCTTCCATCAGCTTCTTCAGACGTCCTTTCATATCAAGCTGATAGACACCCTCATCCATCGTGTCTTTATCCCAAAGGCTGACAATGACAGTTTCGTCTTTCTGAAAAACATCCTTATCTATATTGCTCGTCATTTTACGAATAGATTTGCCATGCTTGCGACCATACCCTTTAGTCAGGCACTCCGGCTGACGTTCTCCAGTCAAATCAACCTTCCACCAGTCATATGCATCGTACAGAAAGACATTATTCCCGTCAGCCGTCCACCCTGCTATTCCATAAGCGGGGGCAGGAGCCGGTTTATCATAACTTTCCACGAACATCGGATAACCGATAGCATCAGATATATTAACGACCTTACCGGTAGCACCATCAAACTTATTCCAGACTTGGGCAATCGGATCATACATTACCGCCCACTTGCCATTCATCGACCATTTCGGAGCAGTACGATAGTTACGTCCGATCAGTTGTTTCGCACCCGTATGCACATTCACCGAATACACATCGAACGGCAACCGGTCCAGCCACTCACGTTGCGTCTTATAAGGAGATTCGTCCGTGTAAAGCACATAATCCAATTTCTCTGCTCCCGATGGTAAGAGTAAATCTACGGTAGACGGGGCAATTTCAGTAAGCTTCTTAGAAGAAATATCATAAATATACGTCACCGACTTATCCTGCCTATAACGTCCGCCCCGTTGTAAAGTCGGAACTTCCATTTCGTTCCATGTCCACAACTCCAATTCAAAGCTCTTGTCCGGTTTCTTTTCCGGTTCTTCCCTTCTACGTGAAATCTGCTGTGAGTCCCGAAGTTCAAGTATCAGAAAATTATGGCTTTTAGACAAGTCAATGCGTCCGACAGCCATTCCCTCAGGTAAAACAATCTCTTTCCGGTCAAAAAGTAAGTTACAACCCGGCTTCTTTAATGAGAAAGCATACCACAAAGAATCATTTACGCTAAACTCCCCGGTCATCTCTTTTTCATTAAAACTGTAAGAAGAGGGTTCACTCTTTACAGAACTCTGATAAAGAGTCTTATATGGACCGGCTAAAGGACCATAACATAGCTCGTTCCCGTCTGACTTTCTACGAATGAAAAGAATAGAACGCCCTCCGTCATACAATGTATGATAGCCGATACTGTCAATATGAAAAGCAACTTCTGTCTTCAAATGACGTACCACCAGCCTGTTAAAAGCCGGGACATGATTCACCGTATCTTTCGGCACGTTAGTTACAGAGATTGAGTAAGGAGTCCCTTCTACAGGGCGAAAAGCCTCTTTATGTTTCCATTCGGCCTTTACTCCCGAAGGCAATGACAACAAGAACGTCTTCATTACTCCTGCTGAGTCCGCCTGCCGATAAAAAGCTCCCTGATCGTTATTATAAAACTCCAGGCGCTCTATATCACCATTCAGCAATATTTCTTTCCGTGTACGGGAATCGAATAAATGCAGAGGTTTTTCTTCCTTGCTATCCGGATTATATTCCATCAACGATATACGGTAAGTCACCCACCTGCCTGTCGGTGAAATATCCGGCGCATCAATACGTTTCCAAGACGTACACGCTTCTATATCCAACGGCCTCTTCTGAGCCTCAACAGACAAGCTTCCACCTAGCAACAAGCCCGCTATAATCCCTATATGTACAAATATCCGGTTCATCTTATCTTCTCCTGTCATCTTTAATCATATCCTTGTTCAAATCGACATCAGAATCAGCCGAGTTGTCATGCAACAGCAAGCGGGCAAAATGACGCCACATCTTATGCTCGAAGAAGTCCTCGGACTCACCGAAGAATCCATGTGTACATTTCGGCAATACAAACATCTCGAAATCCTTATCTGCCTTAATCAACGCATCCACCAGACGCAATGTGTTAGCCGGATTCACAGTCTTATCCATCGCACCGGTAAACAGCAGCAAGCCGTGCTTATAATTCTTTGCCAACTCCTGATTCGGACGTACACGGACACTATAATCATACGTCGTGCTTTCTACTCCCAAACTGTCTTTAGTCGTTTTCACCTTCTCATCCACACCGAAATGAATCTCTACAAAACCTTTATTATAAATACGGTTGTCGTGATTACCAGCCGATGAAACGGCAGCCGAATAGAAATCGGGATAAGTGCAAATGGCGGCAGCCGACATAAATCCTCCGCCAGAATGTCCGTAAATACCGACTTTGGTAGCATCAATAAACGGATAACGGGCAGCCAGTTGCTCGATAGCATATTTATCATCCGCCAACGGATAATCACGCATATTGTTGTATCCGTAGGTATGATAAGCCTTTCCACGCATCGGAGTGCCGCCTCTGTGACCTACGGTTATTACAATGAATCCCAGTTGAGCCAGGCGGGTGTTATAAACATCGCTAATCGTAAAACGTGTCGGCACATATTCAAAGAACGGTCCCGGATAAACATTAGAAATGATAGGATAAACCTTTGTCGAGTCAAAATCGGCAGGTTTCCACATCACGCCATACAAGTCGGTCACTCCATCGGCAGCTTTTACCTTAAAGCGTTCCGGCGCTTTCCATCCCATCTCATAAACAGGCTGCAAATCGGGCTTTTCCAACGTCATGATTACCTTTCCATTCCGGTTACGAACCACATTCACCGGTTCCTGCGAAACGGTAGAATAAGAATCTACCATATATCGGTAAGACGGAGAGATACTGACATCATGTGACGCATTCTCCGGAGTCAACAAACGAACAGCATTTGGACGATCCAATTGAGCTTCATAAAGGATGTAGTAATAAGGATCAATACCTTTTTCACGACCATAACCATAGAAATACATCTTACGCCCGATAGTATCAATCTTGGTAACCGGACCGGCTACCCACGTTCCATCAGTCAGTTGGTTCTTCAGATTTCCCGTTGCCGTGTCATACAGGTAATAGTGTCCCCAACCGTTACGTTCGGAACGGAACAGAATTTCCTTTCCGTCATTCAAGAAAGAGACATTACGCATCTGATAATCGAGATACGGTTTGTTTTCTTCATGAATCACCACGCGCACTTTTCCGGTTTCTACGTCTACTTCGCAGATATCCGACTGGTTCCATGGGCGGTTATAGCGTTGGAAGTACAAACGTTTCCCGTCTTTTGAAATATACAATACATCAATATACTGATCAGGCCAGCGATTAATATCAATTTTTTTCACTTCACGGGTATCAACATCTCCAATCAATAATTCATATTGGGTGACATGTTTATCGCCCGCCAGTTCGGCTTTATAAGTTTTCAGTGTCGGATATGGAGTAGACAACGAATTGATTAACCATAAATCACGCACTTTCCTGTTATCCTCACGAACTGCATAAAAACGATGGCTACCCGGAATCCAATGAGCGGACTCAGCCCCGAAGCGTCCTTCCATCATGCCCTCATCTTCACGGTTAAATGTATAATTCGGTTCACCGTCCGTTGTCAGTTGTACAGGAATAGTATCTTGTCCTTTCTTCTGATTCCCGACAAAATACAAATTATCCTTACTGGCATAAAGAAAGTAAAGACTATCCGGCGAATATTTCATCCAATACGGATCACTATTTCCATAAGATGATTTCTCATTAAGCTGCTTCAATACTTTCGAGTAGATGTTGTAAGTATACAATCCACGGTCGAAATTAATACGGATAGTTTCGTTATCCTTCATGAAAGTGAAAGACAGATATGGGTCTGCCGAAGAATAGGCTTTCTTGGTATATGCCGCAATTTTACTCAATAATTCAGCCGTATCAAACAGGAGACGTTTTTCCTTTTTCCTCGGATTGACATAATAATACTTCTTTCCTTCACGTGTAGTAAACGAATAATAAAAACAGTCCGTATCGTTGATAAACGTTGGCTTGACTTCTGTTGAATACTTTATTATAGGATTTTGTTCCAACAGACGGAACTTCTCCGCTAACTTATAATTCGCTTTCTGCTGCGCACCGGCAAAACTGCATACAAACAACACAACTACCGGACATATGTATTTAAAGAGAGAATTCTTCATAAAATCTTATCTATTGTCTTATTTATTGCGATTAATGTCTCCCCAATAATCCGCACGAGTATCACCTAGCAAATGTTTAGCGAAGAAACGGTACATTTTCTTTTCAAAATACTTATCAGCAGAACCATATCCATGACCGGCACCCGGAATCACCAGCATATCAAAATCCTTTCCGGCTTCAATCAAAGCCTGAGCCATACGATATGTATGTGCAGGATTCACATTCTTATCCATATCTCCGGTGACAAGCATCAAGTGTCCTTTCAGATTCTTAGCAATCTCTGCATTTGACTTTACACTAAACTTATATTCATACTCTTTTGTCTCGTTGCCCAAACTGTCTTTTACAACTTTCTCCACTTCCTTCACCCCATTGTAGCATTCTCCCCATCCACGATTATAGATGTTGTTATCATGATTTCCGGAACAGGAGACAGCAGCTTTATAAAAGTCCGGATAGGTACAGATGGCTGCAGCAGCCATAAATCCACCACCGGAATGACCGTAGATACCTACCTTGTCAATGTCAATATAAGAATGTTTGCGAGCTAACTGCTCGATAACATATTTATCATCCGCTAATGGATAATCACGCATATTGCCGTAACCAAACCGATGATATGCCTTTCCACGCATAGGGGTATCTCCTCTGTGAGACACAGCAATTACGATAAAACCTAACTGAGCCAAACGGGTACAACATCTATCTTCTAAGGTAAACGAAGTAGGAACCTGCCCAAAGTAAGGTCCCGGATATACCACAGAAACAATCGGATACACCTTAGTCGAATCAAAGTCTGCCGGTTTCCACATTACTCCATGCAAATCAGTTATATTATCAGCAGCCTTCACAACAAAACGTTCCGGTTTTTTCCATCCGGCTTTGCCGGCTAATTCAATATCCGGCTTTGCCAATTCAAGAATCGTTTGTCCCTTATTGTCTTTCAACATGATTCTAGGTTCCATATCCACTCTAGAATAAGTATCAATATAATATCTGTTAGACTTCAGGAAGTTAACCTGATGCTGACCGTCTTCCGTACTTAATGGAGTCACTCCTTCCCTATCAATATGTACTTTGTAGAGCATGTAATAAGATGGGTTAATATCTTTTTCCCTACCATATCCATACAAATATACTGTTCGTTCCAAAGTATCAATAGAAGCTATCTGACCTGCCACCCAGTCACCGGAAGTCATCACATTCTTCAGCTTTCCATTGCCATCATAATGATAGTAATGCCCCCATCCCGTACGTTCCGAACGGAAAAGAATATCTTTACCGTCATTCAAAATAGCAACGCTACGAGCATGAGGGTCACGATATGGTTTGTCAACTTCGTGAATGATTTCTTTCACTTCCATTGTCGAAATATTAACAGAACAAACATCCACTTCATCCCATGTACGTTTTGTACGTTCGAAAAAGAGGTATTTACTGTCAGATGTCACACACAAAGGAGCTACGTATTGATCCGGCCACTTATTTATATTAGCCTTCTTTACGGTTCGTTCGATTACATCAACTATCACCAGTTCATTCTGGGTTACATTCTTATCGCCAGGGAATTCATAACGATATGTAGTTAGGGACGGTCTGTCACCCAACGAATTTATCACCCAAAAATCCCTAAGCAGACGTTCATCTTCGCGTACCAGATAAAGATGCCGTGAATCGGGACACCAACGGATATCAGACATGACTTCTCCTTCTTCTTCCGTTCCTCCATCATGTGCATAAGAGTAATACCGAACTCCGTCAGTAGTCAACTGCACTTCCGTTGTGTCCATTCCCATCTCTCCGTTACCTTTCACATACAAATTGTGTTTCTTCACATAAACGAGATATTTCCTGTCCGGTGAGTATTTCATCCATGAATAACGATCAAATAATGACCGGCTCTTATCTTTCTTTTTCTCTACAATCTGATGTGTCAAGCGATTATATTCATAATTCTTCCCTTTATAAGAAAAAGAAAACACAGCCAGGTTTTCAGAAAACTTGATATCACTCAACTCCATTTTATTCCTGTCCACTACCCCTCTAGTAATCTGTGCTATTCCCGATGCCAGTTTCCCTTTATCAAACAACGGTTCCTTTAAGCGACGTTCAGGATCTACAAAATAATAATCCTTCCCGGCAGTCGTATGAAATTCAAACCAAAACTTATCTGTTCCATTGATTTCATTCGGCCAAAGATTTAGACTATTAGCAGAAAAATTACCTCCTAAACCAAAAGCCTGAAATTCATTTGCCAATTCATAGTTGGCCTGCTGTTGGGAAAAAACATACAGAAAGCCTGACCAAGCAAATAAGATTATAAACAGTATTCTTTTTCTCATATTCAAATAAACAAAGGAGAATCACATAAAGTATTCAAGACTCAATGCGATTCTCCGCATAATCTATATAGATCAAATTATTTTAAAGGTCAAACTGAACAAGCTGGTTAGCATTTCCTATTTTATATAGCACATCCACTATTTTTCCAAAATTATTATCTCCCTCCTTCTCACTTTCCTCATTCGGGTATAATTGTTTTATTTCTACATCATTAACCAATCCTGATTCTTGTTTATTCTTCTCTTCTACCCCATATATAAAGAAACTTCCGTCCTCCAAGGCAACCCCTAACTGACCGTTGTAAGTCCCGTATTTTGGATACAAATATATATCATTAGATGAAAGAGCAATCACCTTCTTATCAAATGTATGAATCAGTTTTGGAACAGACGCTACACCCTTCACATATTGGCAATACCACAATTCATTCCCCATTGCAATAACAACATATTTTTTTTGTTCAAATACAGCCATATCTGTATAGTCTTTATTTTTCAATGGTGTCAAGTCATTCTCATAATAATCATACATCTCCCATTTTTTATTCTTCATTCTGAAATAACGCAATTGATAGGACATATCGTTACCCTTCATCAAAGCAACCCATGCTTGCATCATGTCGCCGTCCAAATTAACTGACGCAGTTTTCATTTCTACTATACTTTTATCACTCATATTCTGAAAATTCTCAGCGTCTTCTCCTTCAAACTCAACTATTTCTCCGGTATCCTTCACCGTATTATCATAAAATGTCGGGTCATTGGAACTATTCTTTACCCCACCTCCATTTCGAATAATCACCAACGAATTATCCTCTTCACGGAGAGCCAGAACCGCATCCATATTTCTATCCTTAAACTTCTGTACAGGATATAAAGCGCTGAATTTAGTATAATTCCACAATGGAATAGACATATAAGCTCCAGCATGAAAATCATTCGCAACCGGCTTCGTGTGCATATAGATATATCCATTTTCATCGCGAATAAATTTTGCAGAGTAAGACATGGCAGCTTCTACAGGTTTGAAGCCTCCCACCGGCAAATCCCCATAAAACTCATCCTCTGTATATACTTCACGCTCCAAAGTATTACCGTTCAGCTCCACCCAACGATCTTGCATCACTACCAGTTCATCATATACAGTCTCTACCTGCCCGAAAGTACTGGGATAGCCCAAGTGTTCAAAGATACCTTTGGGATTAGTTCCCAAATCTTTGACTAAATACTTTTCGACAGAATGATATGCGATAGAATCACGTACCACTTTCTCCCCCCAGATATTCACAGTTTCTGACACGCCATACAAAGTCTTAATCTTGATAAATGAAAGTGTTGATTTTCCATCTACGTCAGACAGAACCACCCATCCTCTCTGATAAGGAGAACGAACCAAAATGTCAGTTGAAGCAGAGTACTTAACACCCGTTTTATTGTCGATGACAGAAAATGTGAGTTCAAACAATCCGATTTTATGAGAATTGAAAGTATACGAAGGCGTTTTTACATTCAGCAATTCTCCGTCCATCCTCCATTCGTAGCTCACATCCGGGTCTGTTTTATCAATTGTAAACTCAAATGTGGGTGTTATAACCAAGTCTTCATCTATCCCAACACTATAGTTTTTCTCAATATTTTTAATAGTGCCTTTCAATTCATTAATCGGTGTATAATCATAATTGTTTTTATCATCCAGGCAACTGCAAATACTACCCAATAAAAGTAGTGATAAAATATAAACTGTTATCTTTTTCATACTTTTTCCGTTTTTTAATTATCCGGCAACAGGAATTTCCATTTTACCATACTCATCACTCATTGGTTCATCCGGATGTTGAGTATTATAATCTTTAATTCTATTTTTCAAACGCAGTGCATATTTACGCAGTACAAACATGTCTTTTCCGTCAAATACCACCCCGTCTTTCTTCAATTCTTCCAAAAACATTAAATATTTCTTTTCCGAATACCTCCCCAGATACCATTCTTCAACAATATTATAGGGATTATTTACATCACCGTCATTTCTAGTCCACCACTCAGGTGCAAACAATAAATTAGATACAGAAATAATGGCACGTGAATAAACACTCGGACCTTGACGAACCTCACCACCGTCATTCACTTGCAACGTCAGTAGTTCAGCTTTCGTATCCAATTTCTCGTAATACTTCAAAACCACCAATATTTCTCCGGTTAGTTCTCCTGCTTTAATTACGCATTTCTCCGGTAATTCATATTGTGTAGCAGGCAAAGTCGTTCGTTCCGGATCTACACTGACCGTAAACTCCAAATCCTTATCCTGTACTTTTCCAGAAATAGTAACTCCTAATAATATCTTAGCATTTTCACCTTCATTATAAAACTTAAAAGATACACCTGTTGTATCTGTTGTCATATTTTTCTCAAATGCAATATATGACACATCATTTGTATGGGTCAGTAATCCTTGCTCCTCACAAGAAGTAAAGAAGGAGACTCCCAACAATATAATGATTATATAAAAACTTATTTTTTTCATATATCTTCAATCTTTCAAAATTTAAATATTGCTTTCCGAATCAGGCAATGGCATCACCAAATATTCTTCAATCGCCGGATATTCTACGGACTGCTTTTTATCCGATCCTTCCAAATTCCGTTTCAGGCGCTTGTATAAAAAGAAAGTCTGTCCTTCGCCTATAAACTCGCGACGAGCATCATCAACTATCAAATTAATAAAGTCTTGCTTCGTACCCGATTTGCTAAGATCAGGAGAGCTAATACCTCTTCCTTGTTTCACAGTTTTAAGATATGTCTTGGCCAATTCCTTATCCGTATCATAAATAGCCTCTGCAGCTATATAATATACTTCAGACATACGGATCATAGGCACCATTGTACTATTCACTTTTCCAAAACCAGAACCTTCATCTTGTTTTTTATACTTCAATGAACGATAGAAAGAAGAAGTATTCGGTCCCAACTGATACTTAAGACGCCAATCTTTACCGCTCTCGTTACCGAAGAATTTCGTTACCACAGCATCACTCAAAGCCAGATACCTTTCATCATCCGGTTTCGTAGCATTATCACTTGCATGATTAATCTCCAAATCCCAATCAGTCTGATCTGTAGAGTATAATGCAAATATGATGTCTTCATACATCTTTATATTCCCATTCTCTATATTCATTGGTCCACTATAACTGCTTGTTACTGCCTTGTAATAGCCTTTATCAGCATTAATATCTATTAGTAACTTCGCTGCCGCATATGCCTTTTCCGGTTGTCCTGCATACAAATAGACACGCGCCAACTCCGCAGTTACAGCATGATAATTAAGATGGAATCCTCTGTACCAAACAAAACGTTCCTCTCCGGAAGGAGACTTAGTAAAACGATTACCTGAAGTAAACTCTGATGACTTATCTACATCCTCCAAAATCTTTTGTGCTTCTACCAAATCAGCGATGATGCGTTCCAAACAGTAACTGACTGTTTGTCGGTCGGCCAAATAAGATGGATATTTGTCCACATAAGGAATAAAAAGCCTGTCTCCCGGATTCATAGCCAAAGACGGCGCATATATACGTAACAAATCAAAATGCATATATGCCCGTAAGGCAATAGCTTCTCCTAAAATCATATTTTTCTCCTGTGTACGTTTGTAGAACAGCATTGTATCTTCCTCTGCCACTTGCTGTGCAAGGTTATTGCAATTGGCTATAATATTCCACGCAGCACTCCACATAGCATCTGTTGTAGGAGTTAGTTCAGAGTTCTTATACAAGAACTGAGATAATTTCTTCATAGCTTTACCACCACCGCTGTCGGGAGCTTTGTCCAAGTCATATACCTGTCCCCAACCATCTATCAACCCCCAACTCAGGTTACTACCGTATAAATCGAAAGTTGCCAACTTCCGGTATATACCATTCAGAGCTGTACGATAACCGTTTCCTGTCTCAAACAAATATTCTTCCTTTATCTCATCCGCAGGTCTCACGTCCAGCCAGTCACTACAAGAACTGAACGAGACAGCCGCTAGACATGACGCAAATATTAGAGTATATATCTTTTTCATTTTTCTTCTTTTTTAGAACTGTGCTTTTAATGAGAATTCCACTTTCCAAGATCTCGGATAACTCAATCCGCGTTCCTGTTTAATAGAGGACCAGTTTATCAGGTCGCTCGTAGAAGCTTCCAAACGAAGCAGATTCATACGGAGATGTTTTTTTATCCAGTCACGGTTAAAATCATAGCTGACATTCAATGAATTCAATCGAACCAATGCTTTATCCTGTACAAAACGTGATGTTGGCAAAGTAGTCATCCCCCGGTCTTTAATATCTTTAAACTGAGCTATGTCACCCGGTTTTTTCCATCTGTCCGTCAATACACGTAAATCGACATTCTTATTCACTAAGTCCGCATTCTCCACATTGTTGACCAATGTTTGATTGTATTCCTGTCCACCCCATTCATAAAGGAATGAAGCAAACAGAGTCCAATTCTTATACGACAGGTTCAACCCGAAAGCACCACTGCATTTAGGTTCTGTATTTCCAACTACAACTTCCTGCGCAGCATTCCACTTATCAGCTATAGAACCATCACGGTTCAAAAAGATCTCTTTACCCGTGGTAGGATCAATGCCCAATGAACGTACAGCCCAAATTGAAGTCAGAGAAGCTCCTTCCTCATACTGTGGCAGTGGTACCGAATACTCCGCACCATGAGACAGTCCTAATGTTTCCTGATAAAGTGCTTCATTTTTATAATAAGCGGTCACTCTCTCATTATATGCTTTCTGAGAGTCGGAAATCTTCAAAATCTCATTCTTATTGTGTGCCATATTTCCCCATAAGGCCACATTCCAGTTTCTGTCACGATAAATATCCGCACGAAGTTTTAATTCTACACCTTTGTTGGCAACTTGTCCCATATTATCTTTGTAAGTTGAGAAACCAGAGGTTTGGGAAAGAGTGACATCATTCACCAAGTCGATTGTCTTATTATAGTAATACTCGAAATCAATAGTCAATCGGTCATGTAATGTTTTTGTTTCAAGACCAAAACTCAGCTTATCCGTCTTTTCCCAAGTCAAGTCTTTATTGCCTAAAGCCTTCAATACAGCTCCATAACCTGTTATATACCATTCATCAAATAAAGTTTCATACATCGTCGTTGCAGCATAAGCCGGAAAATTGACTTTACCGGTACGCCCATAAGAAGCGCGTAATTTCAACTTATTGATATAACTATTACTTTTGAAGAAATCATAATTATGTATATTAACACCCACACCTCCAGAAAAGAAAGGAGCCCATTTCTGATTCGCCCCAAACTCTGACGAACCGTCGAAACGTACAGAAGCGTCTACCAAATAAATATCATTCCACGTATAATTGGCAGAAGCCAATACGCTGACCCTTCGTGTGGTATTCTCAGTACGGGTAGGTTTCTTATATACTTCCGCCGCATAATTGAGCGAGTGGAACTCACCCGACGGAAATCCACGATAATGAGCATTGGTACTTTCAGTAGTACCAGAAGCAGCTTCCCAACCTGCTGAAACATTCAAGTTGTGCTGCTTGTTAAAACTACGTGTATAGTATAAAAAAGCATTAGAATTCCAATCCAGACTTTCTCCATTCGTCGTATACAAATCACCGGCAAGATTATTATCTTTTGAACCTGTAACACTAGTCTTGCTTGAAAGCGGATCAATAAATTTCTCTGATTTGGAATATTTCTTCGTTACACTAAATTGTCCTTTAACCGTCCAGTAATCATTCAGATACCAGTTAAAGCTCAGGTTATCGATAACCTCATCATAGGAATTCCAATTATAATTACCCAAAGTCGCTTCATACAGCGGATTATTATTATCACGTCCACCGATTTTCGAATATGTGAGTGTCTCCCGGAGTGTTCCATCATCTTTATAAGGAGAGTCATAAGGCTGTAGTCCGGTAAAATCACTAAACGAACCATACGGAGACTCTTTCGATTTCGTATGTCCAAAAGACACATAGTTTCTTACTTGCAGATTCTTGATACGATAATCTAATGAGAAGCCTGCACTATATCGGTTACGCTCTGTACCCTTCATCACACCGTCTGCTATATTAAATGAACCGTCTACACCATAACGCAGATTAGGAGTTCCTCCCTCCAAGTAAACACTATGCTTATGATTGAAAGAGTTTTGAAGTGGAATAGACATCCAATCTGTATCTACTCCCTTTTGGATTAAAGCATATTTCTTATAATAGTTATTCATTCCTACTGCAGTTGTCGGAATATTGAGTTGTCCCTTATCGAACATGCCTGCGAGACGCTCTATTTCTAATTTCTCCGATGCATTTGCCAAATTATAATCTCGTAAGTCAGGCATTTCCAGCGTTCCTGTAAAGTTGTAAGAAACACGTACCTCTCCTGCTTTCGGAGCAACAGTAGTAATTACCACCACACCATTAGCTGCCCGCGAACCGTACATAGCAGTAGCAGCAGCATCTTTCAAAACCGTCAAGCTCTCAATACGGGTAGGATCCAAGTCATATACCTTCTCAATACTTACCTCAAAACCATCCATGATGAAGGTTGGTAAGTTAGGATTATTCTCCAAATTTGATTTTGAAAGTTGATCTTTATCAAGTTCTTTAACACCAAAACCAGAACGTCCACGGATATACATTTCAGGTAAAGCATTCGGGTCAGAACCAAATTGTACGTTATCTACCAGACGGAAAGAGGGATCGAATGACTGGATTGCTCCAATTATATTTGTTTGCGACACCTTACGAAGATCATCACCCGAAATCTGAGTCGAACTACCTGTAAAGCTGGATTTACGTACATTGCTATATCCGGTCACAACCACATCTTCCAATGTTTTAACATCGTCTACCAATGTAATTTCAACCGTTTTCCGGCGGGTAGCATCTACTTGAACAGTCTGCTTCTTCATACCAATAAAAGAAACTTCCAACGCCACTTTATCACTTTTCACGTCCAAAGTGAATTCACCTTCAATATTGGTAGAAGTACCTGTACGTGTACCTTTAACAATAATACTGGCTCCGGGAATCGGCTCTCCATGTGAATCTGTCACCATACCACGAACACGGTTCTCACGCTTTTGTTTGCGAATGACAACGATACCGTCTTTCATCACATAGTCAAACCCTTGAGGATTCAATACCAACTTAAGAGCTGCGTCCCATCGCTCATTTTTCACATTAATCGACACCAGAGGAACGCCCTTGAACATTTGTGAATTATACAACATATTCACGCCTGTCTGTTTCTTCACTGCATCCAAGACAGTCTCGATAGAGACATTGTGCAGTTTCAAAGTTACCGTCTTGTCTTGTGACGGTAAAGCCCATGCACTAAACGTGCAGCACATTGCCACTAGAAAACATAGCAGCCATCGTTTTTCTCTCATAAATTAATAATTAAACTTTTGTGTACCTAATATTCTAATTATTCTAATATTCTATCCTTTTATTCCTGTTCATCCGCTTTGTCATATATCAATATACTCCGCCCACTGATTTTGTAAGTCAGGTCGCCCGTCAGTTCCAGTGCATCCAGGAAGGAATTTATTGTTCCGTGACGCTTCAAGCTGCCACTATAGGTAATATCTCGCAGGTTCGGAGTTTCGTAATAAACCTGTATGTCATACCAGCGTTCGAATGTCTTCATAATATCGCCCAGGGGACGGTCATTAAAGATGTACATGCCATCTACCCAACCAACATATTCTTCCAAATCCACCTTGCGTTTCGTTGAACTATTGGCAAATACAACAGCCTGTTCACCCGGTGAAAGGGTAATCGTTTCCGCATTTAATGTGGAGAATTTCACTTTCCCATGTACCAGAGTCGTATAGCAGACAGGGGCATCGGCATAAGCATTCACATTGAATTCAGTACCAAGTACGGTTATTTCTCCAAGATGAGTTTGTACCACAAACGGATGATTCTCATCCGCCACAACATCAAAATAGGCCTCACCTTCCAAACGTACAATTCTGCGTTTACCGCCAAAACGTACCGGATAAGTCAGTTTGGAGCCGGCATTCAAATGCACTGTCGTTCCATCGGCAAGGATTACGGTGTTTTCACCCCCACGCGGTATAACCAGTTCATTTGATTTGGCAGGTTGTTCTTCGACGCTTTTCTCCTCATGTTGTGTTGTGACGGTAGGCTGATAAGACAGCACTCCTTTCTTATATTTTACTTGAACACCGTCCACGATTACGCTTACTTCTTTTTTATGCACATCAATCACGCTGCCATCGGGCAAAGTCAGTTGTGCCTGCTGGGTTCCCGGCTGAATCAGGGCCTTCCCCTCTTTTTCCGGTGAGATATAGTTCGACATATAGAAAGAAAGGGCAACGACTAAAGTAACGACAGCCGCAGCAGCGTACCACCAAACACGGAGAGAACGGCGCTTCTGCGCTTCCGGTTCCATCCGCCCGATATTCTGAAGAAAAGACTGATAAGCCTTCTTTGACGAATATTTTTGATATTCTCCAAAGGCGACTTTCAAAGTCTCCCCGTTCTGTAATTGTTCATATACATTTTGTAAGTCCGGACATTCCGCCAGCCGTTTTTCAAGGTCTTGTTGCTCCACTTCATCAGCTTCTCCCAAAAGAACCTTTCTCATTAGAGCGGCATCTTGATATACATTTTCGAACTTCTTCATCTTATTGCGATTTTTTTAATTAAACAATTGTTTAATTCATCTTTATTATAGATATACACAACTCATAGAAAGGGGTGACAAAAAGATGATATTTTTTTGAGATAGGAGAATAAGGATTCAGAATTTAGGGGCAGAAATATATCATAATGTCACAATATAAAAGAAAAGCTTTTGATTTTAACAAAGAAAACAAATCTTAATCAATCAATAAAAAGATAAAGAAGTATCAGAATGACTTTTTTATCTTTTTAGAGAAATAAACAAAGAATTATGGAATGCATGGAATCCCCCAGCCTTTCACGGAGAAACTTATAGCTGCGGGTCTTTTGGGTTTTGACGGTATTGATACTTATCTTCAGACGTTCCGCTATCTCTTCCCACGTATACCCCTCGATTCTCATTAAGATAATCCGGCGTTGTTCGGCAGGAAGTTCTTCAATATGACAATACAGTTGGCGGATAATTTCTTCTTTTACCGTCAATGCATAAATCATATCTTCATCCTCTACACCTTCTTCTTCGGCTAAAGAACTCAATATGGTATCATGGATTTGATTATTGCGTATATATAATAAGGTGTTATTATAGCAGGCGCGATAAAGATAATTGGTAAGTTCTTTAATATCGGAAAAGGTTCGCTTGCCCTCCCATACAGAAATAAAGACTTCCTGCACCAAATCTTCCACCGCATCGGGAACCGGCAATATCTTGGAAACATAAACACATAAAGCAGCATAAAAACGATCGTAGAAATCGCCCCACATCTTTTCATCCTTCCGGTTTACTCCCGCTACTATGGTGTCAATTTTATCGTTCATACTGTCACATTACCTGCGAAAAAAGAAAACAGAATTCATAAAAATCACCGTAACTACTTACTTTTGCGATATTTACGAATGCAAATATATTGTTTTTTTTCAGAAACGCAGACCTTGCCGGCTTACAAAATAGAAAATAAAAAAGCTCTCTCACATACATAGAGTTTTTTCACTTTTCTCTTTCACCTATCACCGGGGTTCTTGAAACAGTTTATTCATGGTACTTCCAGATATGGTGATAGGTTGTCGGCAACCTATCACCTCATCTATCACCTATCACCGTCTTTTTATCGCTCTGATTTCTTGTTATTTCTCCTCAATCTTACCGGAAACCTCATTCCGACACGACTACGAGCTGTTATTTTCTTGATTGTCATACACAGCTTCTTCAACCAACATTTATAACAACATGTTTGCTCCAATGCAAGTTCTACTGCCAAATCCCGCATTTGGTCATTCTGCTCCAGCCACATCCTACGAAATGCATCCCGCTGCGTTTTTGCTTCTCTATACATTTCTATTTCCTTGTCGCGTGCACTTAAGAGATAGGCATACGTTACACAAGTCTCGGATTGGCTGATACTAAATCGCTCCAGCATCTTAACATATGCCAGAGTATTCCCTTGCTCCTTGACTTTCAGGAATGCACGAAGGCATTCATCGTTTACTACAACCGTATTATATTCCTTGAGATAGGCAGTTATCACTTTCATGTCCGCCCAAAGTTGGATATACTCTTCATCAAGGTTGTGTCTTTTAGCCGCTTCTTTTATGCTAATCCATTCCGACATAGTGTTCGTTTTTTATGTGTTATACAATTAAAAAGAGTGAAAGCTCTTTTCTTAATATATTAGCACAACGGGCATCTGCACTTTCTATAATCCGGTGGGTGGGGATTAATCAGGGTATATACAAGGGCGCGAAACAAACCGTCCGGACACAAGAAAGGCGCAGATGCTGTTGCACCATTATCCCAATTCAAGGCCAGCAAAACCCTTCCAGAAGATAATGAGAACAACAGACATCCACGCCAATCGTTTATATATAACACATCTTTAACTGATATGTTGATATACGGCAATCCACGTGGAGTATCTGTTGTATCATCTCTCTCTGTTTAAAATTTGCTGATTTTTGAATTGGAGAGACAATACGTTATTTACTCCATAAAGGAAATAAAAAACACTTTCCGCCAGTTTCATCACGCCGATGGGCTGAAAGTGCGTGACAAAGATAGATGTTTTTTTTGAACTATGTCGGAAATACGGGAATAAATATAAGAAGTTTTGTATCAACAATGAGTCAGACAAGGCAATGCAAGTAAAGACGCTGTTAAGGTATGACATGAATATAGGACTTGCAAGTATTTAACAAAGAAAATACTTCCTTTCTTCTGAAACGAAAAACATGCATTCTTATGCTGATATGTCGTTACTTTGTCGTATCTTTAGTGCTTATTTGAGGAAAGCCGACTGGAGTTGTCTAGTTAGCTGACTATAGTTGACTGAACAGCCGATTCCAGTTGTCCAAGTAGCCGATTACAGTCGTCTCATGATGAAGTTAAACATTTTTATTAATAAGAAGTAATGGCTATTGTATTTGATTGGTATGAAAATCCTAATGCATCTTCGGAAGAAGAAGAGGCAGCGTTGCATCCGCGCATCTTTATGAATGGTAAGGTGGATACGGATATGCTTTGTTATAAGATTCATGATTACAGTTCGTTGACTGTGGGTGATGTAAAGAATGTGCTCGACAACCTGTCGAAGATTCTCGGCGAGTCGTTGCGTGAGGGAAAAGAAGTGCATATCGAAGGAATCGGTTATTTTTTCCCCACTTTGGCGGCTACGGGGAAAGTGACCCGCAGTACTCCGCACAAAACCAACAAGGTGACTTTTAAAACAGTCCGTTTCCGTCCTGACACTAATCTGAAAGGACATTTTGTTGGCGTTCGTGCCAGTCAGTCCAAGTACGTCCGCCATTCGGAGAAGGTTTCAGAGGTGGAGATTGACATCTTGTTGAAAGAATATTTTGCCGGACATCAGATGATGACCCGTCGTGACTTTCAAGAGATATGCGGCTTGGCTCGTACTACCGCCAAAACACATTTGGTTCGTTTGCGTGGAGAAGGAAAGCTAGTGAATATCGGTTTGCGTAATCAACCGATGTATGTGCCTGCTCCCGGTTATTATGGGGTGTCGAGAGATGCGGAACATCCCACACGATGAAGGGTGTGAAGGACGTGAAAGAGATGTTTTCACTCAACGAATCACATAAAATGACTGATAGATTGAGAATTATCTCAATGTGAAGGGAATGAACAACCAATCGAATAAAAACTAAGAGAACCGATTGCTTTACGAAGAATTAATGCTATTTTTGCAAATGACAATCAATTGACGGATATGAATTTTGAGACGTTAAGTTTTACAACCTTTTGTGTAGGCAGCCTTGCAGAAGCATTGAAAATGAGTGCAGGGAAAACATATGAATTACTGCGTACTTCCGGAATACTGACAGATTATCTGATTCCGGGATATGACGTTCTTCATACATTCAGCAAAGAATATATCGTGGAGGATCTTATCCAATATATGAAAGAGAAAGGAGTATTAGCATGAAACTATATCATGCATCGTCATTAGTCATCAAACAACCGGATGTATATCATTCACGAGAACATCTGGATTTTGGAAAAGGATTTTATCTGACTTCTTTGTACGACCAAGCCTATAAATACGCCATGCGCTTTCTACTCAGAAGACAAAAAGCCTATATTAATGAATACATGTTGGATGACGAACTATCAGACTTTAAGATTAAAATCTTTCAAAGTTATGATGAAGAATGGCTGGACTATGTAGGAGAATGCCGCAGGGGAACACAGGATGGACTTTTCGATTTAGTAGAGGGCGGCATAGCCAATGACAAGGTATTCAATACTATTGACCTCTATTTTTCCGGAGCCATGAGCAAAGATGACGCGTTGGGAAGACTGGCATTTGAGCATCCCAATCATCAATTATGCATCTTGAATCAGGAAATAATAATTCGCCATCTTCATTTTATCAGTGTCAAGGAAATAACAACAAGAGGAACTGACCATGCAAGCCGATAAAATCATACTGCAAATGAAATATGCCCGAATAGTCCGGTTGTTTGCCGACTTTCTCCACTTGCCATATGAAGACGCACTTGGATTCTTTTATGATTCGGATACTTATCGTCTGGTAAGTGAAGGAATAGGTGACATGCACTGCTTAAGCGATGAATATCTAGCAGACGAACTATTGATGGAATGGAAAGCAAAAGAGGGTAATGACTCAAATCATTAACACGCATCATTATTAAGGTATGTTGATGAGTATGAAATTATCTGTTCACCGAGTTATCGATATCTACTATTAATAATTATCAAAATGTTCCTAGAAAGCTTTTTTTTCGTTTCTTTGCAAAACCAAAAGCAGTAAGTAATGCACAGATTTCAAGAGAAACAAAAATATTACGACGAAAAAGACAAGCTCATATTGGAACTGTTTCGCACCAATCCTCAAAGTGCGTTCAAATTGATGTTTGATACGTATTATATGCCTCTTTGTCTTTATGCCGTGCAATTGACAGACTCTTTCAGCATGGCTGAAGACATCGTGCAGGACTTCTTTATCTCTTTTTGGGAGAAAAAAACATATCAGAATATTGCTGTCAAGTTACGCAGTTACCTGTTTTATGCCATACGGAACAACTCTTACTTATTATTAAGGAAGAACAACCTCGTCTCGATGGAAGAACTTTTCGATACGGAAATAGATATCACCGAATCTATCACCGACGAAGAAGAACTGAGAGAAAAAGAGAGGAAAATCATGGAAGAACTAGAAAAGCTGCCCAAGCAGGAACTCTCTGCCGTGCAAGCGGTGATTCTCGAAAACAAAAAGTACAAAGAAGCGGCAGAAGAACTGAATATATCCGTGAATACCCTGAAAACCCATCTGTCACGTGCACTGAAGCGCTTGCGCAAAGATAACAACCTAATACTTTTATGGCTATAAAATAATTAATTTTATATTTTTCGTTTCTTATGTCACCCATTTTGCAACTTTTATACTCCTTATTATAAAGGATTGATAAAATGAGCAAAGAAATGAAAAACCTTCGCACGCAGTTCAATAATTTGAATGAACACAAGAAGGCGGCAAAGACATGGTTTGAACATCATAGAATCAGACGCTGCCTTGACTTCATCGAACAGTATGACGCTGCACAAGCATGGAAACGCCTTCAGAAAAAGAAAAGCCGGAGACAAATACGTCGCGTGACATATACATCTGTTGCTGTCGCAGCATCTTTCCTGCTCATTTTCACACTGGCTTACACTTCCTTATCTCATAATTTCCCTCATAAGGAAACAGAACTTTCCGCCGCAACGGATTCTTTTCCGGAAATGGGCAGTAAAAAAGCCACTTTAACCCTGGATGACGGGAAAGAAATAGATTTAGGTACAAAAGAAGGAAATATAGAGAGTACGGAAGGTACAATTGCCGTCAGCAAGCCCAATGAGGCGCTTGTTTATCAAGACACGAAAAAGGAGACGCCCAAGACTCTCAAATACAATACGCTGACCGTTCCCCGTGGTGGCGAGTACCTGCTTGTTCTGGCAGACGGGACAAAAGTGTGGCTAAATTCTGAAAGCAGCCTGCACTATCCGGTCAGTTTCGCGAACAAACGTGAAGTTGCTTTGACAGGTGAAGCCTATTTTGAAGTTTCCAAAGATAGCAAGCGTCCTTTCATAGTCAGCATGGCCGGCAACAAAGTAGAAGTACTGGGCACCAAGTTCAATGTCTCAGCATATCCGGAAAATAGAATATACACGACACTGGCGGAAGGAAAAGTAAAGATATATAACCATGAGCGCTCGGTCACCTTGCTCCCGAACCAACAAGCGGCAATGCACGGAACAGGAGATATCAAAGTAGAAAATGTGGATGCAAGACTCTTTACATCGTGGTCGCAGGGAATGTATGAGTTCCGCAAAACAGAACTCGGTGACATCGCCGCACAACTTTCACGTTGGTATAACGTAGACATATGCTTCAATGATGAAAAGCTAAAGCACAAGCGTTTTGCCGGAGTCATATTCCGCAATAACGAACTCAGTTTCGCCATCGAAGTAATCGAGAAAGTGTCAAACGTGAAATTCATCAGGGAAAACAATAAGATATATATAACAAATAGCGGAAAGGGTGGAGCCTTCCCGCTATAACACAACAATCAAAATCCTGTGAAACAGGAAATTTCAATCATTTAATCAAAACAAAGTTATGGGAAAAAAAGTTTTAAACGAAATTTTTCTTCGTAAGAATTTAATGATTAGATGTTTTATAACTTTTATGCTCTTCTCTTTAACAGTTGGCACACAAGCGTTTGCCCAGGCCGACAAGAAGATAAGCATAAATGTTCAAAACACTCTGGTCAGGGTAGTGTTAGACCAATTGCAAAGGGAGACAAATTTGCATTTTGTGTACGAAGAAACGACCATTCATCCGGGACAGACAGTGACGTTGAGTTATCAAAACGCTTCGTTATCCGAAGTCCTTCAGGATTTCTGCAAACAGACTTCGCTGCGTTACGAGATTAAAAGGAACCTTATTCTCCTTTATCCTGAAAAGGAAACGGCACTCAGCGACAAAAAACACGCTCCTATAAACATTTCGGGCACTGTTACAGATGAAAACGGAGACGGACTGGTAGGTGTAAGCGTCTTTGTCCCCAGAAGCAATAACGGTACAATCACGGACGCAAACGGACACTTTTCAATCAAAGCCACACCGGGCGAGGTACTGACATTCACCTTTGTAGGCATGGCTGACCAGATGATCAAGGTCACTCCTGCCACCAAAGCCGTAAACGTAAAATTATTGCCTGCCACTTCCGCGTTGAGCGAAGTGGTTGTGACCGGTTACCAGACTCTTTCCAAAGAGAGGGTGACAGGAGCATTCGGGCTTATTTCTTCCAGCAAACTGGAAACCAAGTTACAGCCCGACTTAAAATCTTTACTGGAAGGACAGGCTGCCGGCATCGTGATAGACAAGAAAGGAAACATTGAAATCCGGGGTGTCTCCACTTTCAACGCCGAGAAAACCCCGTTGCTCGTAGTCGACGGCTATCCTATCGAAGGAAAACTGGAAGACCTGAACCCTGACAATATTGAAAACATCACAGTACTCAAGGATGGTGTGGCGGCTTCCATCTACGGCTCGCGGGCAGCCAACGGGGTTATCGTCATCACGACGAAGCGCGGTCGGAAAGGAAAAGCGGTAGTCTCCTACAAAGGTTCGTTCAACGTTACGCTGAAACCTGATTTAAGCAAACTGAACAGGGCATCTTCCTCGGATTATATTGATGCCGAGATTGACTTGTTCAACCAGTCGCCGGATAGTTACGACCCGTTGGATGAAGGAAACATGAGCAGAGTCAGCTATCTGCTGATGCAGGCACATAACAATAAGATAACACAGGACGAAGCCATGGCGGAAATAAACCAGCTCCGCGGGGTGGACGGTTTGAAACAGATTGAGAAGTATATGTTCCGCAACCAGCTAAGCCATCAGCACAATGTCTCCATTTCCGGTGGCGGAGACAACTATATGTACAACGTAGCAGCCAATTATAATTACAAGAGGGGCAGTTTCATCAATACCGATGAGGACAGGCTGATACTGGATTTCAACAACCAATGGAAACCTTATAAATTCCTGACCATAGACTTGGGAGCAAACATCTTGTACAACCGTACCAATGAGCCGAACACGACCTATTCAAGTCTGACCGGATACAGCAGCGGCTCCGCCTTACAGCCTTATACCGCCATTGTAGACGAAAACGGGAATCCGTGTAACGTATGGGGAATCAGCCAGTATAAAGTGAAAACTTACCAGAATACGCCCGGCATGAAAGACTGGTCATATAATCCGATTGAGGATGTTTACAAAGATGCGATAAATACCGCGAACTTCAGCACGAGAATCAGCGGCAAGCTGCGTCTGGACATCATGCAGGGACTGAATATCGAAGTCGGCGGGGTATGGCAAAGGGGAAATTACCAATACAAGCAATTGCGTCAGGCCGATTCTTATGCCGTTCGCATCGCCTACAACGACGCGACTTCCAAGACAAATACCGTAAACCATTATCTGCCCGACGGTGCCATTATCAATGAAAAAAGAAATGTAAGCGAAGACTGGACGGTACGTACCCAAATCAATTACAACCGTTCATTCCTGAATGACAAACACCGCGTCACACTCCTTGCGGGCAATGAAGTACGCCGTTCCACATACGATTATAACACCATGGCAACCCGCGCGGGATACAATGAAGTGGCCGGTTCCTTTATTCCGATGAATTTAAAGGATTTTGTCGGGAATGTGAACTATTCGGACATGCTGTTCGGCTCTCCGTGGAGTCCGCCGCTCTATGACACGTTCACAAACGGAGAATATACCTACCGTGACAACCGTTTCGTTTCCTGGTATGGCAACGGCTCCTATGAGTACAATAACAAGTTTATCGTAAGCGGCAGCATTCGTATGGATTTGACCAATTTCTTCGGTACAGACCCTAAATACCGCCATAAACCGCTTTGGTCTGTCGGCGGAACCTATAAGCTTGCCAATGAGGAATTCTTCAATGTGCCGTGGATCAACAGGCTGAATATCCGCGCGTCTTATGGTATAAACGGTAATATCGCTTTGGATGAAGGCCCGTTCTTAATCCTGGAAGCAGGGGGTTACAACCAGACGACCGGTGGCGTATCCTACAAGGTAGCCTCTCCGCCCAACAACCAGTTAAGATGGGAAAAGACCAAAACGACCAACATCGGGCTGGATTTCTCTTTCTTCAACAGCCGGTTGAACTTCAGCTTTGATTACTACACCAAGAACAGTTCCGATCTGTTGGCAAAAGACGCGATAGACCCGACTACCGGCTTTGCTTCTCTGACCAAGAACGTGGGCAGGATTGTCAATAACGGTATAGAAATAACCGTGGACGCTGATGCTATTGCCACGCGCAATTTCAAATGGAATATCAATTACAATTTCGCATACAATCATAACAAGGTGAAAGAGTACAATGTAACACGCAGTTACGCAAGCAGTTACACACCAAGCACAGGCTCGGTAACTGTTGCCGGATACCCTGCCAATTCTATCTGGGGATATAAATTCGCAGGCTTGAACGAAGAAGGAGCCACCATGATTTATAACTCAAAAGGAGAAAAAATACTGATTGGTGACGCCGAGATAGACGATGTTTATTGTCAGGGAAGCTTACGTCCCAAATTCGATATGTCCATGACTCATAGATTCAGTTACAGGAACTGGGATTTATCGTTTATGTTGATTGCCAAATTAGGTCACAAATATCGCAAAGATTGCTTCAGCGGTTCCAACTATTCCAACCGCCATGTAGGCGAAAGATGGCAAAAGCCGGGAGACGAGGCAACGGCAATCTATCCGGTACTGAAAAGCTGGAATATGGATTTGTTTGATTTCCCATATCTGGATATATTAGTCGGAAATGCCAGTTATATGAAATTACGGGATGTCACGCTGGCTTACACGTTTGACCGTTCGCTCATCAGCAAGATTCATCTGAATAACGCAAGAGTCTATTTCCAGATGCGCAATCTGTTTAGGATAACAGCCAAAGGCGTTGACATAGACCCCGAAATCGCGGAAGTGAACGAAACCGGATACTCCGGCCCCACTTACGACCAGGGATACACTTCATTGCCTTTACGCCCTGAGTTTTATATCGGTTTGTCATTCTCATTTTAATTGAATAGATCATGAAACTAAAATACTTATTTTTGATATCCATCGCCTTTACATCTTGCAGTGATTTTCTGGATGTGAAGCCCATCGGCAAGTTAATACCGACAGAGATAGAGGAATTTGAGAATTTGTTAAATAATGAAAGTACCATCAAGTACCATTTCATGGATAACAACAATACCTCTTTTTACTCTATGTTGGCGGACAATTTATCCATAAGCGAGAATCAGGATAAATATAAATATATCAGCTCGTATGTCAATAAGGATGTATATGCAGCCTATACTTTCAATGTGCCTTATGAGAGTCCCATCAAGCCGCAATATACGTGGGAATGGGGAATCTACCGGGCAGTCGGATTATTCAACAATGTCATCGAGGGCATTGAAGGGCTGGACGGTGCCGCCGGAACAGAAAACGGCAAAGCGGTTATCGCGCAGGCCAAAGCCGGACGCGCATGGTCTTACATGGTAGGCGGACTGGGCTATGGCCCGATGTATAACCCTGACGGGGACAACAGCACCAAAACAATTCCTTACCGCACTTCGGGCGACCCTACTGTGCCCAATCCCGACCTGGCTACCACAGCGGAACTGATGCAGCTTGTAAAGAAAGATTTGGATGACGCGCTGGACGCTCCCGAAAATGTAGTAAATCCCTGCCGTGCCAACAAGGCGGCCGTGCATGCTTTGCGGGCAGAATATTTCATGTATATGAGAGACTGGCCCAATATGCTGAAAGAAGCGTCGGAAGCATGGAGCCGTTCTCTTGCACTGAAAGGAAGTGTCGATAATATGATTTATGATTTCAACCAATGTTATTATGAGGATGACCCCAATGCCGAGCCGGCAGAAGGAACGGACAAAGAACTGTCACTCGACTTACTCGGACAAGACCTGCTGTTCAACCAAAGTATACACAGGGAAAATCTTTTTTACAGAACAGCACCTGCAGGATGTGCCACCACCAATGGCCAATCCACTTATTACCCGTCGGATGATTTCCTTGCCCTGTTCGACCCGGATACCGACAGGCGTTACCAGTTATTTGCCTTGAGAATATTAGGATATTCGACGACCGTAGGCGGCATAAAATATGAGGACGGCATAAAAAGGACTTATTGCCGCAGTTCCAAAATGCTGACCAATCAAGGCATCACATATCCTCAGCTTCTTTTAATGAAAGCAGAAGCGGAAGCCCGCACTTCCGACAAGACAAATGCATTGAAAGACCTGAACCTGTTGCGCAAGTACCGTTATTCCGGTGATAATACCGACTTGCCGAACGGCAGTTCATTAAATGAAGATGAATTACTTTATGAAATACTAAAAGAACGCCGTCGGGAGTTGCCTATTTCATCTTATCAGCGTACCTTTGACATCAAACGTTTTGTATATGATACGGGAAAGCCCTGGTGTCAGACTACAATCACACATAAGATAGGAAGCAAGACTTATTCGGCTCCGGTGAATAATGAGTATTACACGCTGCCGAAATCGAACTCTATCATTGAAAAGAATCCGCAATGGGGATTGGAAGTCGATAACCGCCCATATGACCCGCTCGGAAAGAAATGAACAGATAACTTGAACATACAATAAAACTTTAATATTCGAATTATGAACAGAATCAGTATCACGACATGCGCATTATGCATGTCACTCGCAGCATCCGCACAAGTAAACTATACCATCAAAGGTAGCGCTACCGGTATGGATGGGCAGACAGTCTATCTCAATGACGCAGAAAGCGGTGAAGCCGCCGCAATGGATAGCGTAATTATCAGTAACAACGCCTTTACATTCAAAGGAACACAACCAAAAGCTTGTTTTGCCACCGTATCAGCGGGCAGAGCCAGAACGACTTTAATCCTTGAAGACGGGACGATCAATGTCTCTCTGGATAAATCTTCGGGAAAAGCGACAGGAACGCCTTCAAATGACATTCTTGAGGCTTGCAATGAGAAGATTAATGCATTCAACAATGAATACAAAGCATTAAGGAAACAGGCTTCCGAATTAAAAGAAGAGGATAAGGACAAAATGCTCGAACTGGAAAAGAGTTGGGAAGATGTAAGTAACAGGCAAACGGCAGTAGTAAAAGAATGTATCAACCAAAACCTGAACAATATTGTCGGAGCACAGTTACTCCGCCGCTTTGAAAGCAGCCTGTCAAGCGAAGAGGTTACAAAAATTCTTGCAGCCGCCTCTCCTGTCATGAAGGAAAACGGATATACTCAGGCTGTTATCAAGCACCAGACTGCCATGAAACGCGCAGAAGTGGGACAGAAATATACAGATGTCAAATTGAAAGATGTGAACGGCAAAGAGGTTGCCTTATCCGACTACATAGGAAAAGGGAAATATGTATTGATTGACTTTTGGGCTTCATGGTGCGGTCCTTGTCGCGGGGAAATGCCACATGTAAAAGCAGCTTACGAAAAGTTCGCTTCCAAAGGTTTTGAAGTTGTCGGCATCTCTTTGGACAGCAAGAAAGAAGCATGGTTGAAGGGAATAAAAGATCTGGGTATCACATGGCCGCAAATGTCCGACTTAAAGGGCTGGAAGTGTGAAGGCGCTGCCGTTTATGGCATAAGAGCTATTCCTGCCACCCTGTTAGTAGACCCGAATGGAATGATTATAGGGAAAAGCCTCAGAGGTGAGGAAATTGAAAAGAAACTGAGCGAAGTCTTGAAATAACAAGGAGTGTCTTCATCATTGAATGAAAGAACCATCATTGCATGGAAAAGTCCCGGAAGTTTTTTCGGGACTCTTTCTTTTAGAAAAGCCCCTTGCTCAAAAAAGGAGAACCCGTGCATCTCCTGACATGGCACAAAAAAAGAGCGAATCATTCCGCCCCACCTTTAAAGAATCCCCCTAATGGGATTCTTCTTTCTTTCATCTTTCATTTACTCATTACCTGAAAACTACTTTTTTCCTAATACCTAATCAAAACAATCTTTTTCCTAAAAACTAATCTCTAAATCTAATACCTTAATTTTATAAACTAATACCTTTCGTATATTACCTTTTTCCTAATACCTAAAAATCTTAGTAGTTTCACAACTACGCTGCAAAGTTATAGCTGTTTCGGAAAATGACAAGAGCTATAATCTAAAAAATCAAATTTTGGCCTGTTTTTTTGATTTATGTCAAGACAAAGAGTGAATTTAACACTTTTCGTTCTAGTTTTATCCGTATTCCGACCGATTTTGAAGTAGCAAAAAGAAAGCATAAGCGAGTATCCTTGGGCAGAAAACAGACATTTTGAAAAGGAATCGAAGCATCTAAAACACGGTTGAGCCGTCAATATCGAACAAACTGTATATTTCTAAGCCCAAATTACGGCGTTTTTTTCAACGAAGCCGGGCAGCTTCCCCGAATTTTCGGAAGCAAAAAGAGCATGGAGATATATTTCTCGCAACTTTTCCGTAACTTTGCACCGTTTGATAATAAATAAGATAGAATGGATTTTAAGTACGATGTAATTGTAATTGGTGCCGGACATGCTGGTTGCGAAGCGGCAGCCGCTGCTGCAAATTTAGGTTCGAAGACTTGTCTCATTACGATGGACATGAACAAGATCGGGCAGATGAGCTGCAACCCTGCCGTAGGTGGAATTGCCAAAGGACAAATAGTACGTGAAATAGATGCGTTGGGAGGACAGATGGGATTGGTAACAGACGAGACAGCTATCCAGTTCCGGATACTGAACCGTTCGAAAGGCCCCGCCATGTGGAGTCCCCGCGCCCAATGCGACCGTGCCAAGTTTATCTGGTCGTGGCGGGAGAAACTGGAGAATACGCCCAACCTTCATATCTGGCAAGATACCGTATGCGAACTTCTTGTTGAAAACGGTGCAGTGACCGGAGTGGTCACTGTGTGGGGTGTTACTCTTACAGCAAAATGCATCGTACTCACCGCAGGAACTTTCCTCAACGGACTGATGCACGTAGGACGCCACCAGTTACCGGGCGGAAGAATGGCCGAACCGGCTTCTTACAAATTAACCGAATCCATCGCCCGCCACGGCATCACTTACGGAAGGATGAAAACCGGAACCCCGGTACGAATCGACGCGCGCAGCGTTCATTTTGACCTGATGGAAACACAGGACGGTGAATGTGACTTTCATAAGTTCTCTTTTATGAATACGAGCGTACGCCACCTGAAGCAACTGCAATGCTGGACTTGCTATACTAATGAAGAGGTACATCAGATTCTACGTGACGGACTGCCGGATTCTCCCCTATTCAACGGACAGATTCAAAGTATCGGGCCACGTTATTGCCCAAGCATTGAAACGAAGATTGTAACTTTCCCCGATAAGACACAGCATCAATTGTTCCTCGAACCGGAAGGAGAAACCACACAAGAGTTGTATCTTAACGGATTCTCTTCTTCGCTTCCGATGGACATACAAATTGCCGCATTAAAGAAAGTTCCCGCTTTCAAGGATTTGGTGATCTATCGTCCGGGATATGCAATCGAATACGATTATTTCGACCCGACGCAGTTAAAGCATACGTTGGAATCGAAGATTATCGGCAACCTGTTCTTTGCCGGACAAGTAAACGGTACTACCGGATACGAGGAAGCAGGTGGACAAGGATTGGTAGCCGGAATCAATGCGCACATCAATTGCCACGGCGGAGAGCCTTTCACACTGGCACGCGATGAAGCATATATCGGCGTATTGATCGACGATTTAGTGACTAAAGGTGTGGACGAGCCTTACCGGATGTTTACCTCACGTGCAGAATATCGTATCCTGCTCCGTATGGATGACGCCGATATGCGCCTGACCGAACGGGCTTACAAACTCGGACTGGCAACGGAAGAACGTTATCAATTAATGAAGAGCAAGAAAGAGGCGGTAGACCAGATTGTATCTTTCGCACACAACTACTCGATGAAACCGGCATTAATTAACGACGCGCTCGAAAAGATAGGAACAACTCCCCTACGCCAGGGATGCAAACTGATAGAAATACTGAACCGTCCGCAGGTGACAATCGGAAACATAGCGGAATACGTTCCGGCATTTCAGCGGGAACTGGATAAAGCAACCAGTGCTAATCAAGACCGTAAAGAAGAGATTCTCGAAGCTGCCGAAATCCTGATCAAATATCAAGGATATATTGACAGGGAACGAATGATAGCGGAAAAACTGGCGAGACTGGAAAGCATTAAAATCAAAGGCAAATTTGATTATGCTTCCATTCAATCATTATCGACGGAAGCCCGTCAGAAACTAATAAAGATAGATCCGGAAACGATTGCCCAGGCAAGCAGGATTCCGGGAGTATCACCAAGCGACATCAACGTATTACTGGTACTTTCCGGACGATAAACGGCAACGTTTCACGTGAAACAAAGCATTTAAAGAAACGATATAATTCAATGATTATGAGCAAAGAAACGCTAATTAAAAGCATTCGGGAAATACCGGATTTCCCAATTCCCGGAATCCTATTCTATGATGTTACCACTTTATTCAAAGACCCGTGGTGCCTGCAGGAATTATCAAATGTCATGTATGAAATGTACAAGGAGAAAGGCATCACAAAAGTGGTAGGTATAGAATCTAGAGGTTTCATTATGGGACCTATCCTGGCTACCCGTTTGAACGCAGGATTCATCCCTATCCGCAAGCCCGGCAAACTTCCGGCAGAAACGCTTGAAGAAAGCTACGACAAGGAATACGGAAAAGACACCGTGCAAATCCACAAAGATGCGTTGGATGAAAACGACGTAGTGCTGCTGCACGATGACTTACTGGCAACAGGCGGAACAATGAAAGCAGCCTGTGCACTGGTGAAAAAGCTAAAACCAAAGAAAGTATATGTAAACTTCATCATTGAATTGAAAGACCTGAATGGGAAATCTGTATTCGGAGATGACGTAGAAGTAGAATCCGTATTGTCTTTATAAAGGATTTGATTATATTTGCAGGGCGTAGTTGAACTACGCCTTTTTCATTTTAGCAGTTTCTCATTTAATAGTTTCTCATTTAGTGGTCTCTCATCCCTAACGATTATGAATACAGAACCGGAAAGTAAAACCAATGAATATTTGAAAGGAATCGTAGCCAACCTTCCCGATAAGCCGGGTATCTATCAATACCTGAATACGGAAGGGACAATTATATACGTTGGAAAGGCGAAAAATTTAAAGAAAAGGGTCTATTCCTATTTCAGCAAGGAGCATGAACCGGGAAAGACCCGGGTGCTCGTCAGCAAGATTGCCGATATCCGCTATATCGTGGTCAATACGGAAGAGGATGCTTTGCTGCTGGAGAATAATCTGATTAAGAAGTATAAGCCGCGTTACAATGTAATGCTGAAGGACGACAAGACGTACCCTTCCATCTGTGTGCAGAATGAGTACTTTCCGCGGATTTTCAGAACCAGGAAGATTATCAGGAACGGTTCTTCTTATTACGGGCCGTATAGTCATATTCCGTCAATGTATGCGCTGTTGGATTTGATTAAGCATTTGTACCCGTTGCGTACCTGCCATTTGAACCTGACACCGGAGAATATACGTGCCGGGAAGTTCAATGTGTGCCTGGAATATCATATCAAAAACTGTGCAGGGCCCTGCGTCGGACTGCAATCACAGGAAGATTATCTTAAAAATATCGATGAAATCAAGGAGATTCTGAAAGGGAATACACAGGAGGTCGGCCGGATGCTGTTGGAGAAAATGCAGGCATTGGCGGCTGAGATGAAGTTTGAAGAAGCGCAGAAGGTAAAGGAAAAGTATCTGCTGATAGAGAATTACCGTTCGAAGTCTGAGGTGGTAAGTTCTATCCTGCATAATATTGATGTATTCTCTATTGAAGAAGATGAAACTAATTCGGCTTTTATCAATTATCTTCATATTACGAACGGGGCTATCAATCAGGCATTCACTTTCGAGTACAAGAAGAAGCTGAATGAGTCGAAAGAGGAGCTTTTGACGCTTGGCATTATTGAGATGCGGGAGCGTTATAAAAGTATGTCGAAGGAGATTATCGTTCCTTTCGAGCTCGATTTGGAGTTGAATAATGTCGTTTTCACCGTTCCGCAGAGGGGAGACAAGAAGAAGTTGCTGGATCTTTCTATCTTGAATGTGAAGCAATATAAGGCTGACCGGCTGAAGCAGGCGGAGAAGCTGAATCCTGAGCAGAGAAGTATGCGTTTGATGAAGGAGATACAGCAGGAGTTGCATTTGGAAAGGCCGCCTTTGCAGATTGAATGTTTCGACAACTCGAATATACAGGGGTCTGATGCCGTGGCCGCCTGTGTCGTATTCAAAAAGGCCAAGCCATCGAAGAAAGATTATCGGAAATACAATATAAAGACGGTTGTAGGGCCGGATGATTACGCGTCGATGAAAGAGATCGTAAGAAGGCGTTATCAGCGCGCTATCGAGGAGAGTTCTCCACTACCCGACCTGATTATTACTGACGGTGGAAAAGGGCAAATGGAGGTCGTCAGGGAGGTTATTGAGGATGAATTGAATCTTAATATTCCTATTGCGGGGTTGGCTAAGAACAACCGTCACCGCACATCGGAACTGCTTTTCGGTTTTCCACCGCAGACTATCGGTATCAAGCAGCATAGTTCGCTGTTCCGCTTGCTGACGCAGATTCAGGATGAGGTGCATCGCTTCGCTATCAGTTTTCACCGCGATAAACGGAGCAAACGACAGGTGGCGTCTGCGCTGGATAATATCAAGGGAATCGGTGAAAAGACCAAGACTGCCCTTTTGAAGGAGTTTAAGAGCGTAAAACGAATCAAAGAAGCCTCTTTAGAGGAGATTAGCGCTATCGTCGGGGAAGCGAAGGCAAAGACTGTAAAGGCGGGATTGAACGATGAACAGGCCGACAACAAATAACGTCAGTTCGATAAGAAATTGGCAGAATAGAGCCGGTTGTATTTCTATCATTTTTAGGCACGGATTGCACGGATTACACGGATTTTGAAAATATGATTGTATAAAACAACAGCGTAATCCGTGCCTAAACCAAATCATTAAAGCTTTCTGTACAACTCTATAATATTTTCCTCTCAACCCATCGTTTTCTCTTTCGAATTTTGTAAATTTGCCTTTCATAATCATGAAATAGGATAAATAGCAATGCGAACAGTTATACAACGGGTAAGTCATGCGTCAGTGACCATTGAAGGAAACTGCAAGTCCGCCATCGGAAAAGGGATGCTGATATTGGTCGGCATCGAGGAAACAGACGGACAGGAAGACATCGACTGGCTCTGCAAAAAGATAGTAAATCTACGTATTTTCGACGATGAAAACGGGGTGATGAACAAGTCTATTTTAGAGGACGGGGGCGAAATTCTGGTCATCAGCCAGTTTACGTTACACGCTTCTACGAAGAAAGGAAACCGCCCTTCTTATATCAAGGCTGCCAAGCCGGAAGTTTCTATCCCACTCTACGAGCGATTCTGCAAGGACTTGAGCAGTGCATTAGGAAAAGAAATAGGCACGGGCATCTTTGGGGCAGACATGAAGGTCGAACTTTTAAACGACGGCCCTGTTACTATATGCATGGATACAAAAAACAAGGAGTAAAAAATGACATTAGAAGAAGCTCAAAAACAGGTAGACCAATGGGTCAAGACATACGGTGTCCGCTACTTCAGCGAACTGACAAATATGGCGGTTCTGACGGAAGAAGTAGGCGAACTGGCACGCGTGATGGCTCGCAAATACGGCGACCAGTCCTTCAAAGAGGGAGAGAAAGACAATCTCGACGAGGAGATAGCAGACGTACTCTGGGTACTTCTCTGCATCGCCAACCAGACGGGTGTAGACCTCACCACCGCCCTTCAGAAGAGCATGGACAAGAAAACGAAACGAGATAATCAAAGACATATCAATAACCCAAAACTGAAAGAGCATGGAAGAGAATAACTCACTGCCCAACAAGTATGATGCCGCATTGGCAAAGTATAATACACATCTGAACGATGCGGATATTCAGGCTCGCGTAGCTGAACTAATCGAGAAAAAAGTACCGGAAAATGATACGGAAGATGTGAAGAAATTCCTGTTCAACTGCATCGACCTGACTACTCTGAACAGTACGGACAGCGATGAAAGCGTGATGCATTTCACGGAAAAGGTCAATAAGTTCGACGACGAATATCCCGACTTGAAGAACGTGGCTGCCATCTGTGTATATCCTAATTTTGCCGCTATCGTGAAGAATACGTTGGAAGTGGATGGCGTCAATATCGCTTGTGTATCCGGCGGGTTTCCTTCCTCACAGACTTTTATCGAGGTGAAAGTGGCAGAGACTGCACTGGCTATTGCAGACGGTGCGGACGAGATAGATATTGTCATTTCTGTCGGCAAATTCCTGAGTGGCGACTACGCAGGAATGTGCGAGGAAATACAGGAATTGAAGGAAGTATGCAAGGAACGTCACCTCAAAGTAATCCTCGAAACAGGTGCTTTGAAGAGCGCTTCCAACATCAAGAAAGCCTCTATCCTATCCATGTATTCAGGTGCGGATTTCATCAAGACATCTACAGGAAAGCAACAGCCTGCCGCCACCCCCGAAGCCGCCTACGTGATGTGCGAAGCTATCAGGGAGTATTATCAGAAGACAGGCATCAAAGTCGGTTTCAAACCGGCAGGTGGAATCAACACGGTGAACGATGCGATTATCTATTACACTATCGTCAAGGAGTTGCTGGGCGAAGAATGGCTGGATAACCAACTGTTCCGCCTGGGAACAAGTCGTTTAGCGAATTTATTGCTCTCGGATATTAAAGGCGAAGAGGTCAAGTTCTTCTAGGAAAGTCAAAGGCTACATTAGCAATTCAAATATGCCTCACCGCGCCGGCTCCCGTCTATACGGAAGCCGACGCGGTATTTTTTATTTAAGAAAAACTAAAGATAGTTACCAGGCTATCGGGAAAATTCCTTATCTTTGTAAGTGAATTAGCAGAGAAAATATAGCTAATTAGTTATATTAGAGAACGTTTCATTTATTACCATATTCCTGAAATTCGGCAAATTTCAAAGTTATGAACGGTAATAAGCAAACGGGTCTCACGCACCTTCATGTATATACTTTTGTTATATATTCGAACGGAGCGTGGGACTGTTGCTTGTATTTCATAACGGCTTGCCGAAGCCTCAGGAAAATACATGGCAACAGTTCCCACGCTTTTCGCAAATTTTAATGGAAGTACTAAGGATGGAAACACATATAAGAACCGTACGATTCAATCCCAATCCTCTGAATTTCTTTCTTGGAAATGAGAGAAAAAAGGGGTTGCGTATAGGTTATATGGAAGCCACACTGAATGGTTTCTATATCAATTCCATGGATACCGGCGTACATCCGCAAAAGTTATCAAGATTTCTATCGGAAGACTTTCACTGCACGGATACCGAGTCCGTCACCGGATTATTCCAGTTCCTTACTAACGAAGGAGACAGAGTTTCCTATCAAATCATGCTCCCCTATCTCCTATCGACAAGCAACTTCTGCGAGTTCGAGGAAATCATTCAAAAACGTTTCTTCGGAGTGGAGCGCTTCGTTCAGCAGGGAAAGAATCTATACAATTTCGTGAAGTATACAGAAGAAAGAAGGGATCCGATCATATGGATTAATGACTTGGAAAGAGGGGTCGTCGGATGGGATATGGGACTGCTGGTCGGATTAGTCCGCGCAGCTTTGGGCAGTGGGTACATTACCAAAGAAGAGGCTTGGAAATACATCGAACAGGCAAGCGCATTGTGTGCGGAAAATCTTCGCACTCCGGAAGAGATAGACAAAAGCTACCTGCTCGGCCGGGCCATGAAATCAGGAAGAATAGAAGATTGGGACAGAGCGCTGACTTGTTATTCTCTGCTAGACAAATACAGGAAGTAATTACTTTTCGCGGTCTACCACGTAGTCCAAATAGGCACGGAGAGCCGCGCAGACATTTGAATCCGGCAGGGAAGCCAGCAGGCCAAAGGCTTTCTGCTTATAAAGGTTCATCGTATGGACTGCATATTCAATACCGCCATTTTCTTTGATAAACCCGATTAAACGGGCTATTTCGTCAGGGGTGGCCGTGCCTTCCTTCACACGGATGGCAATCTCCAGCATAGCGCTGTCTTTCGTTGAGTTCAGCACATACAGGGCGGGCAATGTCAGTTTGCCTTCGAGCATATCGTTGCCGGTCGGTTTGCCGATTTCTTTGCTGTCGAAGTAATCGAATATATCGTCCTTTATCTGAAAGCAGATTCCGATATATTCGCCCAACAAACGGGCAAATTCAGCTTCTTCCTCACCTACCCCCACCGAGAAAGCGGCGGCTTTTGTGCAGGCTGCAAAAAGGGCGGCGGTTTTCTTACGGATGACATCGAAATAAACTGATTCGGAGAAGCTATGATTGCTTACATTGGAGAGCTGGAGCAATTCGCCGTCGGCAAGATCCTGTCCCAATGAAGATACTAACTGGATAATAGGATGGCTGTGGGTCTGTTCGGCATGAACAAGGCTTGTAGCCAACAAGTAGTCGCCTGTCAGTACGGCTACCTTATTATTAAAGATGGCATTCACCGAAAGTTGTCCGCGACGTTCGGTACTTTCGTCCACTACATCATCGTGTACTAGGCTGGCTGTGTGAAGCAACTCCAGGGAAACGGCGGCATGAAGCGTGGAAGGGCGGACAGCACCGTAAAGGCGCGCCACCAACAGGACGAGAATAGGACGCATCATCTTACCATTCCTCTGTCGTATATGGGATACGACGCTGTCGAGCAATGCATTCGAACTGGAAAGAGAACTATCAAAAAGATTTTTGAAGTCCGCCAGTTCCGCTTCAATCGGAGTCCTGATGAGTGAGATACTGTCCATTAATACGTAATTTGAGCACAAAAGTAATAATAAAACGCTTAATACGGTATTTTTTTGTACTTTTACCATGAAAAATTAATTAAATCTATGGATTCAGATAATAAATTATTTCTTTTAGACGCTTATGCACTGATATACCGGGCGTATTACGCCTTTATCAAGAACCCAAGAATCAACTCCAAAGGATTCAACACTTCAGCCATCCTGGGCTTTGTCAATACGCTCGAAGAGGTGCTGAAAAAAGAGAATCCGACGCATATAGGAGTAGCTTTCGACCCTTCAGGGCCTACCTTCCGCCACGAGGCTTTCGAACAATATAAAGCGCAACGCGAAGAGACTCCCGAAGCAATCCGCCTGTCCGTACCTATTATAAAGGATATTATAAAGGCTTATCGTATTCCTATTCTCGAAGTGTCGGGCTACGAAGCCGATGACGTGATAGGAACTCTTGCCACCGAAGCCGGCAAGCAGGGGATTACGACGTATATGATGACGCCTGACAAAGACTACGGTCAGTTGGTGAGCGACAAGGTATTCATGTACCGTCCCAAGCATACGGGTGGTTTTGAGGTGATGGGCATCGAGGAGGTGAAAGCCAAGTTTGATATCCAGTCGCCTGCGCAGGTGATTGATACGCTGGGGTTGATGGGTGACTCTTCGGACAATATTCCCGGTTGCCCCGGTGTAGGGGAAAAGACCGCACAGAAATTGATTGCCGAATTCGGAAGTATCGAGAATCTGCTGGAGCATACCGACCAACTGAAAGGGGCACTGAAGACGAAAGTGGAAACGAACCGGGAATTGATTACATTCTCGAAGTTCCTGGCAACTATCAAAATCGACGTACCCATCCAACTTGAAATGGACAAGCTTGTCCGCGAAGACGCAGATGAAAATTCACTCCGCAGTATTTTTGAGGAACTGGAATTCCGGACGCTTATCGACCGCGTGCTCAAAAAGGAGACTCCCGCCCCTCTTCCACTTTTTCCCGAAGAAGGAGGAGCTGTGCAAGGCGATTTATTTGCAAATTTCACGGGCAACGAGCCGGACGAAGCAAAAAAATCAAATCTAGAGACGCTAGAATCACTTAATTGTAACTACCAACTCATTGATACAGAAGAGAAAAGGCGGGAAATTATTCAAAAGTTACTTACATCGAAAATTCTCTCGTTAGACACGGAGACAACGGGAACGGAACCGATGGACGCAGAATTGGTCGGAATGAGTTTTTCTATTGCCGAAAATGAAGCATTTTATGTTCCTGTCCCTGCCGGACAAGAGGAAGCGTTAAAAATCGTCAATGAGTTCCGTCCGGTCTTTGAAAATGAAAATTCGCTGAAGGTGGGACAGAATATCAAGTACGACATGATTGTTCTCAAAAATTATGGCGCGGAAGTGAAAGGCCCGCTTTTCGATACAATGATTGCCCATTACGTTCTTCAGCCGGAACTTCGCCACGGGATGGATTATCTTGCGGAGATATATCTGCATTATCAGACGATTCATATTGACGAACTAATCGGGCCGAAAGGCAAGAATCAAAAGAACATGCGCGACCTTGACCCGAAGGACGTCTATCGTTATGCTTGCGAAGATGCGGATGTAACGTTGAAGTTGAAGAATGTACTGGAAGAGGAACTGAAGAAGAATGATGCCGAAAGGTTATTCTACGATATAGAGATGCCGCTTGTTCCGGTATTGGTCAATATAGAACGGAACGGGGTATTGCTGGACACGGAAGCGCTGAAACAATCGTCTGCCCATTTCACGGCACAGATGGAAAACATCGAGAAGGAAATTTACGAGTTGGCAGGCGAGACTTTCAATATTGCTTCTCCCAAGCAAGTCGGCGAAGTGTTGTTTGATAAATTAAAGATTGTAGAGAAAGCGAAAAAGACCAAGACGGGACAGTATGTCACTTCGGAAGAGGTGCTTGAAAGTCTTCGCCACAAGCATCCGGTGGTGGAAAAGATTCTGGAACACCGCGGGCTGAAAAAGTTACTGGGAACGTATATCGATGCGCTGCCTTTATTAATCAATCCACGCACAGGCCGGGTACATACGTCTTTCAACCAGACGGTCACCGCTACGGGACGCCTGAGTTCGAGCAATCCGAACTTGCAGAATATCCCTATCCGCGACGAGAACGGGAAGGAAATCCGCAAGGCATTCATCCCCGATGAAGGTTGTCTTTTCTTCTCGGCGGACTACTCGCAGATTGAATTGCGCATTATGGCGCATCTCAGTGAGGATAAGAATATGATTGACGCTTTCCTCAGCAATCACGACATTCATGCTGCCACGGCCGCGAAAATCTATAAGATTGATTTGAATGATGTAGGTTCGGATATGCGCCGTAAAGCCAAGACTGCCAATTTCGGTATTATATATGGTATATCCGTATTCGGTCTTGCCGAACGGATGAATGTAGACCGGAAAGAGGCCAAAGAATTGATTGACGGGTATTTCGAGACTTATCCGGGCGTGAAGGCGTATATGGATAAAAGCATTCAGGTGGCACAGGAAAAAGGATATGTAGAAACGATTTTCCACCGGAAACGTTTCTTGCCGGACATCAATTCACGAAATGCCGTCGTACGCGGGTATGCGGAACGAAATGCGATTAACGCTCCTATCCAGGGTAGTGCGGCGGATATTATCAAGGTAGCCATGGCCCGTATTTACCAACGCTTCCAGGCGGAAGGAATACAGGCGAAGATGATTCTGCAAGTACATGACGAATTGAATTTCAGCGTTCCCATCAACGAGAAAGAACGCGTGGAGGAAATCGTTATCGAGGAAATGGAGAAGGCATATCGTATGCATGTGCCTTTGAAAGCTGATTGCGGATGGGGGAAGAATTGGCTTGAAGCACATTAATAAGAGGCGGCACAAGTCATACTGACAAAGTAAATATCAGGAAACCGGAAAGTAAAAGATGTAATAACATTATTTAACCCGGTATCCATAAAGCTAGTAAAAGGAACACTTTTTCAACGAAGTGATTCATTCTATATCCGGCAGATTGACTGCCGGATATTTTTTTGTCACCAATATTGGCAAAAAGCAACTATTACCCCACACCACCTATTGACATTTTGACAATCTTTCAGCATTTAAATTGCATAAATACCAAATTAATATGTAAGTTTGCAGCGTAAAACTGATGCAGTTGTAGAAATATGAAAGTATAACTCAAAAACTTAAATAGCCATGAAAGCAAAAGTATCCTTAAAAATGTTCGTTTTATCAGCTGTTCTTCTTGTTGTGTCGCTTGCTACTTCTGCACGTAGCTACGATGGTCAACTGGTTTATAATCCGGTAGAAGAAAATGGCGTGACAGTAGGACAAACCGTTTACAAAATGGACGGTAACACTCTCGCTAATTATATGAAGTACAATTATAAGTACGATGATAACAAACGTATGATTGAAAGTGAATCCATGAAATGGAACAGCAGCAAGGATGAATGGCAAAAAGACTTACGCATCAATTACATTTATGAAGGCAAGACTGTCACTACCAATTATTACAAATGGAACGCTAAGAAACAAACCTACGTATTGGTTCCCGAAATGACCGTTACGATGGATAATACAAATATGTAACATAACTCTCTCTCATTCTAATATTCTAACAAATAGAGACGCCGCTCCTGATGAAGAAGTGGCGTCTCCCCATTTTATATATATGCTCATTTATATATTAAGTCCGATGATATATAATTTCGATTATGTATAAGCCCGGCAGATTATAGCACGTAAAAGCGTTCTTGCAGTTCTTTCAAGAAATTCCGGGAGATAACCAGGTCGCTCTTGTCATGAAAGGGCGGATAAAGCTGGCAGCACTTGCCGTCAATCACAGCCAGATAATTTACATTTACAATAGCAGACTGACTAATCTGTATGAAAGCTTGTGAATAACCGATAATATCTTCGGCTTTCGTATTCCGCTTCAGGTTCAGCCGTGACTGGTTGAACAGTACGACCTGCCACTGCCGCTTCTCTTTCAGGTATTCGAAGAAGCCGATTTCTTCCAGCCGCAAGAGTTTGAATCCGGTCACTGTGCTAATCATAAACATGCCATGTTGCGGCAGCAGGGCATTGATAGAAGACGCGAAGGAAGGCGGCGGAAGCAACGCAGAGGTTGACATGGCTTTCCGGTAACGGTCTATAATCACTTTTAAATCTTCGCTTTCGAAAGGCTTCAGCAAGAAGTCGAAAGCAGATTCGCGCAGGGCTTGCAGCAGATATTTGTCATAAGAGGTATAGAATACCACTTTCATATCCCACAATACATCATCCCTTATTTCACTCAGCAGGTTAAGACCGAGTATGTCCGGAAGTTCTACATCAAGAAAGAGTAAATCCGGGCGCAGTTCCATAATCATCTTCTTCCCCTTTGTACCATTGCTTGCAATTCCCTTCACTTCAAAATCACGATAGGGTTCCAACTCATGGCGCAAAGCATCAATCGCCGAACGTTCGTCATCAACGATAACTACTTTATACTTTTCGTCTGTCTCCATCATAAATCATAAGAAAAATGAAACGGGATATATACCGAGACTTGCGTTCCGGTCTGTCCATCGCTTCTGTTGGTTATATCAAAACGTATCTTGTCACTCTTATTTTTCGTATTCAGCAGTTGGATAGTCTGGTAAAGGACTTTCAATCCTGTACCGGTACCACGTGTTGCGGAAGCCACCTGCGGGAGATATCCGCGCCCGTTGTCGATAATTGTTATGCGGATTCCGTTCTCTTGCCGGGAGACGCATATAACCAGTTCCTTGACTCCGTCTTTTCCTGCCAGCCCATGCTTGATGGCATTTCCTACGGGAATCTGCACAATCATGGAAGGAATCATGATACGGGTAGCATCCAATCCGTCTTCTACTGTGATTGTCGGGGTGAAATCCTCTCCGACACGTCCTTTCTCCAGGTCGATGTAAGAGCATACAAAATCCAGTTCGTCCTGTAAAGGCACGCTCAGTTTTTCCGTCAGTTCGAGACTCCGGCGGAGATATTTCACCAGTTCCATCAAGTTTTGTTTCACTTCTTCAGACCCATTGAACTGGTTAATCTCACGTCCCAACACATTGAAAGTAAAATGAGGGGAAATACGGCTGCGCAGATTCTCCATGCGGACACGGTTTATCTGCCGGAAAAAGCGCTCACGAAGGAATTCCCGCTTCTTGCGCATATACCATATTATGACTACCGTACCCGCTACAAGCAGCACGCAGACCAGTATCCAAACATAAACACTCAACCTCAGGGCTTTCATTTCACCTGCCTGTTGCTGAATCTGTATCTCTTTTCGCAACACAATCGTATCCTGCTGATAACGCATATCCAATTCGGCAACACGCATCTGCACCCGTTCGCTACGGATGGAGTCGTCCAAATGACCATTACGTTTCAGATATTCATAGGCGCGACGGTAACCACCGGTACGTTCAAAATAATGCTGGAGATACTGGTTGCGTATGGTCAGCATATTTGCATCGAGATGCCCCACGGGAGCAGTGCGGGCAATCATTTCTTGCGCTTGCGCAATGTTTCCCTTTTTCAGGGCAAGTTCAATCATTTGGGTTTCGATGTAATATATGGCCGAGTTATGCTGTATTTTAGAGAAAAAACGATAGCTTTCATCCAGGCATATTTGTGCGGAATCGAGGTTGTCGGTCAATACATATAACTCTCCCAAATTCACTTTGATAAAGTTCTGCTCGAACACCATCTGGGAGTGGGCGGATACCAGTTCATTTGCCCTGCGCATATACTTCAAGGCTTCCTGATAGTCTTTTCTGTAATAATAATGATTACCGCGGTTGTTGAGATAAGTCCATTTCTCTCCTACATTCATTTCATCGAAGAACTGTCCTGCCAGTTCATAATAGTGGTTTGACAAGTCGAAGTCACGTAATTCCATATAGGTTTGCCCCAGTCCGTAGTAGACGGGAAATTTCGTATGTTCGGACAAGTTCAATGAATCGCAGAGAAACAGGGCACGACGATAATACAAAGCGGTATGCGCCAGGTCGCCACGATGCAGATAAGCATCGGCTATATTGATGCAAATATCCGGAAGACGCTGTAATTTCTCTCCGTCCAGACAATGCCTATACGCCTGCCTATAGTCCATTATGGCAGAATCCGGACGATTCAACTGCATCCAGACATTTCCTTCCATATTATAAATCTCGGAAAGCACATTGTTCCACCGCGGGCATTTGACCGCCTTGTGGGAGAATGCTTTCACCTGCCGGTGATAATAAAAGATAGAATCGAAATCAGAAGAAACAAAGAATGTTTTTCCGTACAAAGCGAGAAGACGATAATAAAATTGAGAATCCTGCGCCTGAGCCAGCGCGTCACGTATCTGTGAGCGGGAATAAAGCACATTGGAGAACAGGGAGTCCTGCACGCGAACTTCCAATGAATCAACAAAAGTCTGTTCACACAAAGGCTTACTGTGATGTTTGTCAGTATATCCACAGCCCAATAACATCAACAGCCACAACCACCCGAATAGTTTCATAGTAGCCCTTTGTTTCATTTGCCCCTTATTCATGTCATGTTTTGAATGTGACAAAAATACATTATTTATCCTGAATCCCAACGAATTTTATTATTTTTTTAATACCTTTGCACCCATATAAATATGAGTAACTGACCTAATGAGTCCACTGAACTTCACCCACATTTTGACACAGGCAGTCGATGAGCTATCGGAAAGCGAATCTTACAAAGGACTGTTTCATCAACACAAAGATGGCGAACCACTGCCCTCTGCTAAAGTCTTGTATGAAATTATCGAGCTTTCACGCTCCATTCTCTTCCCCGGATATTACGGGAATTCAACCATCAACAGCCGGACAATCAATTATCACATCGGTGTAAATATTGAGAAGTTATTCGGTTTGCTCTCCGAGCAAATCCTCGCCGGGTTGTGTTTCAGCGTCAGCATAGAAGGGAAATGCAATGTCTGCTCAGACTCCAAACGGGAAGAAGCCGCACGCCTTGCTGCTAAATTTATCAGCAAGCTGCCCGCCATGAGGAGAATACTGGCAACCGACGTGGAAGCCGCTTACAACGGCGACCCTGCTGCCGAAAGCTATGGTGAAGTAATCTTCTGCTATCCGGCTATCAAGGCTATCAGCAATTACCGCATTGCGCACGAATTACTGGAACTGGGTGTTCCTCTGATTCCGCGTATCATCACGGAGATGGCACATAGTGAGACGGGGATAGACATCCATCCGGCTGCGAAAATCGGCAGCCACTTCACTATCGACCACGGAACGGGTGTCGTTATCGGTGCTACAAGTATTATCGGCAATAATGTCAAACTGTATCAGGGTGTCACTTTGGGAGCCAAGAGTTTCCCGCTGGATGCCGACGGAAAGCCTATCAAGGGTATCCCCCGCCACCCGATTCTGGAAGACAATGTGATTGTCTATTCCAATGCCACTATCCTGGGCAGAATCACTATCGGACGCGATGCAACCGTGGGCGGCAATATATGGGTGACAGAGAATGTGCCCGCAGGAGCGAGAATCGTACAAACCAAAGCAAAAAAATAAAATCAAATAACTATATATGAGCGAACAATTCGAGATGATAGCCAAGACCTTCCAAGGACTGGAAGAGATACTTGCAGAAGAACTGACAGCATTAGGAGCCAACGATATCCAAATAGGACGCCGGATGGTTTCATTCACCGGAGACAAACGTATGATGTATAAGGCTAATTTCTGCCTTCGTACCGCTATCCGCATCCTGAAACCTATCAAAAACTTCACAGCGAAGGATGCTGACGAAGTTTATAACCAGATACAAGCCATTCGATGGGAAGATTATCTCGATGTTAACAAGACTTTTGCTATCGACGCAGTGGTGTTCAGCGATGAGTTCCGCCATTCGAAGTTCGTTTCGTATAAAGTGAAAGATGCGATTGTGGACTATTTCCGCGAGAAAACCGGAAAACGTCCGTCTGTCCGTATCAATAATCCGGACGTATTGCTGAATATTCATATTGCACAGACTACCTGTACGTTGTCTTTGGATTCTTCGGGCGAGTCACTGCACCGCCGCGGTTATCGCCAGGAAGCGGTAGAAGCTCCGTTGAACGAGGTGTTGGCTGCCGGTATGATTCTGATGACGGGATGGCGTGGAGATTGTGACTTGATTGACCCTATGTGTGGTTCGGGTACTATTCCTGTCGAAGCTGCCCTGATTGCAAAGAATATTGCTCCGGGAGTGTTCCGCAAAGGATTCGCTTTCGAGAAGTGGGTGGATTTCGATGCGGATATGTTTGATGAAATCTACAACGATGACAGTCAGGAGCGTGAATTTACTCATAAGATTTATGGATATGATAATAATCCGAAGGCTAATGAGATTGCTACACATAATATAAAGGCTGCGGGTGTATCGAAAGATATAGTGCTGAAGTTACAACCATTCCAGCAGTTCGAACAGCCGAAGGAGAAGTCAATCATCATCACAAACCCGCCTTACGGAGAGCGTATTTCTACGAATGATTTGCTCGGGCTTTATCAAATGATTGGCGAGCGTCTGAAGCATGCGTTTGTCGGTAATGAAGCGTGGGTATTGTCTTATCGGGAAGAGTGTTTCGACCAAATCGGTTTGAAGGCAAGCCAGAAAGTGCCTTTATTCAATGGCCCGTTGGAGTGTGAGTTCCGCAAATATGAGATTTTTGACGGAAAGTACAAAGAATTCAAGAGCCAGGAAGGAGAAGAGGAAGACAAGAAAGACTCCGAAGGGGAACAAGCTCCAAGATTCAGAGAAAGAAAAGAGTTCAAGCCACGTCGTGAAGGTGAGTTTAAACCACGACGCGAAGGGGACTTCAAGCCACGCAGAGAAGGTGAATCCAGACCTCGCAGAGAGGGAGAGTTCAAACCGCGCAGAGAAGGTGGTGATTTTAAAGGTGGCGACAGAGACAGAAAGCCACGGGGAGATTTCCGCGAGGGAAGGGATTCAAGAGCGCCGAGAGAGTTTAAAGGAAATCGGGAGCCAAGGATTCCAAAGAAGGAAGAGGAATAGCTGAACATCAATAGTTAATTACACTTTACCAGACAAAAGAGGGTTAACTATCTGACAAACAATATGAGGTCACAAATTGCAACCTCAAGTTCAAATGATAATTATGTTAAGTAATAGGCGTAGATGGTAAGCTAGCTACCAAATTAAACGAAAAATGAATGAATTAGTCATTATAGAAAATAAGATATATGAAATCAGAGGTCAAAAGGTTATGCTTGACTTTGACTTAGCAGAGATGTATGAAATCGAAACAAAAGTACTCAAACAATCTGTACGAAGAAATATAGAACGTTTTCCTGATGATTTCATGTTTAGACTAACGAATGAAGAGTGTAACTATCTGATAAACAGCATAAGGTCACAAAATGTGACCTTAGATATTAACTGGTTTAGATATGCACCTTTCGCCTTCACTCAAGAAGGTGTAGCCATGCTTTCCGGAGTACTTCGGAGCCCTAAAGCCATCGAAGTCAACATCAACATCATGCGAGCCTTCGTTCATATGCGTCAATACCTACTCTCCCACGCCCCGAAGCAGGAACTGGAAGAATTAAAGAAAAGGATTGAATATCTGGAAGAAGACGTATCATCGGACAGAGAAAGCTACGAGAAACAATTTGATGACTTATTCACCGCCTTTGCCAAATTGAGTGCCGCCATTCAGGTAAAAACCACTCCTTTGGACAGAGTAAAAGTAGAAGGATTTAAAAACAAATAATAAAGAAAAGAGCAATGAGTAAAATTGGAAAAAGAGCTATCCTGTTGTTGATGGCACTACCAATCGGATTCAATGTTATGGCACAAGAAACCAAAAAGCCGACACTGGAAGAGTTAATTCCGGGCGGCGAAAGCTACCTTTATGCAGAAAACCTGTACGGGCTGCAATGGTGGGGTGACGAATGTATGAAACCGGGCGTCGATACGCTTTATTCGGTTGAGCCTAAAACGGGAAAAGAGACGATGGTCATCACCCGCGAACAGATTAACAAGGTACTTGCCGAGAACGAAGCAGGGAAGTTGTCACATCTGTACTCTATCCGCTTCCCGTGGGCGGACAAACCGCAAATGCTATTCACAATAGCAGGAAAGTTTATCACATATGACTTTAAGAGCAACCGCATTATCAGCACCCTCAAACTTAGGGAGAAAGCTAATAATGAAGACTATTGCGCAACTAGCGGTAATGTAGCTTACACGATAGGCAATAACCTGTACGTCAATGAGCAAGCAGTGACCAACGAACCCGAAGGCATCGTTTGCGGACAATCCGTGCATCGCAATGAATTTGGTATCAATAAAGGTACTTTCTGGAGCCCGAAAGGTAATCTGCTGGCCTTCTACCGCATGGATGAAAGCATGGTAACACAATACCCGCTTGTAGATATTACCGCACGTGTGGGAAAAGTTAATAATGTACGCTATCCGATGGCAGGAATGACCAGTCATAAAGTACAGGTAGGTATCTATAATCCTGTAACCGGGAAAAGCATTTTCCTGAATACGGGCGACCCTACCGACCGTTACTTTACAAATATCAGTTGGTCGCCGGATGAAAAAAGCCTCTACCTCATAGAAGTGAACCGTGACCAAAATCAGGCCAAACTTTGCCAATACAATGCGGAGACAGGCAATCTGATAGAAGTTCTTTATGAAGAGACGCACCCCAAATACGTCGAACCGCAAAATCCAATCGTATTCTTACCATGGGATGCCACCAAATTCATCTATCAGAGCCAGCGTGATGGTTACAATCACCTATACCTCTTTGATACACGTACCAAGACGTATCCCGAAGTACATTCCTCTGCAACAGGCGGAACATACCAACAGTTCTACAAGGTACGACAGTTGACCAAAGGCAATTGGCTGGTAAAAGACATCCTCGGCTTCAATGCCAGACGCAAAGACATTATCTTCACCGCTATCGAAGGTTTGAAGAGTGGTCACTTTGCAGTAAATACCGGCAACGGAAAGATGAACCAACCATTCAGCAAGTGTCAGGAAAGTGAGCACAGCGGCGTACTTAACGCATCCGGTACTTATCTTATCGACCGTTATTCCACGAAAGACCAGCCACGTATCATCAACCTGGTAGATACCAAGGATTTCAAAGAAACCGTCAACTTGCTGACAGCAAAAAGCCCCTACGAAGGCTACCAGATGCCAAGCATCGAAACCGGAAGTATCAAGGCAGCCGACGGTACCACCGACCTGCACTACCGTCTCATGAAACCGGCAGACTTCGACCCTAACAAGAAATATCCGGTCATTGTCTACGTCTACGGCGGCCCTCACGCACAATGCGTCACCGGCGGATGGCAGAACGGCGCGCGCGGATGGGATACTTACATGGCCAACAAAGGCTATATCATGTTCACCATCGACAACCGTGGCAGCAGCAACCGCGGACTGGAATTTGAAAACGCCACCTTCCGTCATCTCGGCATCGAAGAAGGCAAAGACCAGGTGAAAGGTGTAGAATACCTGAAATCCCTGCCCTACGTAGACAGCGAACGTATCGGCGTACACGGATGGAGCTTCGGCGGGCACATGACCACCGCCCTATTACTCCGTTACCCGAAAATATTCAAAGTAGGCGTTGCCGGCGGCCCTGTAATCGACTGGGGTTACTATGAAATCATGTACGGCGAACGCTATATGGACACTCCCGAAAGCAATCCCGAAGGCTACAAAGAATGTAACCTAAAGAACTTTGCGGGACAACTGAAAGGCCACCTGCTGATTATCCATGACGACCACGACGATACCTGTGTGCCACAGCATACACTGTCGTTCATGAAAGCCTGTGTAGATGCCCGCACCTACCCCGACCTGTTCATTTACCCGTGCCACAAGCACAACGTATCAGGCCGCGACCGTGTACATCTGCACGAGAAAATCACCCGTTACTTTGAACAGAACCTATAACCTGCAAAAAGTAACCGCATCCATATCCAGACAAATAACAGTATAACTTATAACAGTACAAAGATGAAGATATTATTACTAGGCTCGGGCGGCCGCGAACATGCACTCGCATGGAAAATTGCCCAAAGTCCGAAAGTTGAAAAACTATACATTGCCCCGGGTAATGCCGGAACAACTGCCGTAGGCGAGAATGTCAACATCAAAGCAACTGATTTTGAAGCTATCAGCGCCTTCGCAAAGGAGAAAAACATCGAAATGATAGTAGTAGGCCCCGAAGACCCGCTGGTAGAAGGCATCTACGACTATTTCCAGAACCGTCCGGAACTGAAGCATATTGCCGTTATCGGCCCTTCGGCAAAAGGAGCGCAACTGGAAGGAAGCAAAGAATTTGCAAAAGGCTTCATGATGCGTCACAATATCCCGACAGCCCGCTACAAAAGCATCACTGCCGGAAACCTTGAAGAAGGGCTCGCTTTCCTCGAAACACTGGAAGCTCCCTACGTACTGAAAGCCGACGGTCTTTGTGCCGGCAAAGGCGTTCTTATCCTTCCCACACTGGACGAAGCAAAAAAGGAACTGAAAGAAATGCTGGGCGGAATGTTCGGCTCTGCATCCGCAACGGTTGTTATCGAGGAATTCCTTAGCGGTATCGAATGTTCCGTATTCGTCCTGACAGACGGAGAGAACTACAAAGTCCTTCCCGTAGCCAAAGACTACAAACGTATCGGCGAAGGCGACAAAGGCCTCAACACAGGCGGTATGGGTAGCGTAACCCCTGTTCCGTTTGCCGATGAAACATATATGGAGAAGGTACGTACCCGCATCATCGAACCGACCATCAACGGACTGAAAGAAGAAAACATCACCTACAAAGGCTTCATCTTCCTCGGACTTATCCGGGTGAAAGGCGAGCCAATGGTTATCGAATACAACGTCCGCATGGGCGACCCCGAAACAGAAAGCGTGATGCTCCGCATCCAGAGCGACCTCGTCGAACTGCTTGAAGGCACAGCCGCAGGCAACCTGAACGAGAAAACGCTCGTAATGGATTCGCGCTCGGCAGGTTGTGTAATCCTCGTCAGCGGCGGTTACCCCGAAGCCTACGAAAAAGGATTCCCCATCAAGGGACTGGAACAGGCTGCCGCTACGGACAGTATCATCTTCCATGCCGGAACAGCCCTGAAGGACGGACAAGTGGTGACAAACGGCGGACGTGTCATCGCCGTCTGCTCTTACGGTGCGACGAAAGAAGAAGCACTGGCACAGAGCTACAAAGTGGCGGATATGATTGACTTCGACAAGAAATACTTCCGTCGCGACATCGGGTTCGATTTGTAAGAAACGAAATAATGAGAAATAAAAAGCTACAGAATCAAGTAACGGCAGGACGGTTCACCCTGCCTGTCGTTATTCTTATCTGCACCCTCTGTTGGGTGTCGACCTACTTTTTATTTCCCGACCTTATGACTGCTCCCACACAAGAAAACCTTTCTTCGTTCTGGCAATCTGCCCGTGACTTTCTGCTTCCGGGCTGGGCGGAACGAATCGTCAGCTTTCTTGTCTATGCCGTTATCGGTTATTTCCTGATAGAGCTGAACAACCAGTTCGGTATTATCCGTATGAGGGCTTCGATGCAGACGGCTATTTACTTCCTGCTGGTCACTGCCTGTCCGGAGATGCATCTGTTGTACGCAGGAGACATTGCCGCCCTGGCTTTCCTTATTTCGATTTATTTCTTATTTAAGAGTTATCAGCAATCGCGTGCGGCAGGCTATCTGTTCTATTCCTTCCTCTTTATCGGGGCGGGAAGCATCCTTTTTCCACAGCTCACTGTGCTCTCTGTGCTTTGGCTGTTTGAAGCCTACCGGTTTCAGGCGCTTACGCCACGCAGCTTCTGCGGCGCATTGCTCGGATGGATGCTGCCTTACTGGATGCTGTTCGGACATGCCTTCTTCTACAATGAAATGGAACTGTTCTACCGTCCTTTCATCGAACTGACAACTTTCGGCGACGTCTTTAACTTACAGATTCTTCAGACTTGGGAACTGGCGGTGCTCGGCTATTTGCTCGTGCTGTTCATTGTCAGCACCGTTCATTGTATTGCCGCCGGCTTCGAGGACAAGATACGTACACGCGCCTATCTGCAATTCCTGATAGACCTGACCATCTTCCTCTTCCTGCTGATAGCCATCCAACCGAACTATTGCAGTGATTTGCTACCGCTTCTTATGATAAGTTGCAGCATCCTTATCGGACATTTTTTTGTACTGACCAACAGTAAAAGCTCCAATGTGTTTTTTATCGTTTCATTGGTCAGTCTCATCCTCTTATTCGCATTTAATATATGGACGCTTTTATAGATTCAATAGTACAACTCCTCATAGAGTGGGGACTTCCGGGATTATTCATCTCGGCTTTACTGGCAGGAAGCATCGTGCCCTTCAGTTCCGAACTGGTACTGGTGACACTGGTGAAACTCGGTCTGCCCCCTGTCGCCTGCCTGCTGTCCGCCACTTTAGGCAACACGGTCGGCGGAATGACATGCTACTACATGGGGCGCCTGGGCAAAATAAGCTGGATTGAGAAATATTTCAAAGTAAAGAAAGAAAAAGTAGATAAAATGGTGAGCTTCCTGCAAGGGAAAGGAGCATTGATGGCATTCTTTGCCTTTCTTCCCGCCATCGGAGAAGTGATCGCCATTGCACTGGGATTTATGCGGAGCAATACATGGATTACCGTAACTTCCATGTTTGTCGGAAAATTAGTACGCTATATCCTTCTTCTGTATGTGCTCGAAAGCGCCTGGGATGCAGTGGCAGGATAAAGGTTTTAAGCATCAGGTATTATAAGTATTAGGTATTAAGTGTAAAGTATTAGATATCAAGCATTATCAGGTAACAGAGATTGCGTAATGGAAAGAATTATTGAGAAAACCGAGGACGGGAGTGCTACCCTATTTGTACCGGAATTGAATGAACATTATCATTCAACGAAAGGAGCACACACGGAATCTCAGCATATCTTCATTGATATGGGGCTGAAAGCTTCTGCCGCCATCTCTCCGCGCGTTCTTGAGATAGGTTTCGGAACAGGACTGAATGCCTGGCTCACTCTCAAAGAAGCAGAGAAAAGCGGCCGGAACGTACACTATACAGGCTTGGAACTATATCCTTTGGAATGGCAGACAGTGGAGCAGCTTAACTATGTTCCGAACGATGAACAAGTAACAGTAAACGGCGAACAGCAAACGGCTATCGAACTTTTCAAGCAACTCCACACATCTTCCTGGGAAGAAGAGGTACACCTTACTCCACACTTCACTTTACGGAAAGTAGAGACGGACGTCAACGAATGGACAATGAATAATGAAAAATGGGCAATAACCAATAACGAAACCCGTTCTCCATTATCGACTATTGATAACTCATATGACCTCGTCTACTTCGACGCCTTCGCCCCGGAAAAGCAACCGGAAATGTGGTCGCAAGAACTATTCAACCGTCTTTATGTTTTATTAGCTAAAGACGGCATCCTCACCACTTACTGCGCAAAAGGCATTGTACGACGAATGTTGCAGACAGCCGGATTCATCGTAGAACGTCTTCCGGGCCCTCCGGGCGGTAAACGGGAGATATTACGCGCCTGTAAACAAGAGTAAAAACAAGATAAGATAAAAAGAAACCCTCGAAATAAAAGAAAGCCATGAAAAAACAACTAAAAGATATGAGAACGCTTCTTCTCCTTGGTTCCTGCCTGCTACTGGCAGCCTGCACAGGACGTGCGTCCAAAAGCAATAACGGCGATGGAGAAAAGCCGGTGATTACCGTCACACTCGAACCCCAGCGTTATTTCACCGAAGCCATCGCAGGAGACAAGTTCAAGGTAGTCAGCATGGTTCCCAAAGGTTCCAGCCCGGAGACATACGACCCTGTCCCCCAACAACTCGTTTCCCTCGGAGATAGCAAAGCCTATTTCCGCATCGGATACATCGGCTTCGAACAGGCATGGATGGAGCGCCTGATGAACAATACGCCCCATATCCAAGTATTCGATACTTCCAAAGGCATCGACCTTATCCTTAACAACGGCGACCATGACCACGGACACGGACATGGCCCTCGTGACGGACATACCCACGCCGTAGAGCCCCATGTATGGAATTCTACCACCAATGCATTAATCATCGCCGGAAACACCTACAAAGCCCTCAGCCAACTGGATAAAGCCAACGACGCATACTACATGGCACGTTACGACTCCCTCTGCCAACGTATCCAACATACCGACAGCCTGATTCGCCAACAACTCTCCGCACCGGAAGCCGCCAAAGCCTTTATGATTTACCATCCGGCACTCTCCTACTTCGCCCGCGACTACGGATTGCATCAGATTTCTATCGAAGAGGGTGGCAAAGAGCCTTCTCCCGCCCAGCTGAAAGAACTGATAGACCTCTGCCAGACCGAAGATGTGCGCGTCATCTTCGTTCAACCGGAATTTGACAAACGCAATGCGGAAACCATCGCGCAGCAAACCGGAACAAAGGTTGTCCCCATCAATCCGTTAAGCTACGACTGGGAAGAAGAAATGCTGAATGTAGCCAAAGCACTTGCCCCGCAAACAGCTACAAAGTAGATGCAAGCAGCCGCAAAGTAGAAGTATAAAGAATAAAAAACAGCCATTTCCAACAATGAAACCCATAATCGAAATAAAGAATCTTTCTGCCGGATATGACGGCCGCACTGTTCTCCACGACGTCAACCTGAACGTCTACGAACGGGATTTTCTGGGTATTATCGGCCCCAACGGCGGCGGCAAGACGACACTTATCAAGTGTATCCTCGGCCTGCTGCCCCTCACAGGGGGAGAAATCATCTTTCACACTCCTGCAGAAAAGGCTTCCAACACCCAACTTTCACTTGGCTATCTGCCGCAATACAGCACCATCGACCGTAAATTCCCGATTTCGGTGGAAGAAGTTATCCTGTCAGGATTGAGCATACAAAAGTCCCTTATCTCCCGATTTACGCCCGAACAGAAAGAAAAAGGGAAAGAAATCATCGCCCGCATGGGGCTAGAAGGTCTTGAACACCGCTCTATCGGACAACTCAGCGGCGGACAATTACAACGTGCCCTATTGGGGCGTGCCATCATCTCCGACCCCGCAGTCCTGATCCTCGACGAGCCAAGCACGTATATCGACAAGCGTTTCGAAGCCCGTCTATATGAACTGCTGGCAGAAATCAATAAAGATTGCGCCATTATCCTTGTCAGCCATGACATCGGCACAGTGCTCCAACAAGTAAAATCCATCGCTTGTGTCAATGAAACACTGGATTATCACCCCGATACGGTTGTCACCACTGAATGGCTGGAGAAGAATTTCAACTGCCCCATCGAACTGCTCGGACACGGGACATTGCCGCACCGCATTCTGGGCGAGCATCACCATCACTAAAGATGCAATACTTGGGCTTTCAACCATTCATACCTTAAAAATCAGCTATTAGCACCTTGAAAATCAGCTATTAATAGCCGGCCTCTCAAGTGTTAATACCTGAAGTCCCAAGTGTTAATACCTGACAACTCAAGTATTAACACCTGACAACCTTATCTATTAATACCTGTCGCGGGATTTATATTTATTATCACCCAAAGAGTCTCCTTATACTTAATAAATCTTACTTTCTTCTCCTATATACAGGTAAATCACTATCTTTGCGACCGCGTAACTTGTTTTTAACGAATAAACTACCATAGTGCTAATGAAACAGTACAGAACCGTAAACAACCTCATGGGTTGGCTTACATTCATCATTGCGGCGACAGTCTATTGTCTCACGATAGAGCCGACCGCAAGTTTCTGGGATTGCCCTGAGTTTATAACCACCGGCTACAAACTGGAAGTCGGTCACCCGCCCGGCGCACCTTTCTTCATGCTGATGGCGAATCTGTTTACCCAATTTGCTTCCGACGTTACCACCGTTGCGAAAATGGTGAATTATATGAGTGCCCTGATGAGCGGCGCCTGTATCCTGTTCCTCTTTTGGAGCATCACCCACCTGGTTCGCAAACTGATTGTCACTGACGAAAACAATATCACCCAAGGACAGCTTGTCACCATCATGGGCAGCGGACTGGTCGGCGCACTGGTCTATACGTTCAGCGACACATTCTGGTTCTCGGCCGTAGAAGGTGAAGTATATGCTTTCTCTTCCCTGTTTACCGCAGTCGTTTTCTGGCTGATTCTGAAATGGGAAGACGTAGCCGACCAACCTCACAGCGACCGTTGGATTATCCTCATCGCTTATCTGACGGGATTAAGTATCGGCGTGCACTTGCTGAACCTGCTCTGCCTGCCTGCCATCGTACTGGTATATTACTACAAAAAGACTCCGAATGCCACCGCCAAAGGCTCGTTACTGGCACTCGTCGGTTCCGGCGTACTCGTAGCCGCCGTGCTCTACGGCATCGTACCGGGCATCGTGAAAGTAGGCGGCTGGTTCGAACTGCTGTTCGTCAACGGACTCGGCATGTCGTTCAATTCCGGCGTAGTCGTTTACATAATCCTGCTTGCGGCTTCTCTTATTTGGGGTGTATACGAAAGTTATACCGAAAAGAACAAGATGCGCATGGCTATCTCCTTCATCCTGACGATTACCCTGCTCGGTATCCCATTCTACGGACACGGAGCAAGCAGTATCGTTATCGGTATTCTGGTTATCGCCGCATTGGGGCTTTATCTTGCTCCGCAAATGCAGGCCAAAATCAAAGAGAAATGGCGTATTTCCGCCCGCACCATGAATACGGCATTGCTGTGTACCATGATGATTGTCATCGGATATTCCTCTTACGCACTAATCGTTATCCGTTCTACCGCCAACACTCCGATGGATCAGAACTCACCGGAAGACATCTTCACGTTGGGCGAATACCTTGGCCGCGAACAGTACGGAACACGTCCGTTATTCTACGGCCCTGCTTTCTCTTCGAAAGTGGCTCTCGACGTAAAAGACGGATATTGCGTTCCCCGCCAATCGGAAACGGGAAGCAAATATGTCCGCAAGGAAAAGACCTCACCGGACGAAAAGGACTCTTATATCGAACTCCCCGGACGTATCGAATACGAATATGCGCAGAATATGCTCTTCCCGCGTATGTACAGCTCGTCACACGCCCCGCTCTACAAGCAATGGGTAGACATCAAAGGCTATGACGTGCCTTACGACCAGTGCGGGGAAATGGTAATGGTAAATATGCCCACCCAATGGGAGAATATCAAGTTCTTCTTCTCCTACCAGTTGAACTTCATGTACTGGCGTTACTTCATGTGGAACTTTGCCGGACGGCAGAACGACATACAGAGCACCGGAGAAATAGAACATGGCAACTGGATTACCGGCATTCCGTTCATCGACAACCTGCTCGTAGGCAATCAGGAATTGCTCCCACAGGATCTCAAGGATAACAAGGGGCATAATGTATTCTACTGCCTGCCGCTGATTCTCGGCCTGATAGGGCTATTCTGGCAGGCTTACCGAAACCAGCGTGGTATCCAGCAGTTCTGGGTAGTATTCTTCCTGTTCTTTATGACAGGTATCGCCATCGTGCTCTACCTCAACCAAACGCCCGCACAGCCCCGTGAACGTGACTACGCATATGCCGGCTCGTTCTATGCCTTTGCCATTTGGATAGGTATGGGAGTGGCAGGACTGATCCAGTGGTGCTCAAGAATGAAGCCCGAACAGCGCCTTATCGCAGGAGCAACGGAAGAAGAAGCGGAGAAGATAAGAAGAACGCTGGAAGATAAAAGAGCGAAGTTTATTACAGAGGAAGAAGAAGCGGAATTGCAACATAAACTTGATTCTCTGTACGAAACCTACGTTCCATACAAGCCATCTGCGGCAATGGCGTGCAGCCTTTCCATCATTTGTCTGCTTGTCCCCATACAAATGGCAAGCCAAACTTGGGACGACCACGACCGTAGCGGACGCTTCGTAGCCCGCGACTTCGGCCAGAACTACCTGATGACCTTGCAGGAAGAAGGCAACCCGATAATCTACACCAACGGTGACAACGATACTTTCCCATTGTGGTACAATCAGGAAACGGAAGGCTTCCGCACGGACGCCCGTACCTGCAACCTGAGTTACCTGCAAACCGACTGGTACATCGACCAGATGAAGCGTCCGGCATACGATTCTCCATCGCTTCCTATCACCTGGGACCGCGTACAGTACGTAGAAGGACAGAATGAATATATCTCTATCCGCCCGGAAATGAAAGCCCTTATCGACAGCTACTTCAAACAAGCCAATGAACTGGCTGCACAGGGAGACACGACCATACTGTCGCTCGTTCATTCCATCTTCGGCGAGAATCCTTATGAACTGAAGGAAATCATCAACCGCTGGATGCTTGGCAAGAACGACCAGTTGAAGGAGCTTCTCAAAAAGTCCGGTAAGGATATACAATTACCGCTTATCCCTACGGACAGCATCGTAATGAAGATAGACAAGGAAGCCGTACGCCGCTCCGGCATGAAGATACCGGAAGCATTGGGCGACTCCATCCCCGAATACATGACCATCACCTTGAGAGACGCCAACGGCAACCCGAAACGTGCCCTCTACAAGAGCGAACTGATGATGCTCGAAATGCTTGCCAACGCTAACTGGGAACGTCCTATCTACATGGCAATCACCGTAGGCAGCGAGAACCACCTCGGCATGGGCAACCACTTCACACAAGAAGGTCTCGCCTACCGCTTCACTCCGTTCGATACGGACAAGCTCGACAGCAAGATAGACAGTGAGAAGATGTACGACAACCTGATGAACAAGTTCAAGTTCGGTGGCATCGACAAACCGGGTATCTACATCGACGAGAACGTAATGCGCATGTGCTACACACACCGTCGTGTCTTCACACAGCTCGTAGGACAACTCATCAAAGAAGGCAAGAAAGACAAGGCTCTTGCAGCCCTTGACTATGCCGAAAAGATGATTCCGGCCTACAACGTACCGTACGACTGGGCGAACGGCGCTTTCCAAATGGCGGAATCTTATTATCAACTGGAACAAACCGAGAAGGCCAACAAGATTATCGACGAACTTGCCAACAAGTCGCTCGAATACATGATTTGGTATCTCAGCCTGACTGATAGCCAACTTGCCATTGCCAGCGAGAATTTCGTATATAACGCCAGCCTGCTTGACGCCGAAATCCGCCTGATGGAGAAATACAAATCAGCAGAACTCGCAAAACACTACTCCGAACAGCTCGACCAACTATACAACGAGTATGTTACGAGAATGAAAGGGAAATAAGTAAGTATAAAGTATCAGGTATTAAGTATGAATCGCAGCTTTTAACCAGTTCTTCCGCACGGAATAATACTTAATGCCTGATACCTGATACTCAAAAAAATCACAAGCTCAATGTTTATAGAACAACCACCCTGGCTTTTACGGGCGTTGTATCCACAAGCAATCTTCCGTATGGACCCGAACGAACGGGCAGTCTACCTGACTTTTGACGACGGTCCTATTCCCGAAGTTACTCCCTGGGTACTGGATGTACTGGAAAAGCATTCTATCAAAGCTACCTTTTTCATGGTAGGCGATAATATACGCAAACACCCGGATGAATACCGGATGGTGGTGGAACACGGACACCGCATCGGCAACCACACCTTCAACCACATCCGCGGATTCGAATATTCCAACCCGGATTATCTGGCAAACGCCCGGAAAGTGGACGAAATTATCCATTCAGACCTTTTCCGTCCGCCACACGGACATATGGGATTCCGGCAGTATTATACGTTGCGCTATCATTACCGCATCATCATGTGGGACCTCGTAACCCGCGATTACAGTAAGCGGATGCGTCCGGAACAGGTACTGAACAACGTAAAGCGGTATGCCCGCAACGGTTCCATCATCACCTTCCACGACTCCCTGAAATCCTGGAATAACGGAAACCTGCAATATGCACTACCCCGCTCCATCGAATTCCTGAAAGAGGAAGGATATGAGTTTAAAGTATTCTGACCTGCAAGAATAAAGCCCCGTTTCTCGCAAGAGAATTCGAGAAAATATAAAAGCCGAAGCCCTACGCCCCGGCTTTTCTTCATTTAAAGCCACTTTCCGGCTCAAATCCGAAAGATTCCCGTTCTAGCTACCATCCGTCATCGTGACGCACATTCGTTCAATAAAGGACAAAAAAACAGCAAAATAGTGTATCTTTAAAAAGTCATGTATCATTATCGTCCCCTCCAAACTTATTTCTTTATAAATTTGCATAGGACTCTTTCGCAGAAAGCCTCCAGGTGGTGAGTCGGTTGTATAAGTGGGAATTCAGTAAAAACACCGTGAAACTAATTTATCATTATCCTAATGATAATAGCAATTCTTTCTTTCCAGAAAAGAAACTTTTACCGATTTCTTTCTTTTTCAGAAAGATAAAAAGTGAAAAAGCAAAGATTTCAAGTAACAATCATTGGTTATTCAAGAAACATTCAGTAATTTTATCAGCGATAATTACCAATCCTTTAGTTCCTTAAAAGAAGAACGATGTTTAGTAAACTCTTTAAGTCGAAGAAGACATATGAACCATTAGATTATACACTTCGAAAGTATTTCGAAAATAATATACTTTGCCTAATCGACTTCTTCCCTGAGCCTTCATTAGACAAGAGAAAAGTCTTTTTACCTTCCGAAGACGATATTCCAATAAAATGGAATAAATCAAAAACAAATGTGATAGAAGCCCTGAGAATAGTTTCTGAAGCCATGCAAATAAACCCTGATGAGATTGAAATGGATTTTTATATGGAAGGAATGACGGAATTAAATACAGGAACGACTCCTATTTTCCTGGAAAATCCTGCTGAGGAAGAACATACATCAGGATTATACTTTGATAAAAATGAAAATGGAAAATATGAGATTTCCATCAATGAAATAAACCTGGGAAATCCTGAAGCATTAATTGCCACTCTGGCCCATGAATTATGCCACATCAAGCTATTAGGAGAAAAGAAAATGGAAGAAAACGACGAATACATGACAGACCTTGCAACAGTATTCTTTGGATTCGGGGTTTTTACATCAAATGCTTCCTTCCAATTTTCTCAAGAATACGACAGGTGGGCATATAGTACGTCCGGCTATTTAAATCACAACGAATGGGCTTATTCATTAGCGCTATTTGCATTTCTCAGATATGAAGAGAATCCTGCCTGGAGTGAGTTTCTAAATCCAACAATAAAGAAAGAATTTCATAGATGTCTACGATATATACTTGAGAATGAGGAGGAAATATTCAAATTCAAAGAAATTGAAAACGACTGATAGACATTAAAAAGAGAAGGCACATTTTCAATCAAACGCACCTTCTCACAAAAGTTAAACTAAACCATATAACTCAAGAGAGATTATCTATTGGAGATATTCCGCAAATAGCTCAATATTAGATAAAAGTTATGGATATCTCACATTTTAATTTATAAGTAAAGCAAGAATGTCCTGAAACAGAATCCTACTATCCGAGTTCATGAGAAATTTGCACCCTAAAACGTACGCCCATGTTGGGCGTACTAAAAAGAAACAGCCGTTTTATCACAAAACGGCTGTTCCGAAATAATTAATGTAAAGCTAAACCTTCCTTAAGGGTCATTATATGATTTAGCTTTTTAAGCGCGCTCGCTTTATACTATTCAAAACATGTTATTTCAAGGACTTTTGCATCGTAAAAACGGGGAACAGAATCGGGTGTCCCTGATAACTGCTGCCTTTGAAAAATCCGATGACAAAGAATAAGCCCGCATCGTCATAAGTCAGAGTGACCACTCCGTTTTTGATGGAGGGAACAAGAGCAATCGTTGCCTCCAAATATAAACCTCCATCCTGACTGGCAGCAATGACGGATCCGTTCACTCCACCGCCTATGCCTATATCTTGGGGAAGAGGAGTGGTAACTAGAAATTCGCCTTTGTCATAAACGGCAGTCAATTCCATCGTTAGACCCTCTGCAAGCATATCCATTGGAACGGTAATTAGATATTCACCCTCCGTCTCGCTCTTCTCAATTGTTGTGCCAGCTAATGAGAACAAACCGGAAATTCCGAAGTCTTCTCCTATGACTTGTGTTTTTCCTTCCCATGTACCCACGTAATCGGCAACACAGCATTGTATGACTGTATATTCCACTTCACGATTGTTCATCTTGGCCTTGAAGGAGACAGTGCGGCGGCTGGCTGTTGCATTCTCCTGCACGGACAGCTTGAATCCGGTATCTGTCACTTCTCCTGTTATCCATTGCTTGGCAGCTTCAGGAATATCAATCTCAATAGGGAACGTTCCGGATGTCTCCACAAACACGTCACCTGCAATGTCTCTTACAAATAGCGTTGTTTCGTTTTGATTATAGATCCACACGGCACCTTGTTGCAAAATGGCTACTTTCCGGTTTGTTTGGCCATCCGACAATATGATGGCGGCCGTACGGCTCGGATATCCTGCATTCACGTCTACCGTTACTATCACTTTATTGCCCGTAATCTCCTTTATTCGGCACCAGTCAGCATCTACACTGGCTTTTATTTCTGCACCTTCCGATATAAATTCTACGGTTGCTTCACCACCCTTGGCCGACAAATCGATGTTGGTGGACTGGGTTATCTCAAATTTCGGCGTAGGAATCAGATGGTCATTATCTTCTTCAGAGCATGCAACTACTACTAATAAGCTACACAACGCCAAGCATAATGTATATATATTCTTTATTCTCATAACCTTTTATTGTTTAACCATTTTTTTTACGTAAGGGATTTGGAAAATACTTTGGTGTGTCTTCAAGTCATAGGCGATGAATGAATCTGTATTGCCCCATACTCCGTTATCTTTAAAGTTAATGACACCATTCTCGTCATTGATGCCAACCATTCCGGCTCCGGACTGATTGGTAAGACTTCCGCCAGCAGCAAGCCCCCAGACACACAGATAAACGCTACCATACAGAGGCTGTGTCAGAAGAGTTATTCTGCCGTAAGCAGCATCATAAGTCATCAGAATATCGTTGGGAAATCCTGACATGGTATAGAGTGTGTTGAAAGGATCGTTTTCTACACGGCTAAGAGTGACCCTTTTCGTACTGTTGTAATAAAACAGATATGTTCCCAAGTATTCATCATATGCCTTATATCCTTCTGGAATGAAGGCTTCCATGGCTATATCTCCGTTCACGTAGGCCTTTCTTTCTTTATCCCAGGTCAATGACTGCATCTGTGCATTACCCAAATCTATCGGTTCGTAGAACTTGATTCCATCCGGGGTGTAGACAAACGGAAGATCTTCCTGTGTGCCATCTTCGTGGGTTAGCACAAATTTATGGTACAGTTGTTCCACATCATATTTCTTTTCAGCTCCTACTTTTACGTCATACAGGGCAGGAGAGGCTTCTTTGGTCACTGCCTTGACTTCGTCCAGATACTCTTTCCATGTTTTGTTTTCAGGCAGTGGAGTCATCAACATCGTTGTCCCGGTCTTTTTACCTTTGAGCGTCACTTTCTCCGGAGTACACTCCAGAATGAGGAATTCATAATCCCCCTCCATTCCTTTACCCGAACTACCGATGCCGAAATTATTGAGAGGTTCGGAGAATAGGTGGAATATCTCATTGTACGTATCGAAAGTCAACGTCGGACCTGTGCTCTGCTTTACGTCATACTGACTGATCACTTTCTTGTCACTGGCAAAGAGGTCGCACGACACTGTCGCGTTCTTCTTATCGTCGAAAGAAGTCAGGATGGTATATCCTCCATACATCTTAGTGGGAGACGGGTAATATTCAATCACCCATCCGTTTTTGGCGCTTTGCAATATGTTCAAGTCTTCTTTGATGGCTTCGCTGATGCGTTCGGATGCCGTCTTGTTAAACAAGTCGTCCACTTCGGAAGAACATGCCGCAAAGGTAAAGACGGCCAGCAGAAGGCTGATTTTGTATAAATGTTTCATATAGTTCATGCTTTTAATCGTTCAGGTTTACCAAATCCAAGTTCATAATTTCCGAAGAACGCCGTTGGACAATGTCCCGCAGACTGTCCAAATCAATGTTCCACGTTTCTGCCATATAGGTGCGTGCCAATTCCAGCTTTTGCTCGATGTAGGCGGCTCCGTCACCGGCAGTCTCAATCTGCTCGTTCCACCAAGCCTTATCGTGAGTGACAAAGTTGGCTATCGTCTCGGCAAAGTCTTCGTGCACTTCGTTGCTGGCATAAGCCGTGATGAATCCTCTCTCCAAGGCTTGTTTATCTGTGTAGTTTACCCAGCTTCCCCCCGTATATTTACCGGTGGATATTTCGTAAAACTCCTGTGGAAACTCTATTGTCTGGTGCAATATATGCGCAAATTCATGGTGCATGGTCTTGAAGTACCAGAAGTTAAGCACTTCTATGTCCGGATTGTCCGGATTGAGAGCATTGACGTTGTATAGCGTGACTTTCAATCCGCCTTCTGCCGTACCCAGCACAATTTGTCCTTCTTCATAAGCCGGAGAACCAATTAAGTGAATCATCTTCGGACCGTATGTGCAGATGAATTCCCGGTCGTTGTTCATCACTTCGATGTAAGCGTCGATCCATAGGAACTTCACCAACTTGGCTATGGCTACTGATTTGCGGAATTCAGCCGGTACCAAGTTATATTTTTGGTCGGACTCATGGTCTTCCAGCCGGTATTTGAAGTCTACGTTATAGGGGTATACGTAGTTGTTCAGTAACCAGTTGTCGAATTCTGCTCTTTGGATGGCAGTACCTTCAAAGATACTCCGGTCGTTCAAGTCGTCTTCACTGCAAGCACTTAGCCCGCAAATGGCAAACAGGATTAAAGTTATATATTTAAAATAGTTCATACGTATTCTCTTTTTAATTGTTTCTAGGATTAGGTTGCATTCCCGCGTTGATAACCTCTTGAGGCAATTGGATGGCACGCCGCGGGTCGTCTTTTTTCAATACGGTAGACGAGCTTGTGGCATGGTTGTGAGAAAATTCAATGCCATAACGTTTCAGGTCATACCAGCGTATTCCCTCTTGGATTCCACCCAGCCGGCGCAACTGCAGAATCAGTTGAACGAGGTTCTCTTCCGTTCCGGCTGCTACGGTGAATCCTTCAGGGTTCAGTGTCTTCTTTACACTCCGTTGATCACGTGAATCGATTTTTGCGGGAGCATACGGAAGGGCGTCGTAATATTCATTTAAGGCAGATATCGTCAGGTCGCTTCCCGTATCTTGACTCATATCGCTGTTGTATACAATCCACTGGTTGATGTCGGCCAATGCCTGTGCATAGTTATGTTTTCCCACCGCATAGGCTTCCGCGCGACAAAGAAGTGTTTCGTCACCGCTGAACGTCACATTTACCGCGTGATTGAATCCAATACCGTTTGCTTTGTCCGTATATTCAAAATACGTTATCATCTTCGGGAATGGATTCTTTTGCTGGTTGGCGCTAATGAAGTATAGCAAACCTGAACCGCCTCTCCAGCTCCAGGGACCGTTGGTATCGATCGTTTCCGCACTGAATATTTCTCTCCCGTGGGCATAGCGTTCGTATATGCTATAAGGTCCGGCTATGTAGGCCCATTCCGAATAAACCGGGGATATCAACAAGTTGGCAGCTACTTTCTCCGAAATATATTTGGATGCGATGTCCTCCACTTGGCTCAACTCTCCGAAGTCTTCCGTCCAGTGGCGCAGAGAGGTGACGGGGTTACTTCCCAATACGACATCGGCATGTTCTATCACTTTGTCCCATTTTTGGGAGAAGAGGTAGAATCGCGCGGCGAATGCATTGGCTGCTTTTTTGTTGAAATGATATTTGGGAATACTGTAGATGGCATCCCTGATCAAGGGTAATCCTTTTGTGATATCCTGTTCTATTTGTTCATACGTCTGTGCCAATGTGCCTCGTTCATATGGGGCGAATACCTCTCTCTCGGGTGTTGTGCAGTAAGGTATTCCCAACTCCTTGTCTGCTGTCTGCGGATTGTAGGGCATGCAGAAAATATTTGCCAGTACGAAATGCGCATACGCCCGACACACCAAAGCTTCCCCTTTCTGGGCGGACAAGTTGTCGGGGTCTCCCAATTCTTCAATGCTTTTCAGTGCCTGGTTGGCCGAAGCAATGGCTTTGTAGCATGATTCCCACAGATCGTAAGGGCAATCACTGGACTCCCTGTCCGTGGGATCTTCCCACAAATATGTCTCTTCCTGTAGTTTCATGTCATCAAATCGGGCGCCGTTGTCCATCACATTGTCAGATGACATTTCCGCCATGAAAAACGGTGATCTGTCCGGATAGGCGGATACCAATAAGGTGGTGATCTTGTCACCTTTGTCAATTTCCGTGCGGCTGTCGGGCACCGTGTCAAGAAAATCGCTGCATGAAGACACGAATACCGACATTGAAGCAACCAGCAGGATATAAAGTCTATTCTTTTTCATAATGTATTGTCTCCTGTTAAATTCCTAATCTTAAAGTCAAAGTAAATTGTTTAGCCATAGGTACGGCTACACCACCGGTATTGAAGAACTCCGGATCTTGTCCGTTGAGTTTGTCGTCCGAGTAAATCAGGAATAGGTTAGTACCCTGAAGTTTCAGTGAAGCTGTAGAAAGCCCTACCCGATTTGCCCATGACTTGGGGAAATCATATGATAATGAGATTTCTTTCATACGGATGAAGTCTCCCTTTGCTATCCGTTCGGTAGAATAGTTGTATGCGTTGTAAGCGCGGCTTAGCCGGGTATCTTTCGTGTTCATCCGTTTATCGGCAATGGATGGAATGTTGGTCGTTTTTTCGTCTCCGGAAGTCATCCAACGGTTCTTGAATTCCTTCGGTGTAGCGTCCAAATCCGAATATTTATTATGGAAAGCCGGATCCAGACGTATCACATTGCCGAAAGAGTATGTGATGAACACATTCAGCTTGACCCCTTTGTAAGAGAACACGTTGCCGAAGCTACCGGTGATGGTGGGGTCGGTAGAGCCTTCGTATACTAAATGGGATTTGTGGTCACGGTCTTGAAAGTTAATGTTACTTGTGGTCAGTTCACCGGATTCATTGATGAACGTTGGTACACCCTCTTCGTTCAGTCCTTGGAAATCCATTGAGAAAAGGCTGCGCACCGGATAACCTTCCAAAGCGAATCCGCTGCCGCTGATCATTTCCATAATGGTAGAATTGGATTTGAGGTCGGTGACTTTATTTTTTGCTTTGGAGAAGATAAAATCCGTATTCCATTTGAAATCTTTCGTCACGATGTTACGTGTCGACAAGGTAAATTCCACTCCATGCGACCGCATACTGGCCATGTTGGCATACTTGGAAATCTGCCCTCCTACACCTACTGTATTTACGATGCCTATCAGGTCGTAGTTATTACGGCGGTACCAGTCAAAGGCTACATTGATACGGTTGTCGATGAAACCTATATCGGCTCCTATGTTCAGTTCATGCTTTTTTTCATAAGTCAGTCCGTTGTTTTCCAGCTCTTTAATTTGCAGTCCGGACTCTTGAACATTTGCGGTGGGTCGCCACGGGTTATAGCTGTTGATAATTGCCAGCGAGTTACTGACATTAGCCGGCCCCCTGTCTGCCGTCAGTGAGTAGGAGGCTTTCAGTGTGACATTGGAGAGTGTGGGGCGCAGGTTCTCAAACCATTTTTCTTCGTGCATATTCCATGCGCCGGATACGTTCCATGTAGGAAGCCAGCGTGCAGCCCGGCTTTTTCCCAGTTTGTTGGATCCTTCATAGCGAAGCGTGCCGTTGATGGTATATTTGCCTTTGTATGAGTAGGTTGCTGTCCCAAAGAAAGCCACTTCCCGCGAACGGGTTTCATCCACCGTATAATAATTAGAATTCTCCTCGTTCGCTTGTTTGAAATAGAGATAGTCGTAAGCCGGCAATAGTCCCATGCCATATTGCATACCTACTCCGTTGAACCAAGTTTTGTTACGGTTGGTGGAGTTCACTTCCATACCTCCAAAGGCGTTCAGGATATGGTCTTCGTTAAAGACGTCGTTGTAGCTTACGGTACCGCGGAAGTCGAAACTGTTCATCGCATATTTTGTTTCGCGATAGAAGCCACCGACGGGCATCACACTTTCCGGAAGTGTATTTACCTTGTCAGGGTCGGTATATAGCCACGGATTGGCTTTCTGCATCGTGGCATCATCCATAGCGCGGTATGCCCATGCCTGATTGGAGTAATCTTTCACGTAATGGTCTTGGGTTGTAGTAGAATATTTGTAAGCACCCAGGGCGGACAGTTCCACTTTGTGGACAGGTTTCCATTTCAACTCTGCCTGAAACTTCATATCTACTACATGGAGGTCCATATAGTTATTTTCCAATTCATTAAAGATATTGAACGGGGCATAATTACGTACATAATACTCATTGGAATCCATTGTACGTGAAGTATTCAGCGCAAACGAATAGGGATTGATGTCGAAATCCCGTTTCACTTCTCCGTTTACGGGGTCCGACTGCGAACCCAAGGTTCCCGGCGCTTCCTGTTTACGATAAGAAGCGTTACCAATCAGATTCAATGATACTTGTTTCGAAACATTGTAGAGTGCATTGATATTGGCGGTATAGCGTGAAACCTTGCTCTTCTTTGACCATCCCGGATCTATCATGGCACTAAGTGAGGTGTAATAGGATGCCTTTTCCGTACCGGTGGACATACTGACGGCATGGCTTTGGGATATGTTGTTGTCGAACAACAAGTCAAACCAATCCGTGTTATTGTATTCCGCCTGTTCGAGGAAGGCAATGCGTGCTTCCGGTGTATTTTCCAATCCGTAAGTCCCGTTTGTCGCATTATACTGGTTGATGAGGTGATACATTTTGCCATATACCCCACTGTTGGAGGCACGATACGAATCGGAAAAATTCAGGTAACCGGCTGCTTCCAAGTCCCTGTATACACTCATTTGCTCCTGAGAATCCATAATGTTGAAGTTCCGGTACTGAGGCTTCAGGCGCATCGTAAATTCACCGGTATAACTGATTTTGTTTGTTCCGGCTTTTCCTTTTTTGGTAGTGACTACGATAACACCTGCCATGGCCCGTGCACCGTAAATGGAAGTAGCTGAACCGTCTTTCAATATCTGAAAACTCTCAATGTCGTCGGCATTCAAACCTGCAATGGCCGAACTGATCAATGTTTCTGCATTACCGGAAGATAAATCATCAGCTCCTACTTCCGTCACATCTTCCATGATGACACCGTCTACTACCCACAGAGGTTTTGAACTACCATAAATGGAAGTAGCGCCACGAACACGAATCTTCGGTGCTGTACCGAATGTTCCTGACACATTTTGAACAGATACACCGGCTGCACGTCCTTCCAGGGCTCGGCTGACATCTGCAAGACCGTCCAATTTGGCATTTTCCGCCGAAATCTTAGTCGCTGCTCCCGTAAACAATCGCTTATCCATTTTCTGCATACCGGTGACCACAACCTCTTGCAATACTTCTGCATCGGGTTTCATTACAACTTTCATCGTCCCCGGTTTAATGGAGACTTCTTGCGTTTTCATACCGATATAGCTAATTTTCAAAGTTCTAGCAGAACTTAATATTAAAGAATATTTGTTTTACAAATTCGGGAATAATTGTCAATATAATAACCCAAACATAAAACTGTCAAAATGATATTCACTTCTCTTCAGCATGCAAATATTTTGGAAGTAGTACGATATAAATGATAAAAACGCAAGGATTCGGAGATAGGAAAATGCATGATGTATGTCAACTGTCAATTATTATATCAATAAAAATAAGAATATCTGTTTTATGTGTGAAATGGGAATGTAAAATCTTCAATACTCGTTTTATTTGTTAGTTTTGCCCCATTTATTTATAGGTAGCAACTAGAAAATAAAAAACTATTTTATAATTCTTCCAGTCCTTTATCAGCATAAAAATGAAAATAAAAGCTCCGTTTTCTTATTTCCATACAAGTGTATGACAGGAAATTAAGGTCTGATAACCTTTAAAAGGGGAAATGGCAGGTTGGCTATTACTTGCCAACATGTTGGATATAGTTTGCTGAAGTGTTGGATATATATATCCAATGTGTTGGGCATATATGTCTGACAGGCAGTGTATATATGTCCAACGTCTCCAATGTATATATCCTGGCCTTTTTTTCTATATACCGGATATTTTCGGGAAAGTACATGTTACCCATAATTGTGTTTATATTGCATAATGACAGAAATACCCTTATTTTACTACCATTTAAAACCCTTCATATTTTTATTGCTTATTTTCATATTTAAGGAAATGTCTTTAATGTCTCAAGTAGCTATTTTTCATCCTAATTTGTCCTCTTTGTAATTTGTTAAATTTTGGTTCTTTTGAAAATATCAATACTAGTTTTTATATAATTAAACCCATTTTTAAAAATATCACTATGTACTATTTATTTTCATAATATAGTGATGCACCTTATTAATAATAGCAATATGTTATCAAAAACAATCTATCCACTTCCTTTGAAAAATGATATTCACCACGTATCTTTCAAATTATCTTGCAATCAAATTGATATTTTTTTCATTGTTTTGCTTTGTTTTTAATAAAATGTGCTTATTTTTGCAAAAAGTATACAAGCAAATAGACAACTATTATATTAACTAAATATTTAGGGAGCGTATGAAAAGAAGATTTGTGTTGTTATTGGCCTGCTTATTGGCAGGAATTGGTCTAGCGATCGCCCAAACACCTAAAACAATCACAGGTGTTGTCATTTCGGAAGAGGACAACCAGCCTGTTGTAGGGGCATCCGTACTAGTAAAAGGCACGTCTATAGGAACTACTACCAACATGGATGGAAAGTTCACTATCAGCAATGCACCAAGTTCTGCTAGAACTTAATCACCTCCCAACACACCCGCACAACAAATATATACTCTCCCCTTCGCTCCTGTCTAGCAACCACACGATAGATTATTTCTACTAAAAAAGAATGGGAACTCCCATATAATTACAGGAATCCCCACTTTTCTACTATTTTCAGCTCTTATATCAGATACTAATATGCTACCGAAAGCGGAGCACGTAATTTTTGAGCATACTCAGCCATATATTTATTCCATACATCTGCCGTCTTGATGGCAGCTTTGTCCCAAGCAGAACCCCAGTAATAAGTATATTCAGAACCCGGCTCATATTCGCTGACAGCCAGTACATGACCGTCCGCTCCGCCGCGTTCTTTCTTCTCCGTTTCCGGGAAAAGAACTACTTTAGCATCTTTTACTTGCGCAGGGAATGCGGCGCCGACAAATATCTTGCCGTTTCCACCTTTCCGGTCGGTCGTAGGATCAACATAAGTGATGTAGCCGTTTGCGGCATCTGCTGCAACTATACCGTCCGGTTCACGCAGGACAAGTCCGGTAGTTACAGGCATGGCTTCCTTCAGGTTGGTATACGAAATTACTGCTTTGTTGAGGTATGAACCTGCATCCAAGGAGATGACACGCGTTTCCACCACATTGGAATCTCCACGAACTACCAATGGATTGAATTCCAGCTTCACAGTGAAACGCAACGGGCCGTTATCAAGGATTTCCTGTGTGCGATAGCAGTAAGGATAGATAATGGTATCACCTGCCATCAAAGCAGCCGTACCGCAACCCAATGTAGGACCTACGGCATAGCAGTCCATTCCGTAACCATGGTCGATATGGTAAGAGATGGAACGTCCCAGTTCTCCTGCCGCTTTCGGGTCTGTCTTTTTCAGTTCGGCTATCTTGGCACGCTTTTCCTTGTTCAGTTCTTCAGCGTACATACCTTCAAGAACCGGTTCCGTGGTGTTGTACTTCGTAAATAGGTCATAGCCGAAGCCGCGTTCGCCTCTTGCCTGCAAGGCAGGGCCATAGGCACGATAACCGCCAAGGTCATTCTCCCAGGCAACGTCGTCCAGACGTTCGGGGTAGTATTTGCCACAAGCAATTACGTTGAAAGGCTCCGGAGTGCCCTGCTGGATAGTATAAACGGCTGTGCCGTTAGCTGTCACCGCAGCCGGAAAAATAACTTTTTCGTCATATGTCACTTGGTAAGGCACTTGCCGGCCGTCGGCGTCAAGCACTACAATCTGTGCTGTATCTGCCAGTTTCAGTCTGGCAACTACATCGCTCATCGGTACTTCAACCATCTCCCCTGCACGTTCCAACGCCAGAGGATTGGTCACAGTGACCGTCATCGCCTGTTTGCTGTCCGCACAGGAAGCGAAGCCCATCAAAGCGGCGGCAAACAGAATAAATATCTTTTTCATGATTGGTTCTTATTTAAATAAAAATAAGGTGACAGATGAAAAGAGGATGCTCTTTGCCATTCTATCACCTTACCGGATTAGTTTTCTATCTTATCTTGTATTATTTCGGTTGTTTTCCGATATAAGCAAGGATACCACCGTCTACGTAAAGAACATGTCCGTTGACAGCGTTAGATGCTTCAGAAGCAAGGAATACGGCAGGACCTGTCAGTTCTTCAGGATCCAACCAACGGCCGGCCGGAGTCTTTGCACAGATGAATGAATCGAACGGGTGACGGCTTCCGTCTGCCTGTGGCTCACGAAGAGGAGCAGTCTGCGGAGTAGCGATGTAACCCGGGCCGATGCCATTACACTGGATGTTGTATTCACCATATTCAGAGCAGATGTTGCGAGTCAGCATCTTCAGACCACCCTTAGCGGCAGCGTAAGCAGATACAGTTTCACGACCCAGCTCAGACATCATAGAGCAGATGTTGATGATTTTACCGGCACGTTTTTCCATCATAGCAGGAAGAACAGCCTTAGCAACGATAAACGGAGCATTCAAGTCGATGTCGATTACACGACGGAAATCTGCAGCTTCCATTTCGTGCATAGGAACACGACGGATGATACCTGCGTTATTTACAAGAATATCAATTGTACCTACTTCTTTAGCGATAGTAGCAACCATAGCCTGTACAGCCGGTTCGTCTGTTACGTCACATACATAACCGTGAGCCTTGATACCCTTTTCTGCATAAGCAGCCATACCTTTGTCTACCAACTCCTGATTGATGTCGTTAAAACAAACAGTAGCGCCTTGTTCTGCAAAAGCAGAAGCGATAGCAAAACCGATACCATAAGAAGCACCTGTAACGAGAGCTACTTTACCTTTCAAAGAAAAATTCAAATACTGATTCATAATTTTTTTGTTATTAAATTAGGAAAACTTATTGTAGTTGTTTATTTCAAATCTGTTATTAATGAGAAGTCCTGATCGCCGTAGTCGAGGTTCTCGCCACCCATACCCCAAATAAAGGTATAGTTGTGGGTAGCGGCAGCCGAGTGGATAGACCATTCGGGCGAAAGAACCGCCTGGTCGCCCTTCATCCATACGTGACGCGTTTCGCCCACTTCGCCCATAAAATGGCAGATAGCGTAGTCTTCGGGGATTTCGAAGTAGAAATAGGCTTCCATACGACGGCTGTGCACGTGGGCAGGCATCGTGTTCCATACGCTTCCCGGAGCGAGTTCCGTCATACCCATCTGAAGTTGGCAGGTAGGCAATACCTGATTCACCAGCATCTTGTTGATGTTACGGTGGTTGGAACCTTCCAGTGAGCCCATTTCGGCTACTACTGCGTCGGCTTTCGTCACTTTACGGTCGGGGTAGTTGCGGTGTGCAGTCAGTGAGTTGAAGTAGAATTTGGCGGGATGTGCAGCATCCTTGCTTTCGAAAGTCACTTCACGGTCGCCCGAGCCCAGGTAAAGGGCTTCCTTATAATCTAGTTCAAATTCAGCATCGCCTGCTTTTACGATACCCGGGCCGCCTACGTTGTAAATACCCATCTCGCGGCGTGTCAGGAAGAAAGGAGCTTTCAGTGGGTCAATCGCTTCGAGCGTCAGCACCTCTCCTACCGGAAGAGCTCCACCTACTACCATGCGGTCGTACATGGAATATACCATATTCACTTCATTGGGGACAAATATCTTTTCGATTAAGAAATCTCTGCGGATTCTTGTAGTATCATAACTTTTTGCATCCTCGGGATGCGCAGCATAGCGAATTTCATAGTTCGTTTTCATACCTTATTTATTTATAGTTATTGAATAAACTCTCTTTCTACGTGCACACCGTTTGCGTACACGATGCAAAAATAGCAAAAGAAAACGGGTTTACCTTGCAATTTTGTTCCAATTATCCACCAAAAATGTCCAGAATTGTTGCAATGTACACTTTTTTAACGAACTATAATACGATTCGAAAGAGATTTTCACCTAATGAAAGGAAAAGCACATATGCTTTGGATTTTTTAGTATCCCGAAACAAAGCCATCAAAAAAGAAGCAGACTGAATGGTATCCAACCTGAATCATACCTTGGAGATTGAAAAAAGACAGGGAAACATATCCAAGATACAATATTCACATTATCAGACAATTATTTATCCATGTAGTATAGAAATAGTAGTCTGATTCTCCGTTTTCTTCATGCTGACGTATTCGATACGCTGTCCGGAATTTGAGCGGATAGCAAGAAAAGCTTTACTTTGCCCAAAAATAAAAAGCTATGAACCACTCCCTGCTAAAGAAAACAGTATTCAGTCTCCTGCTGGCGTGTAGCGTATGCATATCAGGATATGCCGCGTCCGTCCGGGTGACGCCTTCCTTCTCATACCATCCCGACTCTGTACGTATCATATTGGAAGAGGAACAACGTGCCGCATTCAATCATTTCTGGCAATTCGCCAATAAACAGACCGGAATGATTCACGCAGGCACGAATGTCAACAACAAGAATCTGACTACCGGAGGAAGCGGCTTCGGTGTCATGGTGACACTGACGGGAATAGAACGGGGATGGATTACCCGCAAAGAGAGATCGAAGCGTATTCTCACGCTTGCGCGCTACCTAAACAAAGCGGAACGCATAAAAGGAGTCTGGTCACACTGGATGAATGCGGAAGGGCAGCCGGTCAAGTTCGGCAAGCAGATAGAATCCGGCGACCTGGTGGAAACATCTTTTATGATGATGGGGCTTTATGCTTTCACCATTAAATAGTCCCGGCTATTGACTTTTCCCTTTTTATTTTGTATCTTTGAAGAACCAAAATAGGAGAAAAAGCAATATGAGTTATATAAAAATCAAGACATAATAGCACATTATCAAACATATATTTCCATATATGGAAGAACTACAATGGGAGAAAATCAGCAATGGTTTTCTCCCGTTTTGTTTATATTATTCACATAAAATCTTGAAATCCGCCAAAAATAGTTTTTAATAAACTCGGATACCGTTTATAATAAACCCTCCAACTATTTATTAAAAACTGTATCCGGGTTTATTATAGAACTGTAAAGATATTGTTGCTAACAAAAGACAGACTTATTCATAAATGAATAAAGCAATCATTAAAACAGTCAATCTTTCAAACAAATAACACATGATAGTTTTCTTACAACAGACAAACTATTACTGAAATCAAGATCACAAAAATGAGAAAATAAACGATTGGAATACTGATACCACTATTTACCATACAACTACTAAACCAAAATAAAAATCTATCCGTAAAACGAAATAATCAACTTATAAGTTGTATATCTCCCTCTTTTTTTGTACCTTTGTTACAACTAATAAAAAAGATATGATATTCGACAAGATTACTAGAGACGGAAGATTGTGGGCAGTTCGATTCGATGAAAATGACGATAACGAATTTATCAAAACGATTGACCAATGGGACGATGTACAATGGCTGCGCGCGTTTTTCATAGAGAACATTAATGATTTGATTGCCTATTTTAAAATATCTGATATAAACATCGCTATAAGCGATACGATTGACGATAGCGACCGCCTGCAACGTATCATTTTAGATATTTCTCCGGAAGCTGATTTAAACCGGATATTCCGCCCGTTGGATAACAATCAGATGTCCGATATCATGCTTCAGAAGGAAAAAGCAAGACTGAAACGCAAATTTGGTCATTCGTCATGGTTACGGCTATATGCTATCAAGTTGGTTTCCGGGATATATATCATTACGGGTGGGGCGATCAAATTGACGGCAACAATGCAGGAAAGAGAACATACAAGCAGGGAACTCGCTAAATTGGAACGTGTACGGAACTTCTTGTTGCAGGAAAATGTTATTGATGATACAGGATTTGTTGATTATATGACTGAACTTTAATTATAGGAGAAAAAAGTATGGATAATGACATGAAAACAACCATTGAGAAGTTGGAAAAATATGCATCTTCAACTCCTTCAAAATGGCGTGAAGCACTGGAAGCTAGACAGGAGAACAAAATGTGGCTCCGATATTCACAGCGCATAGCCATGTTGATGCTGGATAAAATGGACGAACTGGGGATAAACCAAAAGCAACTGGCAGAAATGATGAGTTGCAGCCAACAGTATATCTCGAAAATATTGAAAGGACGGGAAAATCTTTCATTGGAAACTCTTTCCAAAATAGAAAGAGCGTTGGGTATCTCTATTATCAAAGAAGAACAGGTAGCTGTATAACTCTAAGGGGATATAATACAGAAAACTGATAGCGGATTTGTCCGGGCAAGTTGTTGCAGCTCGGGAAAAGTTTTATATCTTCGATGCGGGTATTTGCATCCCTGTCCACTTCTGTCTTTCCTGTAGACTTTTGCGCCGCAGCATTCCAATTTCGCGCTCGTACTTTACAATTGAGAGGAAATTCGTATCTTTGTCCTCGGATGGTTATCCGGCAAAATAACGATGCTTCGGCATCACTCTGTTTATTCCTACGCATCAGGAATAAAACGTTAAAAGTTCTTTTTTTCTGTTCCATGTTCCATGTTTTTGCTGGAACTTCAAAAAAGAATTGATTTTAACCGGATAATGTCTCCCGATAAATCTCCCGAATGAGCGTCAACTTTTTTCGGAAGAGCTTATTAAAGGATACAAAAAAACCCGCAAAATAACGTTTTTTGCGGGTTTTTACTTGTAATAAACTGGAAAGTTGTTGTCCTACCAAGATTCGAACTTAGACAAACAGAACCAAAAACTGTTGTGCTACCATTACACCATAGGACAAACTCAGAGTGCTTTCTGTTAAAAAGCGGTGCAAAGATAGAAGTATCTAACTAAACTTCCAAATATTTCGGTGTTTTTTTATCAGATTTTGTCAGACTCATGCCGACAAAACCTGATTTTTCAGTCATTCAACTATCTCTTTTCTTATTTTGCAATCAGCAAATAGTAGTTCTTTTTGCCACGCTGAACAAGCAGATATTTCTCATCGAGCAGGTCGGCAGTTGTAATTACCTGGTCAAAGGCTGTTAGCTTCTCCTTATTCAACGAAACGCCGCCGCCTTGAACCAACTTACGCATTTCACCTTTCGAAGCAAATACAGCCGCATTATCGACCAACAGGTCTACCGCCTTCACTCCTTCCGCCAACGCATCACGGGAAATCTCAAATTGAGGTACTCCTTCGAATACAGCCAGCAAAGTATCTTCGTCCAGTTTGCGCAAAGCGTCGGAAGTAGCATTACCAAACAGGATGTTCGATGCGTCTACCGCCGCGTTGTAATCTTCTTCAGAATGAACCATCACAGTCACCTCTTTCGCAAGACGTTTCTGAAGGATACGCAAGTGCGGAGCTGCCTGATGTTCGGCAATCAATGCTTCAATTTCTTCTTTTTCGATAGAAGTGAAGATCTTGATATAGCGTTCTGCATCGGAATCGCTTACGTTCAGCCAGAACTGGTAGAACTTGTATGGAGATGTATAACGAGCGTCCAGCCAAATATTTCCGGATTCTGTCTTACCGAATTTACCACCATCAGCCTTTGTTATCAGCGGACTAGTCAGTGCAAAAACCTCTCCCCCATTCGTACGACGAATCAATTCTGCACCGGTAGTAATATTTCCCCATTGGTCTGAACCACCCATTTGCAGCTTACAGCCTTTTGTCTCATATAAATGAAGGAAGTCATATCCTTGAAGCAACTGATAAGTGAACTCAGTGAATGACAGTCCGTCACGTGCCTCGCCATTCAGACGACGTTTTACAGAGTCTTTCGCCATCATATAATTCACAGTGATATGCTTACCCACTTCACGGACAAAATCGAGGAAGCTGAACTCTTTCATCCAGTCGTAGTTGTTCACCATTTCCGCATGATTGGGTGCATCAGAATCAAAGTTAAGGAACTTGCTCAACTGTTTCTTCATGCCTTCCATGTTGAGATGCAAAGTATCCTCTGTCAGCAAATTCCGTTCTGCCGACTTCCCGGAAGGGTCACCTATCATACCTGTAGCACCGCCAATCAGCACCAACGGCTTATGTCCGCAACGCTGGAAATGACGCAAAATCATCACACTGCAAAGGTGCCCGATGTGCAAAGAATCGGCTGTCGGGTCAAAACCGATATAGGCTGTCACCTGTTCTTTGCTCAACAACTCTTCCGTTCCCGGCATGATGTCCTGCAACATGCCACGCCATCTCAATTCTTCTACAAAATTCATCGTATTACTCTTTTTATTATTAGTTTTTTATTGTCTTTTTAATCCGATATGCGGCAAAAGTACGACTCTTTCCCGGAAGATACAACTCTTAGGCCTTAAAAAAGACATTTTGAATATTTCTACGGATTGTCTCGTGCAGCGTCTCCACTCCCACTCCACGCACTTCGGCTGCCTGCCGCAGGATGTCTTCAATATCAAGCGAACTTTCATCTGTCTCCAAAAATAAGCGGTCGTCGGGTATCAGCTTCATTGTTTCATCGGAATAATGCTCTCCCAAAGAAAGATAGAATCCCTGCTTCAGTAATTGCGTCGCCTGTTCAGGCTTTCCCCGGAAACCATGCCATATCCAGGGCTGTGTGGGACGAAATCTCTTTTTCACAGCCAACATTTCATCCATCGCTTTCACGCAGTGGATGATCAATGGCAAGCTGTACTGTTCCGACAGGGTTATCTGCATTATAAATGCCATTCTCTGAAGTTCCATCGAAATCTCTGTCAATTTGTCCAGTCCGCCCTCCCCTATGGCTACAATCCTCTTATCGGACAGTTGACTGATAATAAAATCCTGTTGCTCTTTCATATTAGACAGTGTCAGCTCCCAGGGATGGATACCGATAGAATAATAATAACCTTCCAAAAGCGGCGCTCCTGTCAACTGTTTATAATTGATAATGGACTTGCCTTCAGAGTCAGCTTCCCGTCTATGGGTATGAATATCCAGGATCGTATCTATCATTTTCCCTTCCATATTTGATTCTTTGTTTTAATTCTTTTTAGGGCACAGGGTCATAACCGGAGCCACCCCAGGGATGACATCTCAGGATACGTCGCACAGTCAGATAAAGCCCTTTCACAGGCCCGTGCTTCTTTATCGCTTCGACTGCATAAGCCGAGCAAGTGGGTGTGAACCGGCAAGAAGGAGGTGTAAGCGGAGAAATACAAATCCGGTAAAAATAGATGGGGATAAGTAGCAAGAACGAAAATATCCTTCTCAAAAATCCTTTCACAGATACCCAGATGGAGGATACCCCGGAGCCCTGGGATTTCATGAGGAAAGCTTTTCGGAGATGCGCGAAAGCGCTATTTTCATTTTCTCTTCCAATTGGGCAGTAGCTATAAGCTCGTCCGACAGATAGATAAAGGCGACAGCCAGACGTTGTTCACGCCGTTGCAGTTCACCGATTAGGAGTTCTTTGTTTCTTCGGTAGGCTTCGCGTATCTGACGTTTCACCCGGTTGCGCTTTACCGCCCGCTTGAAACGTCGTTTCGACACGCTGATCAGTATGGAAACCGAAGCCTCACCCTGTTCGACAGGCATATATACAACACGTATCGGAAAGATGGAAAACGACTTCGAAACGCCGCCCTCAAACATCTTTCCGATCTGTATTTTACTGTTCAGCCTTTCGGCTTTGCACAAAGTATATATACCCACTCTGTTTATTTATTGTTTTCCTTGATAAACATGTCAAGTGCGGCAGTCATTGACGGAGCCTGCACCGTAGGCGCTTCAAGGTCCAGACGAAGGCCGGCATCACGTACAGCTTGTGCGGTAGTAGAGCCGAAAGTTCCGATCTTAATCTCTTTCTGATTGAAATCGGGGAAGTTCTTCTTCAAAGAAGTCACTCCTGCCGGGCTGAAGAACACCAACATATCATAATCAAACTCTTCTTCTGACGTAAAGTCGTTGCTCACTGTGCGGTACATCACAGCTTCTGTATGCTGAATACCATTCTTGTCGAGCAGGTTTTTCACATCATCATTGTGTACGTCCGACATCGGGACGAGGTATTTCTCTGTCTTGTGCTTCACGATGGAAGGAACGAGATCTTCAATCTTTCCGGTAGCTCCAAAGAAGATTTTGCGCTTGCGGTACTGTACATACTTCTGGATGTACAATGCCACCGCTTCCGTCACGCAGAAATACTTCATTGTCTCGGGAATCGCTACACGCATTTCAGTACATAAACTGAAAAAGTGGTCAATAGCATGACGCGAAGTGAATATAACGGCAGTGTGGTCGAGAATCGAAATTTTCTGTTGCCGAAATTCTTTCGCCGAAAGACTTTCAACCTTAATAAACGGCCGGAAATCTATTTTTACGCCATACTTCTCAGCTATGTCGTAATAGGGAGATTTCTCTGACGCAGGCTTAGGCTGCGACACTAGTACTTTTGTAATTTTCAACGTCCTAAAATTTTATTAGCAAAATATTGTTCATTTGAATCATACCTTGGTAGAGTAGCAGACAAGGTACTATTTCTAGAGCGCAAAAGTACACAATTAAAAGGAGAAGGCCACTAAATTGATGAAAAAAAAGCTTTATCCACTTATAAAACATCAATATTTTAGCTAAAATTAGAATAATTGAACCAATTACAATCAAATTGGTGAGGCTTAGATCGAAATAAACTAGAAAAAGTACGAATGGGAAAAGGGCAAATCCGGCATAATATATGAGTGTAGAATAAGATTCCAACCATAGATTTGTCCTGTTTTCGTCAAAAAAAGTCCATCCAAGGAACATGTAAAGCAACCATTTTAGTAAGAAATATGCCAGGCAAAAACCGACATAAATTCCGAGTAAAAGGAGAGGGGAGACATGGGTCATCAGAGCGGGACAAGTATCATGAAAATAATTGAAAAATGTGATTCCCGCCAACACGCAGGTTTGCAATACGAGTACAAGAAGATAGCGCATGTCAGCCGCCGTGGAGCTATCAAAGATGCTCGTCCGCTCCCGGTGCAGCACAAAGTCTTTCACTTGCTGCGAAAGAAATCTCTTTCCGCGTGCCAAAGCGATGGAAGAAAGGAAGAAGCAAACCAGCAACGTTAACGAGATTACGTCATCCGTACGGGGAGAGTAGGGGATAGGGGTTCCCTCAAAGCCTGATTCAACTTCCTGCGTAGTATGAGCCGCAGTCAATTGCAAACTATCACTAGCCGCCTTCACCGGGGCAGTCTGCCCTTGTTGGAACAGCGGCAGAGTATCAGCGCGTTGGGCACTTAGCGTATCGCCTATCATATAGCAGCGAATTTACGAATGGAAACATCCCACACCGGAGTCTCATAAAGCAATTTTACGGCTTCTTCAGGCGTCCGGGCTACTTTCCATATATCTCCATGCTGTTGACGCATAAAGTTCTCCTCAATAGCCTTTTCAAGCATTTCCAACAGCGGGTCAAAGAATTCGTTTACATTGAGAATAATAATAGGGTTGAGATAAAGCCCCAATTGCTTCCATGTAATAATCTCAAGGAGTTCTTCAAGTGTTCCGCATCCGCCCGGCAGTGCGATGATGCCATCACTCAGATTTGCCATTTTCTGCTTGCGCTCGTGCATGGATTCCACTTCAATCAGTTCTGTCAGTCCCGTATGGTGCCAGTTCTGCTCTACCATAAAATGAGGGATTACTCCGGTCACTTCACCACCATTCTTCAAGACTGCATCTGCCACAGAGCACATCAGCCCGATACTGCCGGCTCCGTTAATCAAACGAATATGATGTTCGGCAAGCAGACGGCCGAGTTCTTCGGCTGCTTGAAAGTAGACAGGATCTATCTTGGTACTGGAGGCACTATATACGCATACAGAATTTATTTGGTTCATCTTCATCGCACTATCCATGAGTTTATTATATCGTAGGCGCAAAATTACGAAAAAATTCCGTTATTCACATTTATCTTTATCAGAGATAACAGATATACCTGCTTTCTCATATTGAACATACTGGTCTATTACGCTCAAAAGGCTCTTGGACTTCTGATTCAGAATTCCAAGAGCCTTTCTCACAGAAAATACATCTATTGCAGATATCGCATCTGCAAACAGATGTATCAGATTGCCGCTGAATGAACTTTTATTCGAATAACCAGTTTGCTCGAACACCCTACCAGCTTTCAGCGAGACAATTATTATAAGTGATTCTATTTTCAAAATATACCTAATAACTATTGTATGCCTTTCGCAAGGAACATTAAGCCCACGAGTCAAAATCAACCGGTTCTTTCCCCTCTCGGTCAACATCTAATCGCCAATCGCCTTTTCAGCAATGCACTATATATTCAATAGCGGGGCCTTAATAGTTAATAATTTAGGTATATTTATCTAGTTGCAAATATATCTATTACAGAGATTAGTCTAATTCAAACTCTCCGGCATAGGTTTCAGTCGGAAGTTGTATTTCTACAATATACTTGCCTTTCTCCTCACCTGCAAGATTAACATTAACCTTTTGTACATTCAAATCAGTAGATGAATAAACAACTTCTTCCGTTTCTGCATCTTTTATGATGATTGTTACAGAAGTAACAGGTACAAGAAGGTCAATGGATACTATCGGGCTTTCAACAACAGCAATAGGTATAATAGGAATAGTTCTATGTTGTGCCTGAGTTTTATTTCTTAGTTCAATCTGACGCAAAGATTTCATTTCTCGTGCAAAGGAAGTTGTGTTTACCTGAAGTAAAATGGTCAACAATAACAGAAGTAAGAATTTAGCTTTCATAATAAATTGAGTTTAAAATTTCGCCCCAAAAATACATAGTTGATACAAAAAAAACGATTTTTATGTGGTAACAATGGTAACAGGACACTATAATTTACAGATTATCAATGCTAAATACATATTCAAACATCCCTGCATCCATTTTATTCTTAATACGATTCTTACGTGTTTTAAGAGCATCTGATGTAGTATCCATTAATTCCATAATGACAGTTTTGGAACAATGAAGTTTGGAAAGAATGCAATAAAACAAATCGTCATGAGTTAAAGCTGGACAACATTCTTGCAAATTCGTCATTACATCAATAAATGTTTTGCATATAACAATATGCATCTCCACTCTCAAATTACGCATCACTAATAATTGCTTTGGAGTCGCTTTCTCTAAAGCTTCCAATTTACTGTAATAATCAGTATTCTGAAACACAGACACGCATAATTGAAACTGCTGTTCCCTCAATTCGGACATTTTTTTATTAACAAGTTCCTTATTGGAGTCAGAAATTTCTTCCTCTTTTAACAACATAGTATCTACTCGCTTTTGAGTTAATTCATGTTGCAATGCTATATAACGCTTTTTTCGTTTCCTATCATTCCACATAAAGGAAAAAACACATATAACCATCAAAGAAAGAAATGCAACAATCAAACTACCAATTAATATTTTAGTACGCTCTGACAATACTCTTTTATGTTCTTCCAATTGATGCTTATCCATAAGTCGATTAAGTTCCTCATTATCAGCAATCACCTGAATTGAATCATAAAGTATCTTATATGCATCAATATTTTCTGTTGCAGCTTTCCATTCACCTTTTTTCTTTGCAACCTGATACATTCCATCATAACAAGCAACTTTGCCATAAATATCAAGCTGTTCTATATTCTTACAATAAAAATAACTAGCGGAATCAAGCTTATCCAGATTAAGCATAACTTTAGCTTTTAATAAACAAGCATTAAAAGAACTATCATAATCCATTATTTCAATAGCTTTCGATATGTATTTATCTGCTTGAATATAATCCTTTTCTTCACTATAAACCATAGCTAAATCATGATAAAGTGCACCTATCAGATTAGAATCGCAATCTACTAACGCACAATCAAGAGCATGTCCATAATAACATAGTGCGCTATCTTTCTCATTCTGTAACAAGAATGTGCGTGCAATACCTCTCAATGGATATACCTGTCCACTTTTCCCTTTTAATATCTGATAAGCTGAACGATAAGCTTCTGCCGCTATACTACTCAAATCTTCCTCTTCATAACATTCCGCCAAATTATCATATATCATCGCCAAAAACTCATCTTTAACAGGCATCAACCGAATTGCCGTCAAGTATTCTTCTACAGCGAAAGAAGTATAACCCATATCCCGATATGTAGCTCCTAAATAATAATGGGCTTTTGCGGCACGCACACTCTTCTTTCTATCACCATAGTACTCAACAGCTGTTTTTATCAACGAATCATCTTCTAAAGCAATATAGTTTTTATGCTGAGCTTGCGTAAACAACAACGCATAAAGCGCCCTATCAGCACGTGGCAGTTTCTGTGGAGAAGAGATAGATTCCAAAATGAATAACGCACTATCAGGACGTGCTTCCATTAATGAATCAGCGCACAATAGCAAAGGATTCTTCACTGAAGAAGAACATGAAGAAAAGGATATAGACGACAAAATACTACCTATACCGACAAATAAGCAACAAAAAGCCAACCAATGGCACCTTGAACAGAAATATTTTATTTTCATCTGGAAATTGTTCGTTTCACGAAACAAAAGTAACAAATTCCTGCAAGATATATTTAGTATCCAAAATACATTTATTTAAATATAACTTATAAAAAACGAGAGCCACAATCCCATCTTCCCGGGAAAGGAAGGTGAAATTGTGACTCTTTTATACAATAAGCAAAGCTCTAAAGAGACTTACAGAGCGAAAGCGGCTTTAATTTTATCAACATAATCAAGCTTCTCCCATGTAAAGAGCTCAACATCTACCGTTTTCTCACCTTCATAACGGGAAGAGAATTTCTTCGTAACCACTTGCGGTTCACGTCCCATGTGACCATAAGCAGCAGTTTCCTGATAAATAGGATTGCGAAGCTTCAGACGTTCTTCGATAGCTTTCGGACGAAGGTCGAACAATTGGTCAATGATGCGGGCAATCTCGCCATCAGTCATATTCACATGAGAACGGCCGTAAGTATCCACAAAAATATTGATCGGACGAGCTACACCAATAGCATAACTTACCTGTACGAGCATTTCATCCGCTACACCTGCCGCGACCATGTTCTTAGCGATATGGCGTGCTGCATAAGCCGCGCTGCGGTCTACCTTGCTGGGGTCTTTTCCTGAGAAAGCACCACCACCGTGAGCACCTTTACCACCATAAGTATCAACGATAATCTTACGACCTGTCAATCCGGTATCTCCGTGAGGGCCACCGATTACAAACTTTCCGGTAGGATTAACATGATAGATGATCTTGTCATTAAACAATGCCAACACTTTGTCGTGATGGATAGAAGCAATCACACGAGGCATCAGAATCTCGATCACATCACGGCGGATAATAGACAGCATTTCTTCGTCAGCTTTCAACTGAGCCGCTTGTGAATCATCTTCCGGCTGGATAAAGTCATCATGTTGCGTAGAAACAACGATTGTATCAATGCGGACAGGGGTTCCGTTGTCGTCATATTCAATAGTAACCTGGCTTTTTGCATCGGGGCGGAGATAAGTCATCACCTTACCTTCACGACGGATATCAGCCAGCACTTGCAGAATGCGGTGTGCCAAATCAAGAGAAAGCGGCATGTAGTTTTCCGTTTCATTCGTAGCATAACCAAACATCATACCTTGATCGCCCGCGCCCTGCTCCATCGGATCCTGACGTTCTACACCGCGGTTGATATCGGGGCTTTGCTCATGAATAGCGGACAATACACCACAAGAGTTACTTTCGAACATGTACTCTCCTTTGGTATAGCCGATTTTCTTAATCACTTCGCGTGCGATGAGCTGGAGGTCAACGTACGCTTTAGTTTTCACTTCACCCGCTAGCACCACTTGTCCGGTAGTCACTAGTGTTTCGCAAGCTACTTTCGAACTGGGGTCGTAAGCCAACAGTTTGTCAAGTACGGCATCCGATATTTGGTCGGCTACCTTGTCGGGGTGTCCTTCTGACACCGATTCGGATGTAAATAAGTATCCCATCTTTCTTAAATTAAGAATTAAAAAATAAGAATTAAGAATGAGAGAGTAGGAGAGGTGAGTGCTGCAAAGAGTAAACGGCAAAGCGTCGATAAGACGTGTTTTAGCATTTTTTTCCGTGGTTGCAAGCTACTCAAATCTGTCCACACTTTCATTTCGGCTACAAAGATAAAGAGAATTCGGAGATTATGAGTATATTTGGCACGTATTTAACACATAAATAGATTTAAAATGATTCTAAATAAGAGAGTAAGAACGATTTTCGTGCTGGCACTTTATGTCGGATTTACGATTGCCATTTACGCCATTGTCTGCCACTTTATCAACCGTGAGTTTCGGGATATCGAGTTGTTGTACGCAATACTGATAGGCTGTCTGGCATATTTGCCGAGATTTATCGCTGACAAGAAGAAAAAATAAGAAAAAGGATATGCCCCGGTTTTAGCGCCGGAGACATATCCTTTTTAAGACATACCTCTTACCAGTCCTTTATTTCAGCAACGAGTCAATCATTTCCTTCGCTTCCGGATTAGAAGGTCGGGGCGCATAAGCACTGACTATATTAAAATCCTTGTCAATCAGGACAAAACGGGGAATATAATAAATAGACCAACCACTATGCATTGTCTTATCGACACTGTTATACTGGCTGAGTTGTTTTTTATGTGCGGTAATGAACCGTTTCCAGGCTTTATTGTTCGTATCTGTTGAAACCGGCAGGAAAACAATATCCTTACCGGCATATTCTTTACTTAACGACTCGAAATGCGGAGATTCCTGAATGCACGGCCCACACCATGTAGCCCAGAAATCAACATAAAGCACCTTTCCCTTGAAATCGGAAAGATGACGGACAACTCCCGCCGTATCAGTCAATTCAAAATCAATAGCAGGTTGTCCTTTCAACAATCGGCTCGCTTTTACTATCATGCTGTTCAGTTCGGCCGCAAAGTCCTTATACTGCAAATTATCAGCAAAACTCTTCACCTCAGCCAGTGACTCATCAGTTACTTCCTGACGCAACTTATTAACATATTCGGAAGAGTTGAATAAAGCCTGAATACGCGGGGTAAAAGTAACGCCCTCCGTCCATGCTTTCATAGAAGCCAGATAAGGAGCATTCACCTGACTCAGTACACTACGCGCCACATTCACATCCAGATACCTGTCGTCAACCAGTTCTTTAATCCGTGATTTTACTTCTTCAGTCAGGGTATTATAAAACGAGTCGACCTTCTGCATAGCCTGTTCCCTATCTTTCACTCCTGACGTAAGTCGGGAATAAGAAGGATAAGACAAGTAACTATTTACAATATCCGCATTGATACGTGCATTCTCCATATCCTTGAAGTCCTTGCTTACGTTTGTCAGAGCTTCCAACTGCGCACGTCGGATACGTGCCAAGCTGTCGATAGTAGTCCGCGTAGCGGCAAAGTCAGCACGTATATTATCGCCACTTTCAAGGAAAGAGCCTCCATGCGGAAAAAGGCGCCCTTTCATATATATGTTGGCTTCCGCTCCCTTTCCTGCGAACTCTGCCTCCCCATTATTCTGTGTGATTTTCACTGTCAGATCATCACCCGGACTCAGATACACCGTATTACGGTTGATATTAAAGTAAGCAGGCTTATCAAGCTCGATGACAGTGTCGAAGTTACCTTTCGCATCTGTTTTCAACATGATATTACGACTTTCACCCAACATGGAAGCTGCCCCGTCAAAGCGCATCGGAACATCAGTCGTTCCCATGTCTACCAGTTGCCCTTTGAGATGCACCTTGTTGCCATCTACGGTGCCGGCAAGCATATTGCAACAGATGAAAGAAGCTGCAACAGCTGTCAAACCAGAAAATTTCAAAGAATTCATCATAAAAATAGTTCTATTTTAGAATTTAATAAATAAGTTACGCATGCAAAACTGCAATCTCTTAAATAAATGTCACGTCTTTAATCTTTCCGAAGCCTTTATGCTCCTGAATGGCAGGATACATCGTATCATTATCCACTTTCCCGGCTGTGTTCAACTGAAGAACCACCACTTCACCGGTTCCATCCGGCAAGTTCACTCCGGCAGCCATTGTACGTTCATACGGATGCCCGTAGATTTCCGCCCCATCAGGCATGTCACTTACATACAGAGCCTCTTCGTAAGCCATCTGCAAACAAGAAATCTCCGCATTGGGGTTAGGATGCTGATAAACAACCGTCGAACTGCCTCCGGTTACAGCAAAGTCCAATTTATAGATTTTATTACCTACAGCATAAAAAAGAATATTACTGTACTCCCAACTTGAGGTCATCGGCGTATGGGTTGTCACCCCTGCCGGCGTATCGATGGAATATAAGTTCGTCACCGGAATGTCATCCGGATCACTGCTATTCGTCATAGGATAACCGTGGAATACGTACACTGAAGACTTGCCAGTATTTTCGTTCAGCAAATAAGCATTTACAGCCATACGCTGCCATGCCGCCATAAGAGACTTACCATACCAATATCCGGCTGTGAAGTCTACCAACTTCAAATCGGGATTAACTGCTGAAGGATCTGCCGCATTCTTCGGATTATTCGGAACAACCTGTATCGTCCCCCTTTTAGAAGGTGCCGCACCGGTATGTGTACTACCCGACCAGCTATTCTGGCTTTGAATGTTCAGTTTCAGGAAGCGATGGTTCTTGCTGTCGAAAGCAATGCCCGCCGTAGGAACAGGATATGCTTTTTCGACATAATAATCGCCTGCAGCCGCCACTTCATTATCCGGATACATGCCATACATCAACACACTATACATACAACCCTGGAACACTTTTCCATGACTGCATAGGAAGCCTGCCTGATAACTGTTGCCGAAACTGACATCATCACTGCCGAATCCCTCTATTTCTCCGGGATAAATAATATGTTCCCAGTTACCCGCTAATATAAAGTTCTCCGCCTGATTGAGCAAACCGGACTCCTCTTGGTTGGTAGTACTTACATATAACTGCGTATTGGTAATCAACCCCAGCCAATTAGTAGCGTCATAACTTGAAAGAGCTACCTGCCGCCTGCCCAGCGCTACGGATTTTCCGGTAAGCGGTTCCTGTTTTATCTCTTCATTTTTCGCTCTTTCCCTGGTCAATGCATCGGGAGTGACAATCATGGCTCCATTAGCATATTCAACACTACCCAGTTCTGCGTGCCCGTCGATATCATGCAACACTATCCAGGAATTCTCAAAAGGTTTGATAAGCTTCAGATTAACAGGATACATATCAGTGACGCCCGTCTGATTGTCCGTCACGTAAAAACGGAAATAATAATTATAAGAGAACGTCTTCGTGTCATTCGGGTCTATCGTAATAGTGACGCTTTGTCCGGTACTTACTGTTTCTCCAAACTTCTCGCCGCCCTGATTGGTTCTCCTGTCCATCTTCCATAAAAACGAGACATCGGACAAGTCAGTGCTGCCATTGCTCAATGTCACCTTAGGAGTGATAGTATACTCAATGGCTTCTTCCGGTTGCTTGATTCCGTAGTTGTTGTCCACTTCCACCAACACCCGGTGGTAAGGCTGATAATCGTAATTGCCTTTATCTTCATAACAAGAACTTACTACCAATAACGCAAGTACTGTCAATATCGTATAAATTGGTTTCATATAGTTTCCTCCTCTTTCTATTTCACTTCTACCGGTTCAAATGTGACAACGGTGCCGTCGGGCTCAGTCAATGCCCCATGTTTAGCATTATATGCATTCAAGGCTTCCTTCAATGTTTCCACATTAGCAGGACTGTCAAAGCCTATCCCAAATCCATAAGGGGTATATACAAAGATTTGAGTAGTACGGTTTTTAAAGACAGACAAGATAAAACGTACTTTCACCGGGCCGTAAATACCGATATAAGAAGCAAATGTGTTGTTCCATTCCTCTTCACTTCCAACTCCCATGTTCTCCTGAGAGATTTCGTACTTATCCGATGCTTTCAGAATAATGGACTGGCGTTCCTCCGAGCCGGCCACCACATCCGAATTTGCATAATCGAAAGTGATTTTTACCTGATACTCCTTATTATAGGCAGCAGGACGTTCCACCAGCACCGCCATCCTTACATAATACTCTCCCGCCTTGATAACAGAGTCCTTAGGCAAAACCAATGTCGGTGTATCATAGCCCTCAACCGACTCATAAGCAAGATTCACCCGCAAAGGATGTTCCTGCAACATTCCTTCCAGTTTGGCTTTCACGTACACGGTATCATATTTATCCGTGAATTGCCCCTTCTCATAATGAGCGGCAAAATTTGAAGTATATCCCATCTGGTCGGGATTGTCCGGGTCTTCCTGACTATTCGGCATATCTCCTAACTGATATTCCTGCGAAGTAAAGTTTATGGCAGGCTCTCCCGTGAAAGAATAAACTTCCTCTTTCGTACAAGAAGAATAAAAAAGCGCAGCCAGTACAATAAGATATAAGTTATATATAGTCTTCATAACGTCTTTATAATTTGTTAATCATCAGATGCCTCCCAAAGCTTTCTCATCATCAGGAATAGGGAAACGATAGTTACTTTCAGTCATATTGTTGACAGGACAAAATTGGAACGTCTTATATCCCAACCGTTTGTAGAAATACCATAACTGTCCTTCTCCATACAGTTCCTTCCGGTATTCTTTCTCTATTTCCTTCATCTTCTCGTCTTCACCGGCAAAAACCTCAATGCTGGAAAGCCCCCTGGCACTTCTGACAACGGACAGCGTTTCTGCCGATTCACTCAAATCTGCCGTACATTCGGCAAGAATATAGTACATTTCCGGCAGGCGGATAAGCGGCATCTGGTTTTCTATTGCCGGAGAGAATAATCCGGTCTGTCTGAATTTGAGGGTATACGAACCGGTATTGGAAATGGTGAAGCCCTGTCCTTCCTTCATACGCATATCATTATATCCGTCGGCTTCCGTATCAAACAGTTCGTAGACCCTGTCCCTATTTTTGATAAAATATGCATTAGTCATTCCGGCTTTGAAGTCCAAATCTATCTGGTCATCATACTTCTCGGAATCCATGCTCAACGCGAAAACAAGCTCTGTGGAACACACCGGATCAGTAGCATTGTCCGTAACCAGTGTGAACAAGTGGCTGTTTCCCTTGGATGCTTTAATCACCTGAGCAGCATAATCCGCCGCCAACGCCTTAGATTGTGCATCCCCCTTATAAAGGTAAACACGGGCAAGCACTGCCTTTACAGCAAACTTATTCATACGGTTGAAACGGTAATCCAGAAAAGGGTCAACTCCTTCCTCATACGAACCCGCTGTCGGGAAAGAGATATTCATCGGGTCATTTTCCAGCAATCTTTCAGCTTCTTTCAGAGTAGTAATAAGATTGTCCACCAATTCAGAGGCAGGCATCAGCCGGACTATAGAACGGTCGAACTCCGTCCGGTAGGGAAGAGTGGGAGAAGACGGGTTGTCCTTATAGACAGGCCCGAACATACGGAGCAGGTCAAAGTAAAGAAAAGAACGCAATCCCAACATTTCACCTTTCATAATATCCTGATACCCATCGCTTGTCACGACATCTCCTTTCGTTTCAAGATTGGTGAGGAAATTATTGATATTGGCTATGATATTATAGTGTCCGCCCCAGAACTTATTGGTATAATTCTCTGTCTGGTTGGATGGGAATGTGTACCAGTCCGTCCGTGTATAATCCAGCGTTTCCGTATCCGACTGAGTGTCGTAACGCTGTGCCAGAATATCCATAAAGCCATAAGTCAACTGTCTGCCATAGAGCGAAACATCACACATAGCCATATAAATACCGGTAAGCGCTTCCTTGAATCCCTGCTCGGTACTGAACAGTTCTTCTTCCTTTATATTGTTCTTGGGATTTACATCCAGCCAATCGCTGCACGAAGTGGCAAGCAGCAACAGGCAGCATACAGATATATCTATTATTTTCTTCATAAGGCAAATAAATTAAAAAGTTAGATTCAGCGACATGGATACTTGACGCGACATCGGATATTCCGTACCACGTTCCACTTTCACCGTAGACCAGTGGAAAAGGTCTTCCATATAAAATCCTACGCTGGCACTACTCAACCCGAGTCTCTCCAGGAACTTGTCGTAACGCTTCTCAAAGCGGTACTGGATATTAATAGTGTTCAGCACCAACTCGTTATCATCCATGATAAAACGTGAACTGGCTTTTGTGGTATTTCCGTTTACCGTCTCCGACAAAGATTTATATTTTGCCACATCGCCCGGCTGGAGCCAGCGCTCGGTATAAGCACGGCGGTCTACATTACTATAAATGTCAGCATTCTCCACTTTGTCAAGCAGCGTCTTGTTATACACCTGTCCGCCGAACTTATAGCGGGCGGCCACGCTGACACTAAGTCCGCGCCAGTTGAAGTTTACCCCCAACGTACCCATCAGGTCGGGTTCGGTGTCACCAACCGGAACCTGGTCGGCCGCATCCCACGTACTTTTGCGGTTGCCATTACGATCCAGAAAAACTTCACGTCCGGTGATAGGGTCGATTCCCAATGAACGGACAGTCCAAATTATTGTTTGTGAATATCCCTCTTCATAGCGTGGCATGGGACGGCTCAGCTTGTTCGGGTTGTCGGGGTCTTCCTGCATCATCTCCTGATTACGTGCACGCATGGCATTGGAAATTTTCTTAATTTTATTTTTATTGTGGCTTCCGTTGGCAATAATACTAAAGTTCATCTGTTTGGACGGGTTGTAATAAGGCATCACACGCAAAGTAAACTCGTATCCGACATTAGAGATATTACCGACATTATCTTTCATCGTACTGAATCCCACAGAAGGCGGCAATGAATAATCAAGCACCGTATTCTTAGTGTACTTATTGTAGTATTCAAAACGTCCGCTCAACTTATTCTTGAACATGCTAAAGTCAACTCCCGCATTGAAAGAGTTCGTAATCTGCCATTTCAGATCCGGATTTCCCATACCGTAGAGCATCGTTCCCACCACGTCCGAACCTTGATAAATACGCATACTATTGGCGTAAGAATACATCTGCAATGCCTGATAGGCAGAGAATCCCTGCTCACCGGTCACACCATAAGTGGCACGCAAAACCAATTCATCGAATATCCCCGTCTTCCTAATCCAAGACTCCTTGTGGAGATTCCAGCGCGCGCCGGTTGACCAGAACGGAGCGAGCCTGTTATTGCTTCCAAACTCAGAAGAAGCATCCAAGCGACCGTTCACATCGACAGCATAACGCTGGTCATATGTATAACTGACGGTAGCTACCGCTCCCAACGCACGTGTAGTACTTTCATCTCCCGTAGTTTCTTTCATCTTCGCACCCAGAAATACTTCGTCCATATTATCATTAGGGAATCCCGTCACATTGACACCAGCCGTATGATTCTTGGTTTCGGTCACATTATAACGGAAAAAAGTAGAAAGCAGATGCTTGTTCTTCCATATCTGATTGAAACTGGCAGTGAAAGCCAAATCGTACTGCAATGAAGTAGCATTGCTCCATAGGTAGCTCCCCCTGTCTTCAAGCGGTAGAAGTTCTCCAGTCTGAAACTGCGTATGATTGGCAGACTTGAAAATATCCGTATCCGACTGGGTCTTTGTAACAGTTAGATCCATAGCAAGACGCAGATTGCTTATCGGAGAATACTCAGCACGGAAAGCGTCACGCACTTCAAAGGCAGTGTTACGGTCTTTCGTGTTATAAAGTGTATTATACATCGGATTTGTCACATATTTCCCGGAAGAGAAATCATACATATCCAAAGGTTCTTCCAGATAAAGGGGAATATTTCCCTTTTCGTCACGTATCGTATAATACGGATTCAACGAAGCATACTCCTTGAAACTTCCATAAGGAGAAGTTCTGTCAGACACGTTATAGTCCACATAAGCAATATTACTGATTAACAAGCCTTTGTAACGATAACGAATGTCCAGGCTGACACTTTTCCCGCTAAGCCCCGTCTGCTTCATCACACCGGGAGCCTCATTAATGCCCGCATAAAGTTTGTAACGGAGACTCTCGTTACCGCCTTCGAGATTAATACCATGGCGATGAGCAAACACCGTCTGCAAAGGTTGGGACAACCAGTACGTATTCACTCCACGCTTGACATTATACAGTTTGTTGGCATAAGACGCCAGCCTGCCGGCAGACGATTCTCCCGTGTAATACTCGTCGTAAAGCCCGGCACGCCTTTCCAGCTCCAGTTTTTCGGCCGCATTAAGCAGGTTGTAATCTGTCAAATCAGGATATTCCACTTTGTAATTTCCATTGTAGGTGACGCGCAGCTTGCCCGCTTCCGGTGCTTTCGTCTCCACGACAACTACACCATTGGAAGCCTGCGATCCATAAATAGCCATCGCCGCAGCATCTTTCAGCAAAGTGACACTGGCAATCTGGGCAGGATCCAAGTCCATAATCTTTGTCACGCTTACCCCAATGATACCATCCAGCACGAACAACGGCTGATTGGGACGAGTATCCACATCACCACGCATAATAATCGTCTCATCCGTAGAATAATCTCCCATGCTGGACTGTCCACGCATATTGAAATTCGGAACCGAGCTAGGATTGGAACCGGAAATCATACTCTCTTCCATCCGGAAACCGGGGTCAAGCATCTGAATGGCGTTCAGGACATTTCCCGAAGTCAGTTTACGAATCTCCTCACCGGACATCCGATTAGCCGAACCGGTAAACCCTTCTTTCTTCCGTTCAAAAATACCTGTCACCACCACTTCATCTACTGCATGTGCGTCATCTTTCATCACAATAGTAAGAGGTTTCCCCGCAAAGGGAACAGATACCTTCTGCATACCGATATAAGTAAAATGCACAGTTTTTACCTGTTTGCCTTCGGGCACAGCAATCGTAAACTTCCCATCCATATCGGTAGCACCGCCTACCGACGGGTCGTCCGTCCGGACATTCACCCCGGGAAGCGGCTCCCCATTAACATCTTTCACCTGCCCTGTGATTTTCTGTGTAGCCTGCCGCTTTATCAACAAGACCGACACATACTTGCCGTTAATCCTGAAAGAAAGCGGAAAAGAAGTAGTGATAGCCACCATAGCTTCTTCCACCGTTTTTTGTTTCAGGTTGATAGTCACCTTGAAGTTCTGGACTTCATTGTAAGTGAACAGAACTTTAAACCCTGAAGCTTCCTCCACTTTCTTCAACACAGAAGGCATAGCTTCGTCATGACACACTAAGTCAAACCTCTTCGAACCGTTCTGCGCTAAAGCTTGCCTTACAGGCAAACCGGCGAACAAAAAGACCACCAACGCTATCACGATTGAATTCAAAAGAGTCCCTCTCTTGCTTAAATAATCTTTCATAAATCCAACATATTGAAAAATTAAAAATTTATATTACTACGAAAGATTAAGCAAGATAGTCCCAACAAAACATTATTTTTTTCATTCTGACGGTCATTTTCTTTTTTTCATATCAGAAAGAAAGGCTCTAAAACACTTCCTCATCCATTGTGAACAACAGGAGCAATCATAAAAAAAAGAAAATAACGCCCCGTTGATGAACAAAAAATGTCCACCAAACAAATAAAATATGAACTAAAAAAGATATTTATTCGCGCTTACGAACAGTTATTTTATTTCCTCCGTCCTTTGTTACGGAAAGATATTGGTAAAGGTTCAGATTTTCAATGACACTGTCTATGGTCTCGCTCCTGTCGGCAACGAAATGAAGGCGCTGCTCTTCAAGCAAGGAATCCTGCTCCATCTCTATCGTCACGTTATACCAACGTCCCAAATCTTTCAGGATGTCGCTCAGATGAACATTATCATAATAGAAATAACCTTCCATCCAATAAGTATAATAGCTCACATTCACCTGGTGAACCTGAAAATCGTCATCCGTACAGGTAATGTCATCGCCGGGAACCAGCAGAACTTCCCGGTCAATTCCGGGCATATGCACTTTCACAGAGCCCTGCACCAATGTGACGTGCGCCTCGGAATCCTTATATGCCTTCACATTGAATTCAGTCCCTAGTACTTCGGTAGTCATTTTATCGGTAATAATCACAAAAGGATGCTGTTCGTCACGAGCCACCTTGAAATATGCTTCCCCCTCAAGAGTCACAGTACGCCGGGAACCTGAAAAACGTGTAGGAAAAGAAAGGCGGCTGGACGCATTCATCCATACTTCCGTCCCGTCGCTCAGCACAATCTTATAAACCTGTCCGCGGGGAATAGAGACAATATTACGACATACCTTTTCAACAGACGCACGGGTATAGTCGGCTTCGGTAGCCGAAAGCACCACTCCTTCTTTCTCAATCCTCGCCTTTGAGAGATTTGGCAAAGGTGTTTCTGTCTTTTCTTCCGAAGAGATATCCTCCTCAATCACGGAAGCCTGTTTCACCGGCTCCGTCTTCACTAACACCGCCACTTGCTTCTCGTGCAACGTAGTCTCCACATTGCTCCACAGTAAAAATACAGCAATCAGCAAAGCTGCTGCAGAAGCGGAGAACAATATAAATGACCGGAGTTTCCGGGACTTCTTCTTTTCTTGCCGGACACGGCTGCTGAACTTCTTCCACTCCTCTGCGCCTGATGGTTCTTCAAACTGCAAACGGAGAAATGCCTGCTCGCACTCATACTGCAAACGCTCCTCCTGGGGAGTACTTACGTCCTGATAATCCTCACAACAGTTACTATCTTGTTTATTATCTTGCTCACTCATATAGTTTTGCTGTTTTTCTATGATATTTATAATTCTATCAACGCATTTCTATGTACTACACGTAATTACTACGAATCAAACATTACTTTAGTCACTATAATTACCACCTTTTTTATACTTTACAGAAAAATACTGCCGAATAATGTTCAGCCCTTTCATCACATGTTTGCGCACACCACTTTCCGAAAGACCGGTCAACCGCGCCACTTCTCGATACATTTTCTTATAAACATAGCATTGTTCCATCACCGTACGTGTCAGGGGCGGCATTTCCTCTATCAACCGCATAATAACAACAATACGCGCCTCACTTTCCCGTCGGTCGTCATCATTCCACTCACGAAGCATCGACAAGTAAGACAGCTTATTATCTTCCTGCTTTTCCTGACGCCGGAGATAATCTATGCAGAGATGATGCAGATGAGTGTACATATAGGTGAGTGCCGTATCCATCCGGAAAGTTTCAATCCGCTCCCACATAAATTGGAACGAATCGCCAACCAAATCCTTACAAGTCTCAGAATCAGGAATATATCGCAGGGCATAATAATAAAAACGGGAATAATTTGCTTGAAAGAATTCTTCGAACTCTTTTTCTAACAATTCTTTGTTGCCCTGCTTTACCTTCATTCTTTTTTGTTTCAAATTAGTAACAAACCGGCGGCAAAAATAATAAATAAAAAGAAAAGTATAACCTTTATAATTAATTTATATCATTATAGCACTTGCCATATCAATCCAGCCGCTTCTTTATTCCGCTGCTAATCTCTTTCATAGTTTTCCCAAATACCGGGTGTACCAACTCCGGCGCAATCTCTGCCAACGGCAGCATTACAAAATCACGTTCTGTCATTAAAGGGTGGGGGAGATTCAGTTCTGCACCTGTCGGAGAGGTTACAGAAAGCACTAAATCTTCATAAAACAAGAGGTCAATATCAATCAGACGGTCACTATACACTCCGTCAACGGACTTTTTGGTACGCCCCAATTCTCGTTCAATCGCCTGTGTCTCCTGCAATACCGCCAAAGGGGACAAATCCGTATCCACGCAAGCGGCAGCATTCAGAAAACTATTCTCAGAAGTAAATCCCCAAGGGGCGGTAACGTAAAAAGCAGACAGGGAAATGACTTTCCCTACCTGCTCTTCTATTTTTTGCACGGCATCCCGAAGATTTTGTTCTTTATCTCCCAGGTTTGTGCCGAGCCCTACATAAACTTTTGCCATTATTTGTCCAGAATCAGCATTGCATCTCCGTATGTACCGAAACGGTATCCTTCCTTCAATGCTACGTGATAAGCATCCATTACCTGCTCATAGCCCCCAAAAGCAGCTACAATCATCAACAATGTAGAAAGCGGCATATGGAAGTTGGAAATCATTGAATTGGCCACAGTAAATTCATACGGCGGGAAGATAAACTTGTTCGTCCATCCTTCAAATTCCTTCAAATGCCCGTCGGTGCTGACTGCGCTTTCGATGGCACGCATCACCGTCGTACCCACCGCACACACATTCTTTCCGTTATCTTTGGCACGATTAACAGCTTTCACTGCATCCGCATCCACAAACATCTGTTCCGAATCCATCTTGTGCTTCGTCAAGTCTTCCACGTCAATGTCGCGGAAATTACCCAGACCTGCGTGCAGAGTGATATATGCAAAGTCCACTCCCTTGATTTCCAAACGCTTCATCAATTCACGGCTGAAGTGCAGGCTGGCAGTCGGAGCTGTCACCGCACCTTCATTCTTCGCGAAGATAGACTGGAAACGTTCTGCATCTTCCGGCTCTACGGGACGGTTAATAATCGTATGTGGCAGCGGAGTTTCACCCAATTCATACAAAGCTTTTTTGAACTCGTCGTGAGGCCCGTCATAAAGGAAACGCAGTGTACGTCCACGGGAAGTCGTATTATCAATAACTTCGGCCACCATTGAATCGTCCGGCCCGAAATACAGCTTGTTACCGATACGAATCTTACGCGCCGGATCCACTAATACGTCCCACAAGCGAAGTTCTTCATTCAATTCACGCAACAAGAATACCTCGATACGGGCACCCGTCTTCTCCTTGTTACCGTACAAACGCGCAGGGAATACCTTCGTATCGTTGAATATAAACACATCCTTGTCATCAAAGTAGTCCAGAACTTCCTTGAACATCCTGTGTTCAATCTTACCTGTTTTACGATGCAATACCATCAAACGAGACTCATCCCTATATTTCATAGGATGCAGAGCAATCTTATCTTCGGGTAACTTAAATTTGAATTGTGATAATTTCATATCTATTCCTTATTACGTTAATTATTTTCTTCTTCATTTTCTATTTCCTGTCCGTCAATCCACTCTTTAAAGTGTTCGGGATTCAGGCAGTCTTCCAACCGGACGTCACCTACACGGGTACGAATCAGGCCTGTCAGATGGGCTCCGCTATGGAGCGCTTCACCAATGTCGCGCGCCAAGGCTCGGATATACGTCCCCTTGCTGCATACGACACGAATCCGAATCATCGGCTCGGGAACATCCAGACTGCACTCCAGCAATTCAATCTCGTCGATAACAAGCTGTTTCGCCTTTAGTTCTACTTCCTCTCCTTTTCTTGCCAGTTCGTAAGCACGCTTTCCATCCACCATACAGGCGGAGAATGCAGGCGGTACCTGTTCTATCGTACCGATAAAGTGCGTCAACACTTCTTCCACCATCTCCCGTGTGATATGCTCAGTAGGGTAGGTAGCATCTATCTCATGCTCCAAATCATACGACGGCGTGGTAGCCCCCAACCGTAGCGTAGCGACGTACTCCTTCGTATGATATTGAAACTCCTCTATTCTCTTCGTTGCCTTGCCTGTGCATACAATCATTACCCCTGTCGCAAGGGGATCCAACGTGCCGGCATGACCGACTTTCAGTTTTTTCACCCCTATCCGGCGACAAATATGATAACGGGCGTGCCCTACTACCTTAAATGAAGTCCAACCAAGAGGTTTATTAAAAAACAATACTTCTCCTTTTTTAAAATTCATCAGCTCAATATAATCGTTACTAATCCTGCTATCGCGCAATAGATAGCGAAATAGATCAGCTTTCCTTTCTTCACCACATTAATCATCCACTTACAAGCCAGACAACCCGCCACGAAAGCAGCCAGAAAACCGACAATCAGCGACAACGCAGGAATATCACCTACCACATCCTCACCTTTCATCATCTTCATTCCGTCGAGCAACGCTTCTCCCAAGATTGGCGGAATAACCATCAGGAAGGAGAATTGTGCCAGTTTCGCCTTGTTATCGCCCAGCAGAAGCCCCGTAGCAATGGTAGAACCCGAACGGGACAACCCCGGCATGACTGCGCAAGCCTGCGCGATACCGATAATCAGAGCGTCCTTCATCGAGATTTTTTCTTTCTGACGCGGCTTATAGTAATAAGAGAAAGTCAGCAGTGCGGCAGTCAACAGCAACATACAACCCACAATCAGCAATCCCGAACCGAAAATCGCTTCTACATAATCCTTAAAGAACACTCCCACAATACCAATAGGTATCATTGAGATCAATATATTGATGACATAGCGCGTCTCGTCGTTCATCTGAAACTTGAACAGCCCGCGGAAAATCCAGTCTATCTCTTTCCATAAAATCACCAGTGTACTGCATACCGTAGCCACGTGCACCACAATCGTGAATGCCAAATTCTCTTCACCCTGTATCCCGAACAATGCTGACCCAATGGCCAGATGACCACTGCTGCTTACGGGCAAATACTCAGTCAATCCCTGAATCAGTCCAAGGATTAATGCTTCTAACCAACTCATAATATCTTTTTATTCTCTTTTAATTTTAGGCAATTCAGTCATTTTAGGTTTACGCAACACCGCGTATATCATTGACAAAAAACCAAACAGGCAAACGACGGGCGCCACCTTTATTCTGCGTACACTGAAAATATCCGGTTCGAAAACCGTTTCGGACGACGAGGGTCCCGACATCAACAGGAAGCCGATAATAACAATCGCCATTCCTATTGCGAGCAAGATAAAGTTCACTTTATCAAAGGCAAATTTCTGCTTGTCTGACATAAGTTTTTTCTTCTTTTGAATTAAATATAGTATAGGCTGTTCGCTTTCATTCTCAAGTACTTATTCATTGAGAAGTAGGCACATAGCCATGTTATTACAATTCCAAACACTAATACGCTTGCGCATACTATCAACATGACTTCGGGCGTGATAACCTGAAGCAGTTCCTGTTCATACGTCACCGCCCAATAGGCAGTCCCCATCAATATGGCATCGGCAATCATGGCTGCCAGTATGCCGCTCCATACGTTCTTCCGAAGAAACGGCCCCCGTATAAAACTCCAACTCGCCCCCACCAGTTTCATGGTATGGATGAGGAACCGTTTGGAATAGATGGCAAGTCTTATCGTATTGTTTATCAAGGCAAAAGAAATAAAAGTGAGCACCACCGCCAAAGCAAGCAGCACCAGGCTGATATTCCGTATATTATCATTCACGGCATCAATCAGCTCTTTCCTGTAAAGCACATCCTGTATATTGGAATTCTTCTTCACCAGTTTCTCTATTTTCGCAATGCTGTCGGAATTGGCATAGTCGGAATGGAGCTTGATTTCGAGGGACGCAGTAAATGGATTATAACCCAGAAACTCCTCGGGATCGGTTCCCATCGCTTCCGTCTGTTCCTTCAGAGCCTGTTTTTTAGAGATATATTCGGATTGCTTCACGAAAGGTTCCTGATTCAGCTTCTTCTGAAGTTTCAAAATATCGGCTTCCTTCATATCGTCACTGATAAGAATGGAGAAACTGATATTCTCGCGGACATACACGGAAAGATTATGCGCCGTCAGCACGAAAAAGACAACCAGTCCGAGCAACAACAACACCAGTGTCGTACTGATACTCGACGTGATGAACTGCATGTCGAATACTGAACCTGACTTATATTTGTTTTTACTTCCCATACGTTATCTCTTTTTCCGGAATACGTAAATCATAGAACTGCTCCGCTCTTTCCGTCCCAAAGCGCTGAACCAAGCAAGTGTTCCGGCATACATTCCTTTCAGAAAGCTGCTCGAACTGCCACGGTGCTTCTCGCTCAACATGGATACGTAGAACGCATCGAACGGCATCGGATGACGTGCCGCCATAATAAACCCGTGACGGGAAGCCAACTGCTGTATAGTGCCGGGTGTGAAATGCCAGAGATGGCGGGGAACGTCATAAGCCGCCCAATATTCTCCATAACGTTGCGCGTCATAAGAAGAACAGTTGGGCACAGCCACAATCAGCACACCTTTTTCCGTCAGCAATTCACGAAGTATTTCCCAAGTTTCGTTGAGGTGCTCCAAGTGCTCCATCACATGCCAAAGGGTGATAACATCAAAGCTGGCGGGAGCAAACTCCTTCAACGCCGATTCGGGTTTCACATCCAGGCCGAAATTCGTTTTCGCGAACTCACGTGCCTGCGGACTCTTCTCCACCGCTTCCACTTTCCAGCCACGGTGCACCATCGTATGTGCGAAATAACCGGTTCCCGTACCTATATCGAGCAAACGCCCCGTCTTACGATGCGACTCTCTTACCACCAGGCGCGCTTTGCGGCCCAGCATATAGGAACGTACATAATGGTAAATGCTATTCATCGCGCCCTTGCGCGTATCCGTGTGGGAGATGTAGTCGGGAGTCTCATAATACTTGCCTATCTCTGCTTCTACGGGAACGCCTTGCGTGAATGTAAATCCGCAGTCCTCACACGAATACAGTTCAAACTGTTCGCCCGAAGCATAAAAATCCGTACAAGTCATGACGCGTTTCAAGTGCGTACTGCCACACACCGGACAAGCATTTATACTGAGTTTTTCCATTAATTCCAAACAAAATTAAGTGTTGTCCCGAATCACAAGACAACACTATACCCGAATTTGGTGCAAAGAAACAAATAAAAAGTGATGTAACGGGCTTTTGTTAAGGACTTTTAATAGAAGATTAAAAAGTCAGGTTAACGGAAAAGCCCATATTCCTGCAACTGGGTTGACGGAAGAAGTCAATACCCTGATACCAGGTTCCGGTGCTTGCCGTAGATTCCGGATCAAACGGAGCTTTATTATACAACATAAGCAAGTTACGCCCCACTAACGCCACCCGCACGTCTTGTATCCACTTCACCCACCGGTTGACGGGAATATGATAGGCTATCGACATTTCGGCAAGGCGAATGTTAGTGGCGTCATATGTATACACCGTGCCTGTACGCGCTCCTCCCACCTTTTGGTAATAGTTCTTAGCCGGAATGTTCTCACCGCTCACCCAGACACCGCCATTATCCCGGGCTATAGCTGTAACCTGGGATACACCAAATTGATCCATAACCGCTTGAGTCATCGACAAACCTACACCTCCGAAACGGGCATGAATCACAAAATCAACCTCCAAGCCTTTCCAGGAGAAGCTGTTCGCCAGCCCCATCGTATATTTAGGGTCGGCATTACCCGCATAGATATAATCCCGGGCAGGAATAACGTTCTGCGAAGCCTTATCCACAATGACATTTCCTTGCGCATCTCTCTGTAAATCGGTAACATATATATCACCAATCGAGCCACCCTTCTTCAGCGGGATATACCAACTGCCGCCTTCGGCCATTTTAACTTCGTCCAACACCACATCTTCACCCGTTACCGAATTCTTCCGAACTTCCCTAATCTGCTTGATTTCATTCTTATTGATGGAATAAGTCCAACGCCCGTTCCACTTCACCTGCCCGATATTCATATTTGTCCCCAAGCTGAGTTCGAAACCTTTATTATCAATTCTACATCCGGTATCCATTAAATAGAGATCTGTAGGAGAATCTGCAGAAGGATAAGGAACAGGAACATATCCCCCAAACGGCAGATCGGAAGTCGATGTCTTATACATTGTAAACGCCAAACTAATCTTATCATCAAGGAAACCTGCATTCAGCCCTATTTCGTGGGATTTCGTACGTTCAGGTTCAAGATTGTTATCAACCAATCTCGGCTCCAGACCTACCCTTTCCTTGTTCAGGAAAATATAATCGGTAAAACTATTGCCTGTTTCACTATAAGTATAATTGAGTTTTAGAAATGAAAGAATCCTGTCGGGATTGGCGGACAGCCACCCGGTCGGCACCACAGACACTCCTGCCGAAGGATAGAAAACATCAGTAGAAGAGCGCGAATCATCGTCATCCCAGAACTTAAGCCACTCCATCCGTCCGCCCAAGTCCAGAAACAGGCGATTTTTATATCCCAGTTGCGCAAGCATAAATAACGAGGTAGTCCGGTCATGATAATCCCGCTGCAGATGCATGGAGTACGCCCCTTCCCTTTTACTTAATGCGGACAGTTCAAAAAGATTCAGCGTTCCCAACTCTCCTCCACTGTTGGAATAATCAAACTTTGTATCACAGACCGAACTGCCCAAAGTAGCATCGATCGAGAAATCGCCCATCGCCTTGCGGGCATTGAGCAAGAATTCAGAATAAATCTGCGTGTTTTTATTCTCATTCTCATAGTACGTGCCCAACCGGCCGGCAAATACAGTAGATGCATAGAGTTTTTGAGTCCCAAACTCCTTATCCCGGTCATACTGGATCCGCCCTGACACATTGAGCCAGGAATTCAAATCAAACTTAGCCCCTATGCCGCCTATCAAACGTTTCTTCTTCCGATTATACATATTACGGTTTATTGTCCAATACGGATTCTGCATACCCAGTCCCATTTCTCCCAAAGGCCAATATTGTACATTGCCATCCAACTCCGGAACGTAAACCTCAAAAAGATCTTTATAACTATATTTATCGCTACTGCCCGGATAGACGGGGATTCGCTCCAGCAATACATCAGGAAGCAGATAAACCGGAACCAACGGATTGTCATACATACCTTGTGACTGCATATTCTGTTCAGCAGTATGGATGTATCTCAGGTTAACGTCAAGTTTCAGCCTGTTACGTAATAAGGAAGAGGTGTTGCGCAACGAAAAGTTATAACGGTCTACATCATTATTGGGAATAATGCCGGCACCATTCATTGTGACAGCCGAAACACGGGTCTGATTATATTCATTCCCGATAGAAAGGGCCAGAGAATTGTTGATGGTATGTCCGGTACGAAAAAAATCCGCAGGATTCCACGATTGGGGATGACTCAGCTTCTCACCCCATCGCCAATCGTAAGTCTGCTGGAATTCAGGCATGACTAACGGTGAGCTGAAAGTGGTACTGTTTCCCACTTCCACCCTTAGCTTTCCGGCATGAGCCTTTTTCGTGTTAATCATCACCACACCACTAGCGGAACGGCTACCGTATAAAGTAGAAGCTGCCACAGTACTCAATACTGATATGTTTTCTATATCATCCGGACAGAAAGCTGCTATGCCATCGCCAGTCTGCCCGCTGCCCCAGTAGATATTATAAGGCTGTCTTGCCTCCAACCGTGGCAAAGGCACACCATCCAGAGTGAACAACACATTATTTGATTTCAAGATGGAACGGTATCCACGTAGCACCATCCTCGCCGAACCTCCCACACCGGAAGCACCGGGGTTGATAGTTGCACCCGTCAACCTTCCTATCAGGGAATTCACAAAATTAGCGTCTTTGACTTTCATCAGTTCAGTGCCGTCAATCTGTTGCGAGATGTACGATGCCTTCAGCGTATCTTGCGAAAAATTCGTTTGGCCAATAGTAGAGCTTTGTGTAAGATGAGTAGAATTTTCCCTTTTATTCTCTGCATAAAGCATAGAAACAGGTAAAGCAGTTGATAGCAATAAAGCTATTCCAATCTTTTTCGCTGTCGATACACACATAGTATGTAAATAGTAGCGGTTAGTCAAGTCTTTTACGTTGTGTTCTTTCATATCTCATTAAAAGTTTGTTGCATTGATGTATTTACAAAGCTACTGAATTTATTTGTAAATATCCTATCTTCAGACAAGATATTTATATCTTTATTGCCATCTTTTATCTTCATATTGATTGGTGTTATATTCTACATATACCTTCAGATAGAATACATTTATCATGCTGCTAAATCCACATTTATTATTGCTGTCCAATAAAGATTTTGGCAAACAATAAAAATGTACAATAAAGAATATCGTTAGTTTTAGCAAAAATCCCGTTAGCCATTTACAAACTAACGGGATTAATAATTATAATCGAATTATAAATCCTAACACTCGTTCTTCCACATAACATATACGGAAAAACGGTGGGAGATTATGATACACTCAGTAATATTGTTTTCTCTATACTCCATCTATTGCTAATTTTTCGAATACAAATAATTGCTTCTTCACCACAAAGCCGTCCACAAGCATAAGAACAATAAAAAAGTCCAACTTGCTTTTTCTTATCAAAGTATATTCTAGACATTCTCAATACTCCTGAAAAAAGAAAATCATAGTTCTCTCTTTTCCAAATTTTAAATCCTTTAGGAAACTCTGAATAGTATTTTAACTTGATATTCTTTTTACTCTCCAATTCAGATAAATTTAGCGGTTGACTTACAATAGAAGAATCTTTCAGAGCATTGAGCGCATCTATATAACTCAATTCTGGTAATTGTTTTTCGATATTCTCTATATTTAGATCCAAGTTATAACAAGTGAATAGAGTATCAAAAACAGCAATGACCAAAGTAGTATCTTTCATTCTCCTATTTTCTTTTTCAATCTCAGCAACCGTTTTATTATACACAACCGTATCATATCCCATAGCATCGTTATTATCAAAAAACAACATTGGTAGTGGTGGGATTTCCAATAGATCCAAAGCTCCTATTTCCTCAATCAAATCACCAAAGGTATCATTAAATACTTTGATTTCAGAACCATCAGTATTATCAATTCTGCATGATTGCAACTCAATCAGCAGCATTACTATTATACAATATTTCATATTCAATTAATTTATAAATCCATAAACAGACTTTAAAATAGCACTTTTTGGTTTTGAAACTCCTTTCGACTTGTAATATTGCTGCATTACAGGTACTCCTATTCTTTCCATAGCCCTATTTACATTTCTTTCCTGCCAATGTTGTGTATATCCTCTTTTAGCGTTCATTTTTCTTAATGCTGGATAAGCGTTTGAATTATTCATCTTTTTATCATCAATAAAATCAACAGCATTCTGATCAGCATGAATCGCTATTTCATGAACAAAGGTATCCAATAAATCAGGTTTATCAGAAGAACTTCCTACTGCTACTTGGATATTCAGATTTTTATCATCTAAAGAAAAAGTAGTAGTGCCCGAAACACTAGAGTCACGTACATTTGCTCCAAATGATATATTAATTCCTTGCCTGTGAAACTTCCCGTCTTTGTCAAATGAGACTCCTGCTATTGTTTGTCCTTTCGCAGCATAATTTCCCAATAATGCTTTTCCTTCTTTTGTATTTATTAAAAACTCAAAAACCTCTACTTGATTGGGATTGATAAGTTCCCCCTGTTTATCTCTTGTATAAAGATCTGCAATACTTATACTATCCCCTTTCAGATCAACATATTTCAATGGATTCCCTGCGCAATATGCATACGGACTTAACGAATAGTATTTCTCCGCCATCGGATCCACCGTATGCCATCTGCCCAACGCTGCATCATACATCCTCGCCCCATAATCATACCAATCCAGACCGCCTTTCCTATCCAGCTCTTTACCATTATACTTATAAGGCTGAACAGAACCGACAGAAGAAGCCATCAGCCCTCCAAACGGATAATAGTCGTTCACTTCCTCCAACGTACCGTCTTCATCGGCAACCATACGGTTGTTTCCCTGATGGTCTTGGATGAAGTAATGATACTTATTATCATTCAAAGAAACATAGCCAGTCTCAGTCAACAACAATTTAGGAACACCATTTTCATAGATCACATTGCCGCAATAGTCTGTTATGGTAATATCCTTTCCTATCACATGCGTGATGCGGAGCTTTGTTCCGTCCGCAGCATACAAGAAAGAAATGCTATTCCCGTTTTCAAACTCGATTCGACTCGGTAAATTTAAACAATTATATTGAATATCAACAATATTCTTATTCAAATCTTTCGTTAAATTGCCATTACCATCGTATTTATACTCAATGGTGGCGTTTACTCCATCTTTAAACTCCATTCCGTTGCCATAAACCGAATTGGTTGCATTGTCATAGACCGATTTCAATTGGTTACCCTCATACGCCAGGTTCAAGTTGTCTATCAAGCCATAAGTAGAAGCACCGGTTTGTCCGTAGCGCAGCAAGCCTGTGATATTCCCGTTCTTATCATAACCGGTCACTTGTTCATTGAACCGGTCCGCATTAGCGGACAATGACGTTCCTTCTCCATATACGGCATCCGTCAAACGTGACAGCCCGTCATAGGAATACTTATAACCTTTATCAGCCGAAGAGTCTCCTGTCTTCCATGTCATGCTGCTGATATTTCCGTTGTAGCAAGGAACACCGACACCGTCCGTATAATATACCCTCTGGTTGAACAACGGACCGCTTATCTCTTTCGTCCACGAGCGGACATTGTAGGCATAATCCGTCTTCAGATTCGAATTGCCATTACGCCTGTTGCATTTCAAACGTCCCAGTTCATCGTACTCATTGTCAACGAGCATAACACTAGGACCATCGTTCAACTGATGTACGGTCTTCAAAAGGCGTCCCGCATGGTCGTATACATAATCATAAACCTCACTTTGGGAAGGTTTGTCTTCGACAGAATGGATATGTTTGCGTTTCAAAAGCTGTCCCGCAAAATTGTAACGGAAATATTCCTTTTCCAGCCCACCCGATAAATGATTGCCCGATTTAGCCTGTACAATTCTACCGTGATGGTCGTAATACATGACACTGTAAAGAAACTCGGGTGATGCGGAGAAATCATCCAATCTAGCAGTCAGCGTTCCTGTCAACAGACCTTTACTGCTTGTCATATAACGCTTGCCGAAGCCTTCCATTTCATAATCCGGTTCATACTCCACAGATGAATTGGTCAAGGTTGGAATACCGTTATATCCTGTGAAAGAATAATCATCGTAATAGCTGGCACTCAATACAACAGGATTGTCAAGCGTGACGCCGGACACCTGATATCCTTTGGTTGCGCTTGTCCCGTTATTCCATTCTCCTTTGACTACAGACTCTGCCAAAGGAGAGGAAGAATAAGCAAAGTCGTTGCTGCAAGTACCTGTCAGTACGACACGTCCCAAGGCATCGGGAATATTGAAAAGCCACTCGTTCTTTTGCCGTTGGTTTCCATCCTGCGAGAAGATAAGACGGTTTGCCTTGTCATAGATATAGAGGCACCAGTCGCAACCCGGAAGTTTCTTGGCGATACAGCGGTTACGCGAATCATATTGATACATATAGGCATAATCACGTAAGACCGGGCTGTCAGATCCCGTGAAACTGAGCGAACCGCTTGCTGCAATCGCTGCCGAAGCTTCGGGAGGAAGCACAATCACACAATTGCCATAATCGTCATAGAGATAATAGGTATCAAATAAGTTCTTACCGCCAGCTTGATATTCCACCCTGCGATTGAGCAGCACCTGTCCGAGCTTATCCTTGAACTCGAAAGAAGCATTTCCATCCTCATCCTGAATGCGGGTAACATAAAGTTCGGAAGAAGGATAGTTTGGCTTGTTTACAATATAAGGTAACGTGTCATTGGAAACTTTCAATTCAAAGTTAATACAGTTCAATGTATCATTACCCCGGACATTGGTTAAATAACCCGTCTTTACACCATGAGAGCCTGTATGCCAGTCCACACCGGGGGCGTAGCGTTCCAACTCCCTGTTTAGCGGAGAGGACTCGTAGACAGTCATCGAAAACGGCTTTGAATCTCCATACTGGGTGATGACGGCATTCTTCAGACTGGCAGAAAAAACCGGCTGTCCGTTATTCCCTGCAAATACGGCAGGTAGCCAAAGGTTGGACGGGCGGTTAAAGCCGTCGTACTCCTGAAGAGTGATTAGATCGCTTCCGGAAGGGGAATACTGCTTTTGAACGGATTCCTCCAAACGTCCGAACCCGTCGAAATAGTCAATCTTGTCCAGGTATTTACTTCCTACCGCATTCATAAAACTACGGCTGAAAATAAAATTCCCCGAATATCCATCCGTATTCAGCTGAGAGCATACACCCCGGATATGAGTGGTAATCTTTCCGTCTTCGCTGTAACCTTCCGAAACTACATAATACGTACCTTCCGGAAGTTCTTTTTTACAGATGAACGCCGTCTGCGGATTGCTGCAATCCTCATCTCCGGAATAGTCTTCACTTGAGGCGATGCAGTTGCCTTCACTGTCGAGCAAATAGATAAACGTTTCATCCACTTCCGAACCGCAATGGGAGAGGATAATATCCATCGGAACTTCAAGTCCGAACTGATAAAACACATCGTTTCCCGATGTTCCTTGGTATTGATTCGTAAACTCACGTGTGTCGCAGACATCCGAGTATTCGAAATCCATGTAATGCCAACCGACATAAAAAGCATTGTCTTTCATGTCGCCTTCCGGAGTTTCAAATGTCTGGATGTTGGTGACAATAGGACCTTCCCAGTCCATACCTTCGGATACAATACGATAGGTACCGGGGGGCAGAATATCAGTTTTGATGTAAGCATGATACTCTCCGTAATTGAGATCGCAACCACAATCCTCATCGTCACGGTCGCTGCGATAGAGTATTTTCCCGTTCTCATTCAATATGGCAATGAACCCCGGGGATTGGGTTGTGCCGCAATGGGAGACAATCATCGACATCGGATACTCAAAGGATATTTGATAGGTCATGTCATTCACCGATTCTCCGCTACCTCTATAAAACGAATCACACCCACGTCTCGTATCTTGTTTAAAACTCTCTTGGAAGGAGCTGCCCCACGTGCCGAGATCTTTGAATGTATCTCCGTCCGGCATTCCTTGCAAAGTCATCGTAAGAGGATACTCCGAATAGGAATAATTCTTGTCGATATATCCCTCGTTGACGATGTAGTACGTTCCGGGTTCTGCATACCAGTCTAACGAGATATAAGGATAGTCATACTCCATGGAATGATCGGCACCACTATTATCTGCCACCTTCTCCAGATTTTTATCCAGAATATAGACGGCAAAAGTCTGAAAGCGGGAACCGTGCGTATGAATATTGAGGCTCATGGGCCAAAGCACCTCCAGTTTGTACCATACATCGGCCGCTTCTCCAAAAATTGTATTAGGAAGATACTTCGTATCTACCGTCTTTGTCAATGTGAATTCTTCTTCAGAGCCATGCCTGCCCAAATCGATTACATTGGAAGGAGGCAACTGGCAAAATGCTTCTATGGAACAAAACATCAATAACAAAAATAAGATTCGTCGTTTCATGTCATTTATTGGTTTTGGTAATTATAATAGTAACTGTTCACTTTGTTTTTATCATGATCTTTCACAGCATTCAACCTGTCGAACGAATCATACTCGTAATAGACGGTGACTCCCTGCGGATTTGTCACACTGGTCATCCCTACCATCGGCTCATATTCGTAAGTCGTGATAGCGGCTTTCTCAAGATATGCCGAATCTCTTAATTTATCGAGCTTCGATTTGTCCGCCGTCCGGCTTTCGGACAAAGATTGTATAGAGGAGAATCCTACAGAGGACAAGCCTTGTCTAACCTCCTCGTAGGTTGCTCCTATTATTTCCGCCACGAGATACTGACCACCGTAAGACCACAAATAAACAGCACTGTTTCCGTCTTTCTGTATATGGACAGGGTTTCCGTAAACATCATATTTCAAGATTTTCACCCGTTCTTCTTCCGCATTTCCAAGCCCCGTATTGGTAGTTACCGATGCAGGAAGCGGCAAGCCGTTTTCCGCACCGACCAGATATATGTTTCTTTGGATAGTACGGGCATTTCCCTTCACTAATTCTTTTTCCAGTAGCGTGTGTATCTGATTATTCTCTATCAACTTCAACCTCGCATTCTCCTCATCAACCGGTTTGAAACTTGACGTGAAAGGATACTTGTACTTTTCGATACTCCATATCCCACTGCCTGCCGAAACCTCTTTGTGGGTGAGAAGCGGTGTGCTGATGATAAATGGTTCATCCTGAACAATATAGTTCCAATAGTTGTATTTAGTCTCAGTGTTTATACTGTCGCCCGAATTTGTATAAGTCGTGACGGTCTCTCTTGTAAGATACTTGCGCCCGCTTTCCATCTGTCCGATTTCACGCTTCGTATAGGGATATTCCATTTCAATGTTGTCTACATCTTCATATGGGTTGGGCGATCGATAGTCCGTCCCCCAAATAACATTCCTCCAAATCCTGATATCCGGAGTCCCCTGATATCCGAATGTCTCATATTCGTTTTTCTTGTACATTACTTTATGGTACTTTCCATCTGAATATTTATAATCGGTCTTGTCCAGCAATTGTCCGTATTTCCAACCTGTTTGCGGGTCAAACAGCATTTTTGTATAGCCTACCCGGTATGCATCAGACTTTTTCTCAGCATCGTAGTGATAAACGCTCTTCTGTTTTTCCCCAGTTGCGTTGTTTACCGTATATTCGGTGACATAATCATATACGGTAGTAGAACCATTACCGAAAAACAGGTTGGGGACGGAGAATTTTGTATACATTCTCATTTTGGTAATAAAAGGTAGTCGCACTGAGTCGCCAGCCAAATTCAGCACTATTGTCCCTATTTTATACAGCTCATAGCCATAATCTTCAATATCTACCTGGTGTTTGATATATCCCACACCATCTTCTTTCTTGCCATACTTATATTCTTTCCTCAAGGTTGTGCCCGTGACTGGGTCATACTCTTCTATTTTCTTAATACGCAGGCCACCCGCATACTTGACCTCATCAGGAAGTATTGTTTCACCGTCATCATAGTCGTCCTGTGCCCATTCATCATGTCCGTATCCGAAATTATATCTCTTTTCTTCACTATATTTATGAAGATACTGATGGGCTTCATAAAAGAAGCTGCTTTTACGTCCTGTCGGATATGTGATGGAAGTAAGCATGGCATGTTGCATAAATTCAGGAACCGCCTTTCGCTCGCCGGTCCTGTACGGCAGATTCTTTATAAGAATCTTCACAGGGTCGAGTACCCATTCATCGGAAACTGCCTTTGCACGCCCCTGCAGTATGGGATTGGCATAGGCACGAGCCAAATATTCTCTTGTTTTAAGAAGGGACATGGGTATCAAAGTGGTATTTCCGTATGAAGTATCATACCCATTATAATATCCCCAATGGTCAAGCCCCGTATTGGTCCCTTTGTTTGTATTAAAAAGGCGCGTTTCATTATAAGTCATCTGATAGACTTCCTTCTGTCCGTCCGCTCCGATGATTTCCACTTTGTCGAGTGTGGTTGTCCTATTGTTGCTATAATAGAGGTTAATTCTTCTCAAGGTTTCCCCATTAAGTTTATTGGTAACGATAATAGAAGAAATAGTTTTTGTACCGACAAATTCGACTTTGACATAGGAAGACTCTATTGTATTGACAGTATGAATTGTAGAAACGGTTCTCACTGGTCCGTTTGGCGACACAGGAAAAGGAATCGGTCCCATATTAATCTTTTCCAATGTCGGATTACTATCTATTATACGCGGGTCCTCGTGAGATATTATTGAGTATGAATCTTTCTGGAACAAAGTCACATAAGGATAAGAATAGTCACTCCCCTGGTGTGGGAAAAGCGGTTGGGGATACTGTCTGCGCACCATTTCGTCTACACCGATATAATCAAGCTGTTGGACCAACTCATACCGCAAAGGTTCTTTGTTGTAACTGAATGAAATAGAATGCTTTCCATTGGGCGAAATTATTCTCTGAAGATGCCATGAATCTCCCCGACGCTCAGAAAAATCATATCTCGTACCGTCATCATTGGTGATATGGAATGCATCTATCGAACTGTTTCTGATAGCTTCTATACGTATCGGTTCATAGGGATTGGTAACAATCTGTCCTTTCCATTCTTCAAAGGTATTCTTAGAAAAATAAAATTTTCCGGACTTATCCAGCAACTTGTAATAGTATATATCCGACGAACCGTCGGCCTTACCATTTAGTAAGTTCAACCAACTGTAACGATCACCGGAAAATGCACTGAAATAGCCGTCTATACCATCATCTTGCAGTCCTTCAACTCTTCTCGAGATACAGAAATCGGAACTTAAGGACCATCCTGCCCCTACCTGTCCGTCGAAATCGAACACTTTAAGTCCTGACGCATGATATTGAAGTGAAATCGGGAATCTTATATCCCCCTCTATTATTTCATAAAGGGGAATTTCTATATTTACCAATCCCGTATACAGACTTACGGGATAGTCAACCTGTTTCATCAGACTCCCTATGCCGGGCGCGGTAGCCTTCGGAGTCGGATACTCAAAATTATGAGTATATTGCGCAAATGATGTTGCATATGCACATATGAATAAAAAAAAGACAAGTTTTCTCATCATATCAATGGATTAAAATATTATATTGAATGTCGTAGTTTAATTTATAAGATGTATAAGAATGATTGTGACACCATATCATTGACATAATGCCACAATCCTCATAGATTCATGTCGTCCGCATCGCAGGGCGGGGCACATTTTTACAAATTCATCGCATTAGCGCCCAAAACGCCAGCCAAAGCCGAAGCCACTGCGATAACCACTTTCAGGATCATATCCCATACTGATTTCTTCATTGCCATAATTTACCTCCTTTCCGTTTCTTTAATTTGTTGTGTTACTCTGTGTTCTTCCGTGCTCTCCGTCTGTGCCGGGAATTCTCCGAACTCCTTGAATTCCTTCGCCACATCGAAGCACGGGCACTGTTTTATCCACTCTTCCGGTTCTATCTCACCGTTTCCGTTCAAGTCCGGCGACAGGTCGCGGTGTCCGCATACCCGGCAGCCGGGAAATCTCTCTTGCAACTGCCCGACGAGCAGCCGGAGCGTGGAACGCTGTGCCGGAGTCCGGGTGTCTGCCGGGCGTCCCCGGCAGTCCAGACCACCTTCATAGCAGATACCTATCGAGTGAGCGTTGAAGCCTTTTACGTGGGCTCCGATGCGTTCGAGGGGACGGGTGAGGTGCAACGTTCCATCCTTGCGGATGTAATAATGATAGCCTGTTCCGTTGAACCCGCGACGCCGGTGCATCAAGTCTAAAGCTTCCGGTGAGAGTGTAGAATCCCCCCGCGTGGCGCTGCAATGCACCACGATTAAGTTGATAATTCGCATGTCAATGGATAATTAGTCTACTAGTCTAGTTAAAAACTCCGTTTAGTCAGTCATTCGTGTTTGTGTCGCGCCATGCAGACAGTTTATGCTGCCGGATCCGGGTCGGGGGTTTCCCCGCCATCACCGCCTGAACCGCCACCATCGGGTTTACCGTCATTTCCGCCACCCGAGGCCGAAGTATCGGCAAGGTCGAAACGGACACACTTGGCGCCTGTCACCAAAGAGCGGGTAGCCGTAGTACGGTCAGGATTCTTGGTGTAATTGGGCAGGAAGCGGACGGTAAGGGAAGCTTGGGCAGCCGATACTTTTTCCGGCAGCTCCACACCTTTGCCGTTGGACTTCATCACCATGCGGAAAGTTCCGAAGCCGTCGAGCGTTACACTTTCCGATGCTTGCAGGTGCTGGGCAGCCACTGTCACTAGGTTATCAAGCGTGTTCTTCACGTCACCTGTGGAGAGAGACGAGTAAGCCGCTATCTCTTTGGCGAGTTGGGTGGTTGTCACGTTGGCCGTGTATATCACACGGGGATGAAATAGTTTCTTTTTGTTCTTGTCTTCCAGAACCGACTGGAAGGGTTTGTACAATACTGGCATAAATGTAATAGTTTTTTGTGTTAATAAATTAGTTTAGTTTTGTCCTCAAGCTTAATGACACTGTAAAGATACGGGTATTTTTCAGACTGACCCAATCATTTTTTCAAAGTGCGTTCATAAATTAATTAATTACGCTCAAAAGATAATGTCCCGGCAATTTGATTTTCCCGTTACTCCCCCGGATGCTGCTGAAACCCTTCCACACCGGGTGTCCGATAGCTCCGAAATTGCTTTTCAGGATAATGGCGTATTGCTCGGAAGGTGGAATCTTGTAAGAGCGAAGGTTATCCAGCAGTCCCTCGAAGTTACGCTGTATGCCGTCGCACGGTGGTTGCAGATTGTCGATGTCTTCCTGCGTCATCACCTTCCTTCTTTTCAAATTTTTTCCTCCTCCGTTCTCTCCTTGAGGAGAGTCAGAGAGGTGGTTTAATTTGTTTTCCTTTGTTTTTGTTTGTTTTTCTTTGTTTTGTGTACCCGATGTCGCAATTTCGGCTTCCATTGTTACAGAACTGGTGCTTGATGTTACAGAATCAGCAGTTGATGTTACATCATCGGCTGTTTTGTTATCAGTATCATCCGCACTGTTTTTGCTGCTTTGAGAAGATTGGTAGGACGCAAGCTCCTCTGCTTCCAACAGGCAGTAAGCCGGTTCTATCAACGAACTGCTACGGCGCTTAGTGATAAAGAGATACTGCCGCTGAATGTCGGCGGAAGTCAGGATGCCATACTGCCGGTAAAGACCGGCATCAAACAGCCCGCATTCCACGGACAAGGCGATGATACGTTTCACATCGTCCATATCCGTACTGTAAAGGCCGTCCGTCAGTTCGTCGTAAAACTCATCATTGACAGAGATGTAATACCCTTTTCCGGCATAGATGTAGGACAGCGTTTCTACCAACGTGGCAAAAGCAGCGTCGCCTTCACGTTTCATGACACGACGCACCATGCGGTCGTGCATGAAACTGGTGCTCATGGGGAAATAATCCAGTCCCCGTTTTATTCTTCCCATAGTACGCGTAGTTTTTCCTTTTCCTGTTTCCGGCGGATACTGTCCGCCACCACCTGCCGGGCATGGCGGATGAGGAACATACGCAAAGCGTAATCCTTCACCTCGGTTATCACCGGATAGGAAAGGGGTTTGTTTTCAAATGATATACTTTTATCCTGGTTGCGATGTCTGCGTGCGTTTGCCTTACGGCATTCTTTGCAGTAGTTGTCCGTAGTCCGCGTACGCTGGTTCATATAGAAGGCTTCCTGCGGAAGCTCCCGCTTGCAACATCCGCAGATGTGCAGAGATTGGTTCATCAAGGTTTCCATACTGCTTTTCCGTTTTTATAGTTTTCATATTTAAATTTCTGTTTGTATATTGGAGATATATGGCTTGCGCGCAGGACATATAGTTGCTGTATATTGGAGATATATCGGCTGCACATTGGATATATAGATGCTACACGCAGGATATATAGGTGCTGCAAGCGGACTCTATATTGCTTCCGTCCATCCGGCACGGCTTCCTTAGATAGGCGGTGGATGAGGTTTTTTGCAACCTTTCGTAAACTTTTTGCGGTTTCTCATGGTTTTTCTATTTTAAATTTATAATTTTGAAACATATTTCCGATTTCTTCGCTACAAAGATAAAATAGTTTTCATAAAGAAAACAAATAGTTTTAGAAATTAATTTTTAAAAAGTAGATAACAGATTATCAATGAGCGATTAGCGAGTTTATGAATTTTTACATCAAAATTAAACGATAATAGAATGGATACATTTCTGGATGTTACAGGAATCGTGAAGCGTGCCAAACAGGCTCTGAACTTCAAGAACGACAGTGAATTAGCTGAATATTTAGGTGTTTCACGTGGCACAGTATCCAACTGGTGTGCACGAAACAGCATAGATTTCCGCTTGCTACTCAACAAATTGGGAAACACGGTGGATTACAACTGGCTGCTGTTAGGAAAAGGAAGTCCGAAGCACCAGCCGAGATTCTGCGAAAGCGAACTGGCACAGGGAGAAGTGGAGATTATACACAATCCTAAAACAGTGGAACCGGTAGACGACCGGAGTGTGACGTTATATGACATCACGGCGGCGGCAAATCTGAAAACATTATTCGTCAACAAGCAGCAGTATGCGCTGGGGAAGATATTGATTCCGAATATTTCCGTCTGCGACGGGGCGGTGTATGTAAACGGGGACAGCATGTATCCCATACTGAAATCGGGGGACATCATCGGATACAAGGAAATCAGCAGTTTCGACAATGTCATTTATGGGGAAATATATCTGGTGTCGTTCATGATTGACGGAGACGAGTATCTGGCGGTGAAATATGCGAACCGGTCGGAGAAGGAAGGGTGCATCAAACTGGTGAGTTACAATACGCATCATGAGCCGATGGATATTCCGTTCGCGTCCATCAATGCGATGGCAATCGTGAAGTTCTCGATTCGCAGGCACATGATGATGTAAAGCTCACCACAGATTATCACAGCTCACACTTTTCACCACAGATTACACAGATTCACCCAGATTTGTTAGTCCGGTTTCCGGCACTGCCAAATTTAAACAGACTTATAAAGAGACAGGAATAAATGAAAAATCTGTGTGAATCCGTGTAATCTGTGGTGAAGTTTCTTAGTGAAGTTCTGCGATGGAATTTACACCTCTTCCCCTTTCAGCGTAGCCGAACTGGCTTCGGTGATACGTACGTTAACAAAGTCACCGACACGGTGCGTACCCCTGTCGAACACGACGACACGGTTCTGCTCAGTACGGCCGAACAGTTGGTCGCGCGAACGCTTGGAGACCCCTTCCACGAGGACTTCATACGTCTTGCCGATGCAACGCTGGTTGGATTCGGCGGACAGACGGTTCTGCAAGGCGATAATTTCATTCAGGCGGCGTACTTTCACCTCTTCGGGCACGTTGTCTTCGAGATGTTTCGAAGCATACGTTCCCGGACGCTCGGAGTATTTGAACATGAAGGCGGCATCGTATCCGCACGTTTCCATCAGGGAGAGGGAGAGGGCGTGGTCTTCTTCCGTTTCAGAATGAAAACCGGAGAAGATGTCCGTTGTCAGTCCGCAGTCGGGGATGATGCGCTTGATGGCGGCTACACGCTCGAGATACCATTCGCGGGTATATTTGCGGTTCATCAGTTTGAGGATGCGGGAACTTCCGCTTTGTACGGGCAGGTGAATATGCTTGCACACGTTGGGAACTTGCGCGATGACTTCCAGTGTCTCGTCACTCATGTCTTTCGGATGAGAGGTGGTGAAACGGATGCGCACGCCCGGAGCGGTTTCGGCAACGGTACGGAGAAGCATCGGGAAGGTGACGGTTTCGCCTGTCGGCTTCTCAAAACGGTAGGAGTTGACGTTCTGCCCCAGCAGGGTGACTTCCTTATAGCCTTTCGCAACGAGGTCTGCCACTTCGTTGAGGATACTTTCCACATCACGGCTACGCTCGCGTCCACGGGTGTAGGGAACGATGCAATAGGTGCAGAAGTTGTTGCAACCGCGCATGATGGACACGAATCCGGAGATGTGGTTGCCGCAGATGCGCGAGGGAATCACGTCCCGATAGGTTTCGGTGGTGGAAAGTTCCACGTTGATTGCCTTCTCGCCGGTTTCTACGGCGGCAATCAGGTCGGGCAGGGTGAGGTAGGCATCCGGGCCTACTACGAGGTCGACATGATGATTCGTAATCAAATCATCCTTCACCCGTTCGGCCATACATCCCAGTACGCCTACAATGAGGTGTTTCTTCTTTTTCTTCAGCGAGTGGAAAAATTCCAGGCGGTTCAGGATTTTCTGCTCCGCATTGTCGCGGATGGAGCAGGTGTTCATAAACACGGCGTCGGCTTCCTCAAGCGTTCCGGCTACGGAGTATCCCGCCATTTGCATCACTGAGGCAATCACCTCGCTATCGGCCACGTTCATCTGGCAGCCGTAGGTTTCGATAAACAACTTTTTGTTGTCCTCGGTCATTTCAGTTGCGGATTTAAAGTCCGCTCCCGTTAATTCGTTCATATTCAAATTATAAATTAAAGATTCGGGCGCAAAGATACGGCTTCGCTTCCAATAAGTGGTAAAATGGCACAAAAATTACGCAAAATCTTATGGTTTAGCATGCTAACTTGTAATTTATGTTAATGAAGTAAACATTTTCCGGGTGCTTCCTTGGTAATTTTAAATTTATTTTTCACATTTGTGCAATGAAAGAAACATTAGATTTTTTCATAGTTAAGGTTTAGGTTAAAAAAATTAAGGGGAGCTGTGAAGCTGCCCTTTTTTCATAATAAAAAGTTAGCCCGAACCGGATTTTATGTGTAACTTTGGCGGATTACTAATTAGAAGTGAAACACAATGGAAGATTTCTTGAAATTTCTCTTGATAGCAGGTGTCATTCTTGTGGGAATATTCAAAGAGGTGAGTAAGAATAGTAAATCAAAAAAAGCTACTGACAAACGCCCCGTTCCCCCGATACCATCACCCACCGAAATAGAGCCGGATGTTGTTCCCATGCCCGAAGCGTGGGGTAAAATAGAGTTGCCGATTCCCAAAAAGTCTTCGAAACAGGCTTCCAGACATGCACCGAAGCAACAGCAGCAGAAACAGCAGCAGAAAAAGAAAAGAGAAGAGGTATCCGTTGCCGCATCACTGGCAAACAGTGCCGCTCAGGATGAGCTGAACAGCAGGCAGGGTTCTCATTTCAATACCCCCAACGAATCATCAGACAACAACGAGGACTTCACCATTCATTCGGCAGAAGAAGCGCGCCGGGCTATTATATGGGGAGAGATACTTCAACGGAAATACTGACGGGAATTGAAATCATGAAGGTTTATTTCAGGCAATAAAGCAAATTATTAACTTATTAGATATCAACTGTATTTTAACACGAAATTGTACTATTTATGTCACTTAATCGTATCTCGGCAGCAGAAGCTGCAAGCCTTATCAAACATGGCTACAACATCGGCCTGAGCGGGTTTACTCCCGCAGGAACGGCCAAGGCTGTTACAGCGGAACTCGCAAAGATTGCGGAAGCGGAACATGCCAAAGGAAATCCATTTCAGGTAAGTATCTTTACGGGCGCCTCTACCGGAGAGTCTTGTGACGGCGTGTTGTCACGCGCGAAAGCTATCCGCTACCGTGCCCCTTATACCACGAACGCTGATTTCCGTAAAGCCGTGAACAATGGAGAGATTGCCTACAACGACATACACCTCTCACAGATGGCACAGGAAGTGCGCTACGGGTTCATGGGCAAAGTGAACGTAGCCATCATCGAAGCCTGCGAAGTAACTCCCGACGGAAAGATTTACCTGACTGCCGCCGGCGGTATCTCCCCGACTATCTGCCGTCTTGCCGACCAGATTATCGTGGAACTGAACAGCGCGCACAGCAAATCCTGCATGGGACTGCATGACGTGTACGAACCGCTCGACCCGCCTTACCGCCGCGAAATACCTATCTACAAACCGAGCGACCGCATCGGACTGCCTTATATCCAGGTAGACCCGAAGAAAATCGTAGGCGTAGTGGAAACCAACTGGCCCGACGAAGCACGTTCTTTCGCCGATGCCGATCCGTTGACCGACAAAATCGGACAGAACGTTGCCGACTTCCTCGCTGCGGACATGAAGCGCGGCATCATCCCGTCTACTTTCCTTCCGTTGCAATCGGGCGTAGGAAACATCGCCAATGCCGTACTTGGCGCGTTGGGACGTGACAAGACGATTCCGGCATTTGAAATGTACACTGAGGTGATTCAAAATTCCGTAATCGGACTGATTCGCGAAGGACGTATCAAGTTCGGCAGTGCTTGTTCGCTGACTGTGACAAACGACTGTCTGGAAGGTATTTACAATGATATGGACTTCTTCCGCGACAAGCTGGTGCTCCGTCCGTCGGAAATCTCCAACAATCCGGAAGTAGTTCGCCGTCTCGGTGTTATCTCTATCAATACGGCTATCGAAGTCGACCTGTACGGTAACGTAAACTCAACTCATATCGGCGGCACGAAGATGATGAACGGCATCGGCGGCTCGGGCGACTTCACCCGCAATGCTTATATCTCTATCTTCACTTGTCCGTCTGTGGCCAAGGAAGGGAAAATCAGCGCTATCGTGCCGATGGTATCCCACCACGACCACACGGAGCACGACGTCAACATCGTCATCACCGAACAGGGTGTTGCCGACCTACGTGGCAAGGGCCCGAAAGAACGTGCGCAGGCTATCATCGAAAACTGTGCGCATCCCGACTACAAACAACTGCTTTGGGATTACTGCAAACTGGCCGGCGGAAAGGCTCAAACTCCGCACGCTATCCAGGCCGCACTCGGCATGCATGCTGAATTGGGCAAGAGTGGTGATATGAAGAATACGAATTGGGCTGAATATGTGAAGTAAATAGAACACAGGATATACAGAATCCTGCCCTATACAACTATAATTGTATTCTCTGGTAAACAAAATCCATGTGTTTTTGTATATTAGAGAATACAATTTTCTTTTTATATAATCTCAAACCATCGACAGAAGCATCCAAGTTATTTTCCGATAATCACCTCGCAGACCTTATCCTGGAATGCCCTTGCCTTAGCAGCCGAGAGCACATTCTGGTTCATAATGGCAAAGGCTACTTCATGCCCGTCCTTCATCCGCAGGTAGCCTGCAAGCGCATTGATGGCAGTGAACGAGCCTGTCTTGGCATGCACATTCCGAAAGACGGGCGCACCCTTCATCCTGTTTTTCAATGTGCCGTCCACACCGCCTACGGGGAGAGACTTATAAAGTTTCTGAAAGATTCCCGTCCGCGAATACGCATATTTCAGGAAATCGACCAACAGGGCGGGAGAGAGGTAATTATAATTGGAGAGTCCGCAACCGTCCGCAATCTTATAGTCCTTCGGGTCGTGCCCCAGGCGGCGGATTAACTTCATGATTTCTACGATTCCGTCTTCGGCAGCCACCTGTTTCTTTCCTGTGGCCTGTGCGCCAAGGCGGCAGAGGAATGCTTCCGCATTGAGGTTGTCGCTCTCTTTCATCAATTGGTTCAGGACTTTCTGCACCGATGTATTCCATCCTGCCATTCGTTCCACAGGGACGCTGTCACGCGGTAATTCTGTAAATGCATAAGATTGGGGGGCAATGATCCCTTTTGCGTGGAGACGTTCGAGGAAAGTGTGCATAAAAAAGCCGGGAGAATCATAGATATTGATATTATCTTTCCTGATAGAGGCGACATTGCCCGAAACTACGAGATTGTTCCCGTTTGTCAGCCAGTCTCTTGTGAAAGAGAACTTTCCGGCAGAGGAAGTTCGTGTTTTTGTCCGGTTGGCCAGGGTATAATAGGAAGAGACAGGCCGGCAGGAAACGCTTGCCGTATCTCCTTGCAAGGTGGAAGGAACCACAGAGATTTCTACGGTTCCCTTGCAGAACATGAGCGGGGACAAATAAGGTTGATAACCCGCAGGAGTATCGTCCCATGCCCATCCATGCCCCCAGTAGAGGGAGTCTTTCATCGAAACATCGCCATATACCTGCCCGTTAATCACGGAGAAAGGGAAAGCGATTACCTCTGCTACCAGCGAATCCATCGCCTGACTGTCAAATTCGGGGTCGAACCCGCCTACTACATACAGATTGCCTTGAAGGGTATCATGCTCTATCACACCATCGTGCCATACTTCCGTACGGAAAGGCTCGTTCGCATCGGGACGGGAAAGGGCGGTAATAGCCGTCAGTAGTTTCATGGTAGAGGCAGGGCGGGAGAGTTTCTCCGCACGATAATTGTACAACGGCTTCTTTGCCGTCAGGTCATAAACGGATATGCCGACTTCGGATGCTTCGGGAAGCATCTTCTTGATAAGCGAATCTATCTCCGAGAAATCTCTTTGCGCCCACAAAGGCAGCAGGCAGACGGACAACGTGAGTAATAAAAGAATCTTCTTCATACATTATTCTTCATACATTAATATACGCTAGGAGAGAATTGCCTGCAAAGCTATCCAAAACATACGATGCGGCAAAGCAGCGACAAAGAAAATGTTTAGAAAAGTTTTGCATTTCAAAGTAAATCCATACTTTTGCTGCCACCAATACTTCTGACAGTGTGTTGACAAACATCCACTGAATAACCGCCGGTAGGGGCAACAAGGCAGCTGAACCAAAGTAAAATCAATATATAAAAAGCAAAATGACACTATGAAAACTATGAATGTTATGCGCAACGCCGCCTTATGCGGACTGCTCTTCTGTCTGGCAACAGGAAGCAACACTGTCACCGCCAACAATGCGGGCAAGGACAACACCGCACTTCTCGACTATTTCTCCACCTGCCTGACATCACCAGACAAGAATCACACCTTCGAAAAAGAGAAACAATTCAGCCTTGCGAAAGTGGAACAATACCGCCAACTCGTATGGGACGCATGGCGGACAGCGAACGAACGTCTGGACGAAGAGAAACTAATCCCGCTACAACCCCTGTCCGACAAGACATGCAGCCAATGGAACCTTCCCGCCGAACTGGAACCGAAAGCCGTGATGCCCTACTACTGGGGTACCAAGGGCACTACGAAACCCGATGAAGGCTATCCGCTATTTATCTATACGCACGGATCGGGGCCGAAAGCCGCAGAATGGGACACGGGACTTAAAATATGCCGGATGTTCGACGACGCACCGTCCGCCTACTTCATTCCGCAAATCCCCAACGAAGGAAACTACTACCGCTGGTGGCAGAAATCCAAGCAATATGCCTGGGAGAAACTATTGCGCCAATCGTTAGTATCCGGGAACATCAATCCGGACAGAGTGTATATCTTCGGCATCTCCGAAGGCGGATATGGCAGCCAGCGCCTTGCTTCTTTCTATGCCGATTACCTTGCCGGAGCAGGCCCCATGGCAGGTGGAGAGCCCCTGAAGAATGCGCCCGCCGAAAACTGCGCCCATATTGCATTCTCCCTGAGGACAGGAGCCGATGACCGTGGCTTTTACCGGAATATCCTTACCGGATACGTGAAGGAAGAATTTGAACAGTTGCAAACCCTGCACCCCGGACTATACACCCATCAGATAGAGCTGATTCCCGGCAAAGGACATTCAATCGACTATCGCCCGACTACTCCGTGGCTGAAACAATACACCCGCAACCCTTATCCGAAATACGTCTATTGGGAAGATTTCGAGATGGACGGGCTGCACCGTAAAGGATTCTACAACCTCTTCGTCAAAGAACGTCCAAATGACGACATCAATGCCCGTACCCGCTACGAAATGACCGTCACAGGCAACCACATCACATTGAACGTGGACAATGTCACTTATGAAACGGTTCAAAAAGATCCGAGATGGGGCATTGAAATGAAGTGCAAGAAACATTATACACCTGCCGACAAAGGAAAAGTAATCATCTACCTCTGTGATGAACTCATAAATCTGAAGAAAGAGATTACTGTCACGGTAAACGGAAAACAGGTTTTTCAGGGGAGAATAAAGCCGGACCTTAAAAACATGGCAAACAGTTGCGCCGCTTTCTCCGACCCCCGACGTATCTATCCTGCCGCCATTGAGGTGGAACTGTGAGCCGGCAAACAAGAAGAACAGCAAAAATCCATAAAAAACGGGAGAATTTATTCAAAAAGTTCTTTCTTTATAAAGAAATAAGTATTTTTGTTTCAAATATTCTCCAATGAGAACAAATGAGCAAAGACATATAGACAATATTGCAGACAAAGGAGTGCGCAATAGAAAAGACCTTGATGTCTTTTTTAATCAATACTACGCAGTTTTCGTCTCCTTTGCCTGCCGGTATTGTCTGAACGAAGAGGAAGCGCGCGACATTGTCCAGGATGTATTTGTCAGCTTTTGGGAACAGCGGATGAATTTCACTTCCATTCTCACAATCAAGGCTTTCTTCTACCGCTCCATTTCCAATCGTATCCTCAACTATCTGAGACATGAAGAGGTGAAAAGCCGGTATGCGGAGAGCCAGCTGAAAAAAATACAAAGTGAAGAATTCATCCTGGAAAGCGTTATCCGGGAAGAAGTCTCCTGCATGATACACAAGAAAATCAAAGAGCTTACCCCGCGTGAACAGGAAGTTATCCTGCTTTCTCTCCAAAATAAGTCAAATCAGGAAATAGCAGATCTGCTCTCATTATCCGTACCTACTGTTAAAACACATAAAATGCACGCATACGCCCGCCTGCGTGCAGAACTGGAAGAATTAAGATTTCTACTGCTTATTTTATAAAAAAACAACTTTTACTTCATACTCATTCCAAGGTTGCGTGTTTTTAAGATATAACAACTCTTAATTTTTCACCGTCAATGGATATAAATAAGTATAAAGAAAGCATACAGATTGCAGAAGAAATCAGCAAGGAAATCTGCACAGGCAAGGACTCAACTTCCCGCCTAGTGAAGAAGTGGAAGAAGAATTCTGCTGGGTTGCATAAAGAATTACAGCAACAGCAGAAGTTGGCCGAAGAGATAAAATTCCGTGATTCCATCGAACTGGAAGGCCCCCTGCGCAATATACACCAACGTATCTCCCCATCACGGAAACTCTTCATCCGCACATCCGGCATAGCCGCCTCTCTCATACTGGCTGTTGCCCTGACCTCTTTATGGCTATGGCAGAAAGAGGAAAGAGAAGCTGTCCGATGGGCATCCACCGTCCCCGGAAAAGAACCTTCTTCCATCATCACCTGCGACAACAGGGCGGTGACATTAAAAGAAAACCGCCTGTCTGTGGTCGACAATCAGCTTATCAGCAGCACAAGCGACGGCAAGAAAGATATTACGATCACCGTGGAACAAGACTTGCAACTCAACAGGCTCGTCGTACCGGCAGGAGCCGAACAGGTACTGACTCTGGAAGACGGGACTATTGTACAGATAAATGCCGCTTCCGAATTATTATTCCCCACTCATTTCACAAAGCAGGCAAGGCAGATCCAACTGGCAGGAGAAGCTTACCTGAAAGTGAAAGCAGATAAAGAAAACCCATTCATTGTCCACCTTGGAATTTTGGACGTACAAGTAACTGGAACTGCCTTCAATGTCAAGGCTTATGAAGAGGAGAACGAAATAAGCATTGCGCTTGTTGAAGGTATAATCAGCGTCTATAAAGAGAAGCAACTGTTGGCAGAATTACTTCCCGGACAACTGTTCACTTTCCGGAAAGACGAACAGGAATATACGGTGACCGACACCGACCTGTCAACTGTTACCGACTGGACAGAAGACCAATTCATTTTCTATAATGAAACAATTGAGAATATCATGCATAAAATATCACGCTGGTACAATGTAAACATCAGCGTTGACGAAAAAATAAAAAACGCACGCTACACAGGCATACTGTCGCGCAAACAGCCTCTTGTCAAAATACTGGATGCTCTCCGCATGACCGACGAACTTGAATTCGACATACAAGCCGATAAAAAAATAGATGTAGAAAAAAAGAATTAACACCCAAGTCTAACTTATAAAAAAACGAAAAGCATGAGAGAAAGGTTTATTTTACAAGGATTAGTGATGCTGATAGCTTTCACATTATCCCTCGCGACTCCATTCAAGGCATACGCGCAAAGCGGGCAGAAGGAGAGAATCACAATCACGGTCAAGCAGAAACCATTGGAAGAGGTATTGAAGAAACTGAGCAAGGAATACAACTACCAGTTATTCTACAACAATTCATTGGTGAAGGGAATCCGTGTATCCGTCTCCATACAAAAGGCCGGAATAAATCAAACGATGGACGTGCTACTGGCAGGAACCGGACTGCAATATAGTATCAAGGAGAAAACGATCGTCATTACCACAATCCCTTCCCGGAATACCGCAAAAGAAAAGAAACTGCTCAGCGGGCGTGTGGTGGATAAAGAAGGGAGAGCTATTCCGGGAGTAAACATTTTCACAGGCGACAAGACACAGGGAGCTGTCAGCGACATCGACGGTAATTTTGCATTCGCCAGTCCGCTGAAACACGGCACACTGCTGAACTTCACTTCCATAGGCATGAAGCCGCAACACATCGTGTATGGCGGAGAAAGTACCTTGAAAATAGTGATGGTAGAGGATGTCAACGAACTGGAAGCAGTTGTCGTCACCGGTGTGGTAAACAAAAAGCGGGAAAGTTTTACCGGCTCGGCTTCCACATTCACTGCCGACGAGTTGAAAGCTGTCGGTACGCAGAATGTCATTTCCAGTTTGAAGACATTGGATCCGGCATTCAATGTATTGGAAAGCGGAGAATTCGGCTCCGACCCGAACCGGATGCCGGACATTGAAATCCGTGGAAAATCCAGTCTGATCAGTACCCGCGACGAACTGGCAGAAGACCCTAACCAGCCGCTGTTTATCCTTGACGGCTTCGAATCCTCATTAGAAGCTATCTACAACCTCGACATGAACCGGGTTGCTTCCATTACAATACTGAAAGACGCCGCCTCTACCGCCATCTATGGTTCCAAAGCATCGAACGGTGTTGTAGTAGTGGAAACAATCAGGCCCAAATCCGGAAAACTTCACCTTACCTACAACGGTTCGGCAAATATATCATGGGCAGACCTCTCAAGCTATAATCTGATGAATGCTTCGGAAAAGCTCCGGTTCGAACAAATGGTCGGAAGATATACCTCATCGACCCCCAGCCAACAAATCGAACTGGATCAGTTATACAATAATAAACTGGCAGACGTAGCACGGGGAGTAGATACTTACTGGCTTGCAGAACCACTACGCACCGGCATCAACCACCGCCACTCACTATATGCGGAAGGCGGAGAAGGCGCATTCCAGTTCGGACTGGGACTTTCATACAACGGCATCACCGGTGTTATGAAAGAATCCAAACGCGACAACCTCAGCGGGAACATCGACCTGACTTACCGCCTCAACAAACTACAGTTTGTCAACAAGTTCTCTATGGACAACACGGCTTCCAGCAACCCGATCGTCGGCTTCTCCGAATATGCGGGCGCAAACCCATACTACATGAAATATAATGAAGACGGAGAGGTGGAAAGATGGCTTGAATATAATGACTATGTAGAAGCAGGCAACCCTCTGTACAACGCAGCACAAAACAGTTATAATAAAGGGAAATCCCTCTCCATCTCCGACAAGTTCATCATGGAGTATACTCCGATAGCGGCAATGAAAATACGTGCGCGTTTCGGAATTACCCATACCAACAGCAATACGGAAGCTTTTACCTCACCTCTCGACAGCGATTACTCGAAGGTGGATTTTACCAAGCGCGGTTCATACAATTATGGCGAAACGGAAAGCAACAAGTATGAAGGAGAACTGACGGTAACCTACGGCAAGACTTTCAACAAGGCACATCTTGTCAACATCGCCGCCGGAGGATACCTGTCCCAACTCGACTCTAAATCACATGGATACGCAGCCGTCGGATTTCCGGTAGGAGACTTCACACTGCCTTCATTTGCCAATGGTTATCCGGACAACGGAAGCCCCAGTTATTACGAAAACACTTCCCGTTCGGTAAGCGCCTACGCTATCGGCAACTATGCCTTCAACAACCGCTACCTGCTTGATTTCAGCTACCGTGTCAACGGTTCATCCGTATTCGGGACAGACAAGCATTACATCGGAACCTGGGCAGTCGGCCTGGCATGGAACTTGCACAATGAGAAATTTGTTTCTGAGAACATCGACGGCATCTCCATGTTCAAAATCCGTGCCTCTATCGGTAATCCCGGCAACCAGAACTTCTCTTCATCGTCTACTATCACCACTTTCCGTTATAACTTCAATTCATTCAATTATTTCGGAATGACTACGTCACTCGCACAGTTAGGCAATCCGGATTTGGAATGGCAGACCACTATCGACCGGAACATCGGTTTCGACATCACAATACTGAACGACCGCCTGACTTTGACCGGCGATTATTATTACAAGACCACCGACCCGCTGCTAATCGGTATCGACATGCCTGCCTCTACCGGAGCAACCGGCAATGTCATCTATAAGAACTTCGGTAAACAAACGACCAAAGGTTTCAACGCGCAAGCCACCTATTACATCATCCGGCAGATGGACAAACGCTTCTGGTGGTCAGTCAGGGGAACGCTCCGCCACGGTTCAAGCGAACTCAACGGGATAGGCAACCGGCTGGAATCCTTTAACACATCAGGCAGGGAAGGAGATCAGAACGGGCAAAACAAATCTACCAAGCGTTACTTTGACGGAGCCGACCCTGACGCCATCTGGGCAGTCCGTTCCGCCGGTATCGACCCGGCAACCGGACGCGAAATCTTTATCAAAAAGAACGGCGAACTCACCTACGACTTTTCATATGACGATGAAGTGATCATCGGCAGTAGCCGCCCTAAAGTAGAAGGTGTTCTCGGCAGCAGTTTCTCATGGAAAGGATTCTCCATGAATTTCGATTTCCGGTATCGCATGGGGGGATACTCTTTCAATTCCGTATTATACAACAAGGTGGAGAACATCACGACAAGCCAACTAAAGTATAATCAAGACAAACGGGCACTCTATGACAGATGGCAGAAACCGGGAGACATTGCCAAGTTCAAGAATATCGCCGACTCACAATCTACTCCAATGTCTTCACGCTTCGTGCAAAAGGACAATACACTGACACTGGAATCATTGCGTGTAGGATACGAATTCAAGCCGGAAATTGCCCGTAAAGTGGGAGTCAGTTCACTGAGGCTGAATGCTTACATGAATGACATATTCCGCATTTCCAGTATCAAGCAGGAACGCGGTACTTCTTATCCGTTTTCACGTAGCGTATCTTTCAATCTTTCATTAACTCTATAAAACGTATCCATTATGAAACTGAGAAACATTATCATATCATTATCTATATTCCTACTGACAGGCTGCCTGTGCGGATGTACGGACTGGTTGGATTACAAACCCAAGGATAAACAAAGCGAAGAACAGCAGTTCAGCACCAAGGATGGTTTCTATGCTGCCGTAAACGGAATCTACAACCGCATGGCGGGAAATTCATTGTACGGAAAGTACCTGTCTTATGAAATGATTGATGTACTGGCACAACGCTACACTGTCAACCTGACCGGTGACGACAGTTACTCCAAGTACCTACAAGCATTAATCAACTGGGATTACAGCAACGAAACTGTACTTTCCGCCCTCAGCAGCATTTGGGGAGAAGGCTACTCTACCATCATGAACACCAACGTGATACTGAATAATCTGGAGAAAGACATGAATGGTGAAGGTGCCGGAGTACTTCCCGAAAGAGAATATAAGATGCTGAAAGGAGAGATGCTGGCGGCAAGAGCCATGATCCATTTCGACCTGCTGCGCCTGTTCGGTCCGGTATATTTCCGTAATCCGGAAGGAAGAGGTATTCCCTACAACGAAAGTACTGAAACAAAAATTCTGGATATCCTTCCTACTGAAACTGTACTGAAAGACTATATCATCCGCGACCTGAAAGCAGCCGAAGCGCTACTGCTCGAATCGGATCCGGTGCTTACCGAAGGCCCGAGAGCCGAATACGACCAGATAACAATGGACAACTCCATGCGTTACCGCCAGTTACGCTTAAACTACTACGCCACTGTCCTGCTCACCGCCCGTACTTATTTATGGGGTGGAGATATGGGCAATGCCCTGGCAGAAGCCCGCAAACTGACGGATGATCCTAAAGTGAGAGGGTTCTTTCCGGCAGTAGATTCCGGAACGCTGCTGGGCAATTCCGTCAACCCTGACCTCATGTTTTCTACCGAGTGCCTCTTCGGATATTACAACAAAGACAGAGGGCTGATTTATGATTATACATTCGGCGGTTCAAACACGGGCAACAAACTGTTGGTACCACGTGCCGGATATGTAGACGGACAGTTGTTTGCCAACAATCCCGGAGATTACCGTTACCAGTCACAATGGGAAAACGGAAGCACACTGGACGGCAACAGCTCCAAGCGGCTGGTCAAATTCCGCGAAATCACGGATACAGCCAAAGATGAAATGTCAGGAAGCACCAGTGACGAAAACCAGATTCTGCAAGTACAAAAATTCCACGGTACATTCTGCTCACTTATGAAATTGAGCGAAGCATATTATATCGCGGCGGAAGCCATGGCTACGGAAGGATCGGAAGTTTACGACATGACAGCAGCATGGAACTATCTGCAACAAATATTCGACAGCAGGGGCGCAGTGCGGTCAAGCAACAATTTCCGGGATCTCCTGACAAAAGAATATATCCGCGAATTTATCGGTGAAGGACAGGTCTTCTTCTATTTCAAGCGCCTGAACAAAGCATTTGACAACGCTTACAACGGACGGCAAGCTATTCAGATTGAAATCATACCGGGACTTCCTTTTTATGATGATAAGGAAAACGTCACCGAAGAAGCCAAAGAGAAGCGCTTTATAGCACCTCTGCCAACCAATGAACTGGATAATCGTTGAACTCCTAAAGACATGTAACAATATGAAACTAAATTATAAATGGCTCACCTCCACTATCATGGCCGCCCTGTTTTTATTTACTGCCTGCCAAAAAGAAGAAGTGGTAACCTATGATTCAAATGAAAGTAAAGTGTACTTCCAAGTACAAAACTATGCTACTTCCAGCGGAACGGTAGGATACACCACGCAGACATCCTACTCTTTTGTAGGGGCAAAAGAGAGCTTTACCAACGTCATCTTTAAAGGAACCATCCAACTATTAGGAAAGGTTGAAAACTACGAACGGAAAGTAAGGATAATTATCGACCGGGAGAACACCACCATGACCGAAGGGGAAGATTATGAAATCGACTTGGATACGGTAGTTATCAAAGCCGGTGAAAATCAGGCAAAAATAGGAGTACGTTTTCTAAGGAACGCCAGTTTCAGGACACAAAAAGAAAAGCTCGTATTAAAACTGGAACCGAATGAGAACTTTACCGTCCTGGAGAAATATAAGTCGGTCAATACTTGGTCGAACACTACGGCGGATTATCTGGACGGCAGCCGTTATACATTCATCATTGACGAGATTTACAGCGAACCGGGAAGTTGGGCTACGCTGAAAGCTGTAAACTATTTCGGTGCATGGAATGCCGTCAAGTATACCTTTATCAACAATTTCTTCGGATTCTCACTGGACGACTGGAGCTATATCAATGGAGCAGGTTCCAAGATTACCGCAGGACGTATGCCTTACTATGCCCTCCAACTACAAAAAGAGTTACAGAGAAGGGCGGACGATCCCGAATTATCTCCCGTACTGGATGAAGACGGCTCGTATATGCAACTGCCGGAACCTTATCAAGTAGATTATTCGAATGTACAACAATAAAAACACAACGTTTATGAACAAGATAATGAAACATACCCATATAATCGGTTTGCTCTCCCTGCTCTTATTTGTCTCCTGTCTGGACGATAAAGGCAACTATACATATGGAGAAAAGGATATCATTACAATTGATATGCCAACAACACTTTCCGTAGTGGCCAATGCTGAATATATAGATATCAAACCGGTAATCACTTCCAATAAGGAAGGAGCTATCGAAGACGGCAATGCCAATTACGAATTTCTGTATGAACGGGTCAACTCTGACGGAGACTGGGTCATCCTGAGTTCCGAAAACAAAAAAGACCTTTACAGGATAGCTGATCTGGGAATCGGAAAACATACCTGCCGCTATAGTGTGACTGATAAACGTACCGGCATAAAGAGCGTCAAAGGATTTGATATCAACATTATAGTCTCTACCTCCGAAGGATGGATGCTTCTCTGTAATGAAGGCAGCGAAGAGAGAGTGCGGCTGGACATGCTTTCCCAATTGTCGAAAGACCGTATTATCCCCGCCTACGATATAGCAAAAAATCCGGACATTCCCGAAATGTACCACGCCAGAAGCCTGGGATTCTTTTCTAACAGGAGGGGAACCATCGGAGATAAAATTACGCTGATGGCCGAAACGGAAAGCTATCTGCTCAATAACACATACCTTACCATTGACGGGAATGCGTATGAAATGAAAGCATCACTGTTCGCTTCATCACCGGAAGACCATATTGTCAATTTCGCATGTGTACCCAACAACGACTTTACAAATCATGCAGCTATCATCGCCGTCTCCAAAGAAGGCAATGCATTTGTCTGGGACCTGCTGCAAAGCGGTACAGCTTTTGAAGATCCCGCCAATACTTCCGAACGGGGAGGAGCACCAGAATATAGAGTGTCTCCCTTTGTCGGTGTGAGCACCCAAAGAAGTACCACCGGATTAAGCGACGGGGGTGCCGCCTTGCTGTATGACATTGACAACCATCGCTTTATAGGTTGGGATGGGGAAAGAGAAGAACAGGCCAGACGCCAGACCTGCTATCCGCTGAAAGACCCGGACAGTACCGAAAAGTTATTCAGCTTCAACACCGGTTCTATGGAGCTGGTTTCAATGGCAAATACAGCTTTCTCCAACGGGGCGGTTTACGCAATCATGCAAGACGGGAATAAGCGTCATATATATTCTATTAATCTATCCAACAGCGATTTCAAACAAGAGGGATGCTGGGAAGACATACAACTAACAGACTTTGACAAAGCAACCTTGTTCTGTGCCCACTCCCAATATCAAACCTTATATTATGCCTATAAAAACAAAGTGTATTCTTACAACCTTTCTACAGGAGCAAGTAAAGAGGCTATCACACTCAATCCGAATGAGGAAGTAACCACAATCAAGTTTTGCATGTATGATAATCCCGGAGGAGTGACCCAGCTTACCGCAAAAATGGATGAAGAAACGGCAGCCGCCTTTACAGCCCGCCAATATGAGTTGATTGTCGGTTCTTATGATACGACATCTACCGACAATAACGGTGGGATTCTTCGCTTTTACCAAACAAGTTCGCCGGGAACGGACTTGACATTGAAGCCCGGATGGGAATACACCGGATACGCAAAAATTATAGACGTTAAATATAAAGAAGTCAAACCATGATGAGAATAAACTTACTCTTAAAATGTATCATTACTACAATAATAGTATCAGGCACTATTATTCCTGCCGGTAACGCGCAAGGTATCCAATTTGAAGAATCAACTTTCAATGAGGCGCTGGCAAAAGCCGGACAGCAAAAAAAGCTGCTTTTCATAGACTGCTACACTACCTGGTGCGGTCCGTGCAAGATGCTGAGTAAAATGGTATTTCCCAACGATACCGCAGGAGCTTTCTTCAACAAACATTTCATCAACCTGAAAATGGACATGGAAAAAGGGGAAGGAAAAACACTAAGTAAAACATTCCGGATCACAGGTTATCCCACTTTACTTTTTATCAATCCGGAAAATCAGGAAATAGTGTACCGCGTATGCGGGGCACATCCCAACGTCCAGTGGCTGGTGGGTGAAGCACAAAAAGCCGTTGACCCCAATCAGAATTTGCCGGGACTTTCCGCCCGTTATACCGAAAACAAACAAGATGCCCCGACAGTACTTAGATATCTGAACGGTCTTGGCGCTGCTTCCATGATGCATGAAAGGGATAGCGTCCTGCATTTATATTTAAGTAGCCTGTCCGATGAAAACAGATACTCGGAAGACAACTGGCAGATCATTGAAAGTCAAGTCAACGAACCATACTCCACCGGATTTGAGTACCTTCTGAAGTATGCTCCCGGTTACCGCCAGTCCATAGGAGAGGAGAAAGTGAATGAGAAAATAGAAACTGTCTACAAATACGCTGTTTCCAGATTTATCCGGAGAAAACGTATTCCCGCGGAGCAATTTCCACAACCAATGTTTGACAGGCTTGTATCCCTGCTGAAAGAATATAACGGTAAGAACGCTTCTTTTTACCGTGCGGAACTCAATCTTGTAGATCTGGTACAAAAAGGAGACTACAAAGGAGTGATGGACGCACTGGACGGAACAGAAAAAGATCCGGCTTTTTCAGATGACAAGCGGTTTTATTTTACTTGGGTCAATCTCAATTATCTATCTGAATGCAAAGATCCGGTTATCATCAACCGCGGGTTGGCATGGGCGGAAAAACTGAAACCTTATCTCTCTACTCCTGCCATGAAGCGAAGCTGGCTATTAATGAAATCAGCATTATACGCTGCCAAAGGAGACAGTGAAACGGAAAAAGCACTGAAAGAGGAAGCGGAAAAGATGAAATAACAACTTCCATTACATATTCCTTTCCTGTTTGGTGGACATTAGCAGTCCACCAAACAGAAATATGAATCTACCGCCCGATAATCATCTCACAAAATTTATCCTGAAACGCCCTTGCCTTAGTAACCGAAAGCACGTTCCGGTTCATTATGGCAAATGCTGCTTTGTGGCCATTCTTCATCTTCAGATAACCTGCAAACACATTGATAGTTGTCAAGTCATAGACAGAAATATAGAGTTTTTCCCCGAAAAATTTTGGTAGTAAAAGAAAATACGTACTTTTGCGTACATAACATAGCCAGATGGTAACACTCCCAAATAACAATATTGACAATATAAGAATGCAGGGAACAAGCAGTAAGAAAGAATTCGATATCTTTTTCAAAAAATACTATACGCTGTTCCTTTCCTTTGCCTGCCGCTATCATCTGGGTACAGAAGAAGCGCGTGATATTGTTCAGGACGTTTTCATTGCCTTTTGGGAACAACATGAGCATTTCACTTCTATCATTGCCATCAAAGCTTTCTTCTACCGTTCCATAGCCAACCGTTGTCTCGACTATCTGAAACATGAAGACGTGAAAAACCGCTATGCCGAAAGCCAACTGGAGACGATGCAGAGCGAAGAATTTATTCAGGAAAACATTATCCGGGAAGAAGTCTCGTTCATCGTGCGAAAAAAAATCAAGCTCCTCACTCCACGCGAGCAGGAAATCATCATCCTTTCACTCCAGAATAAATCCAATCAGGAGATAGCCGACATGCTTTCATTGTCAGTCCCCACAGTGAAATCACACAAGATGCACGCCTATGCCCGCCTGCGCACAGAACTGGAGGAATTAAGATTTCTACTGCTTATTTTATAAAAAATCAATTTTTATATCATACTACTTGTTAAGTATGTCGTTTTACTTATAAACGCCATAGATTCCATTTATATATATGACAGAAGATAAAATCAAAGAAAGCATTCAGATAGCCGAGGAATTGGCTGGAGAAATTTGTACAGGAAAAACTTCGACTTCCTCACTTGCCGAAGAATGGAAAAAAGAGTCACCCGTACTATATGAAGAGTTACGGAAACAGGAACAACTCCCTGAGGAGATTGCTTTCCACGATTCTATCAACATAGACGAGGCACTACAACAGGTAAACAAACACATCATTCTCCCCCCAAGGAAACTCAACATCCGTGTGATAAGCAGTATCGCCGCCTCTTTCCTTTTAATTGTAAGTACAGCCACACTATGGTTGTGGACAGAAAACAAGAAAGAAGTTATCCCCGAATGGGCAACTACCGCCCCCGTTACTTCGAACACATCCATCATCGCACAAAACAACGAGCCGGTGGTTCTGCCGGAGAACAACCTGACCGTCAAAGGTAACCAACTGCTTGGAAGTACACTGGACGGCAAGCAGAACATCTCCATAAAACTGAATCCTGACAACCAATTCAATAAACTGTCTGTCCCCACAGGCGGGAGTTATCAACTGACACTGGAAGACGGGACAGTCGTTCAAGTCAATGCCGCTTCAGAACTATCCTTTCCCACCCACTTCAAGAAGCATTTACGCCAGGTCAGACTGCAGGGAGAAGGATATTTCAGAGTAAAATCCAATCCTCAGAGTCCGTTCAACGTATTGTTAGGCACACTGAATGTACAAGTAACGGGAACGACCTTTAATATCAGAGCCTATGAAGCGGAAAAGAATATACGTATCACCCTTGTCGAAGGCTCGGTCAATGTGCGTGAAGGACAAAAAGTGCTTGCCACACTATCCCCCGGCGAACAGTTCACCTACCAAAAGACGACAGGCGAATACAACATTACACAAGCCAATATATCAGCCATCACCGGCTGGACAGAGGACAAATTCGTTTTCCGCAATGAACCTATCGGTACTATCATGGCGGAACTTTCACGCTGGTATAATGTAGACATCAATGTAAGCGAAGATATACAAGATATACGTTACAGCGGCATACTATCACGCAAACAGCCGCTCGTAGAAATACTCAATATCCTGCACCTGACAAATGAACTTGACTTCAAAATCCATCAGGACAGGAAAATAGACGCCATAGAGAAAAAGAATGAATAATAGCATCTAATATTATAAATCTCACATAGTTATGACAGAAAAGCTTATTTCCAAAGGACTCATGTTGGCAATTTCCCTCATCCTGTCCTGTACCGCCCCGTTGGCATATGCCCAAACAAGCCAACCGGAGAAGATCACTGTTACGGTAAGTAAAAAACCGTTGGAAAACGTGTTGGAGAAACTGAGTAAGCAGTATGGCTACCAGTTTTTCTATAACGCCTCTCTGTTGAAAGGGGTCAATGTGTCCGTATCTCTACAGGAAGCCGAAATCAACAACGTAATGAAAACGCTTCTGACAGGAACCGGACTACAATACTCTATTAAAGGAAGAACGATTGTCATTACCGCCATCCCCAAGGAGGCGACAACCAAAACACTATTGAGCGGACGCGTAATTGACAGTGACAAGAATGTGATTCCGGGCGTTACCATTATTGCGCAAGACAAAAGTCAGGCAGCCGTTACCGATATTGACGGACGCTTCACATTCTCCAAACCACTGCCATACGGTACTGTACTTCACTTTACCTCTGTAGGAATGAAATCGCATGACGTAGTTTACAGTGGCGAACAACTGCTGCAAGTAGTCATGGTAGAGGATGTGAAACAACTGGATGCAGTAATCGTCACCGGTTTCCAGACGATCTCACGCGAACGGGCAACCGGAGCAGCCACGATTGTGAAGAGCAACTATCTCGACAAAATCCAAGCACCGGATTTGGGCAGTAAACTGGAAGGTGCCACTCCCGGACTGAGCAACTATAACGGAAAAATGAGTATTCGCGGTACTTCTTCATTTTCCATCAACTCTACTCCACTATTGGTATTGGACGGACAACCTGTCACCGGAGTAAGCATTAACGAACTTAATCCAGAAGACATTGAAACAATAACCGTGCTGAAAGATGCCGCAGCCACCTCTCTATATGGTGTACGGGCTTCGAACGGTGTCATTGTCGTATCCACCAAACGCGGAACGGGCAAGAAACCGAACATCAATGTGTCTGCCAACTTTTATCTGAATCCGTTGCCATCACTCGACTACCGCCATTATGCATCTACCAGTGACATCATTGATTACGAAAGAGACTATCTGACCAATAATCCTAATTACCAAGATAATCCGTTGGATTATTTCGAATCGCTGAACGATATGAAAGCCCCCAGTTACATATCAACAGTAGACCGTCTCTATTATCGTCTCGCCAAAGGAGAAATCACAGAAAGCCAGTTGAACAACTCACTCGACCTTTTGCGGAAGAATGATTATAGAAAAGCTTATCGTGACGAACTGCAACAAATGAACTTCGTACAGGACTATAATCTCTCTCTTTCCAAAGCGGGCGACAAATCCAACTTCTTCTTTTCTGCCCGTTACGAAAACGAAAGCACCTACAACAAGAATAACAGCTATGACAAGTTCACTTTCTACATGAAAAACGAACTCGACCTGACCAAGTGGTTTAAACTCACCGTAGGGACAAATGTGGGTATCGGCAACAGCAGTTATTCGCAAGCAGGCTATCAAGGGACAACGGTACCTATGCCATACGAAACTCTCTACAACGAAGACGGCAGTTATGCCTATATCTACCCGCACAACTACTACAACTCCCAGAGAGTGAGCCAGACAGATGGTCTGAAACCTATGGGATACAACGCCGTGGAAGAATCGACCAAGAATATGCAAGATACCGACGACATCTATTGGAAACTCTTCACACATGCCGATTTCAAACTGCTCAAAGGATTGAACTTCGGTGTGAAATTCCAGTATGAGAGACGGGATCAAAATACTGAACGTCAAGATGAAGAAGACTCATACTATATGAGAAACATGATTAATGGATATGCAGCCACCAATCCGCAAGGCGGATTTACCTACTATATCCCCGAAGGCGGAAGAATGGAAGAGTCTCACGCACGCTGGTCGTATATGAACCTACGTGCACAATTTGACTATCAAACGACTATCAACGACAAACATGAGATTACCGCCTTGCTAGGTGGAGAAATCCGTGAAGACAAATATCGCAAGACAATAAGCGAGCGCTATGGCTACAACGGACAGAAGCTGATTTACAAGCAAGTAGACTGGGCGGTATTGAACGAAGGTGTCATAGGACAACTAAGCAACAGTCCTTTTCAAAAGCAAGAGCAACTACATGTAGGTGACTCACATCACCGTTATGTCTCTGCCTACTTCAATGCCGGTTATTCATACGATACACGCTATGCCCTCAATGGTAGCGTCCGTATAGAACAGGCCGATCTTTTTGGCACTGATCCCAAATACCGCTATCGCCCGTTATGGTCGGTAGGTGCCAGCTGGAACATTTCCAATGAAGAATTCATGAAGGATATCACTTGGGTAGATATGCTCAAGCTTCGTGCTACCTACGGTATCACAGGTAACGTAGACCAAAATACATCACCCTATTTATTAGGCAATTACTCTGTCTCTCCTTACAGCCAGGCCAACCTGACGACTATCATCTCTCCACCTAACAAATTGCTCCGCTGGGAAAAGACTTCAACTTTCAATCTCGGACTGGACTTTTCTCTTCTCAGAAGACTAAGCGGTAGCTTTGACTTTTATCAGCGTTATAGTTCGGACTTGCTTGCCAATACCAATCTTGATCCTTCTACAGGCTTCCAAACGGCAAGAGTAAACAACGGAGCCATGCGAAACAGAGGTATAGAGCTTTCTCTTTCGTATGATTGGCTTAACAGCCGGGACTGGTCATTCAATACTACCTTTACCGCCGCCTACAACAGTAACAAGATAAAAAAAGTAGGTTATATCCCTACTTCCGCCAAGAGTATGCTGACTAGCCCGGGTAGTTTCTATCTCCAAGGAGATACCTACAACTCGCTTTATGCCTACCGCTACGCAGGACTGACAGACGAAGGAAATCCCTCGGTATATGACGCTGAAGGAAACGTGGTCTCTCTGAAACCTGTGGACGAAATTGACGCCCTGACATGTGTAGGACAGCTCGATCCGAAATGGAACGGAGCACTTGACATCAGTCTGCGCTGGAAGCAACTCAACTTCTTCACTAAGATTGTCTACTATGCAGGACATTCATTACGGGTGGACGCCACTCCCCTCTACAACGGACTTCGCCCTGAAACCTACAAAGGGGCCATTCATGAAGACATCGTCAACCGCTGGACACCGGAACATACCAATACGGATATCCCGTCAATGACTGCTTACGGAATAAGTACCGACCGTGGATACCAATGGAAATATGCTGACTATAATACAGCAAGTGCCGCATTCATAAAGATACGTAATATCGGAGTGAGCTACACACTACCCCAAGAATGGATAAGTAAAGCAGGATTCAAGGGAATCAGCCTGCGTGCTCAAGTGAACAACCCTTGTTACTGGGCTGCCAACAAACGGAATATCGATCCCGAAGCTTTCAATGCTAATTCCGGTACACGGAATGACGAAAAAGCGACCAGTTACATATTAGGTATCAACATCAATTTCTAAAACGACTCAGTATGAAACAAAATATTATTATAGGCTGTATAGCCGCAGCAGTCAGCCTAAGTGCCTGTGACAACTATCTGGACATCGTCCCTAAAGGAGAGTCCGTGCTCAACCAGACCAGCGACTATCTAGGATTAATCGAAGACATTTACGGATATCCCATTCAGGCAGAATGGTATCTATGTGGGGAGGCCACTTCTTATAATATGGAGCTACTTGAGAATTATTCCTCACCGCTCACTTCAGCCGCATTCTACTGGAATGAAGATTTTGACCGCGCTTCCTACATGACAGCCACCGGAAGTAACGATATGTACACCGTATGTTATAGAAAGATATCAAATTTCAATATTATTATCCAGAATATCAACAAATCTGAAGGAAGTGATGACGAAAAGCGCTATGGCATGGCACAGGCTAAGATTATGCGTGCTTATTCTTATTTCTACCTCATCAATACATTCGCAAAACCCTACAATCCGGAAACAGCAGCCCAAGACCGGGGAATCATCCTTCGCGAAGACTTTGATATGGAAGCAGAAGGAGTGCAATCTACTGTAGCTGACGCTTATGCCCTGATTCAACGCGACATTGAAGAAGCTTTGCCCGATCTTCCGCACATAGCCTTGAATACATTCCGTCCCGACAAGTCGTTCGGTTATGCACTGAAAGCCAAAGTACATCTCTTTAAAAGAGAATTCGATGAAGCACTTCAAGCTTCACTGGACTGTATCAAGGAAGCGGAAAGTGAAGGACGCCACAAATTATGGAACATGAATACGGAATATCAGGCAGCGGTCAATTATGCGGTACAAACTCTCAAATTGCCGGAAACGATGATAGAATATGGAATGCCCATGTTTTCCATGTTCCGTATGTCCGTCCAGGCAATGTATTTCACCCATCCGTATGAAGATCCTGAAAATCTTTTTTCCCAGAATGGACAAACTCAGTTTGACCCTTCTCCCAGTATGGTACGCAAGCCGGTCATGGACCTATATATACCAAAGAGCGACTTACGATATACCTTCAATTTAGGATCAACCCCCACCAGACCCACTGCCGAACCCGGAAGTATTATGTTGAATTTCGGCGCATTCTACCACTGGAATCCTGCCGGAATCAAGCTTTCCGAAGCATATCTGATGGCAGCAGAATGTTATGCCCGCAAAGGTGACAAGGAGAACGCCATGGAGTACGTAAACGACGTGCGCAAAAACCGGATTATCACCAAATATTATACCGATCTCACCGCTACTGATGCAGACGATGCCATGAGAATTGTTCGTGAAGAGCGTAAACGCGAACTATTGTTCACCAGCAACAGTTTCTTTGACATGCGCCGTTTCTGTACGGAATTCAACGAGACATTGACACGGGAAGTGGACGGAAAGACATATACTCTCAAACCAGATTCGCACCTGTTGACATTCCCGTTCCCTGTATCTGCCATGCAAAACAGTAACTTAATACAAAACAGCAAATAATGAAAACATTCACTCTATTCATAGCAACACTTCTCTGTATGTTCACATATACAGAGGGGTTCGCTTTATCTTCCGACAATAAAGCAGCACATATCACTTTCAAAGCAGAAACCAACGGAAAGAAAATCTATTTCCAGAGCGAAAGTGATACGCTCTACGGCTATCAGGAAGTGAAGCCGGGGGAGACGATAACCCTACAACTGGATGAACCTGCCTATTACTATTATATGGGCTCCAATAGCAATATGGCAACTGTATTCGTCACTCCCGGTTCAACAAGCCGTATCAAGGAGAAAAACGGGGAAATATCTTTCGAAGGGGACAATGCCGCAATCAATCAGTTCATTCAACAGCATTCTTCCATTTTCAAAATCCCTGAAAATATAGCCACATACTCCACCGAGTGGCTGGAATTCCAGCATAAAATGCTTGCAGAGTCAATTGACGCACTGAAAGCATCGGATTTACCTGATGAATTCAAGCACATACACGGGTACTATTATCAATATTCATTTCTCAATCAACTGCTGAAGGGACCGGACCTGATGCGCATGTTTATGAAAAAGGAAGTGAATTTACCGGCAAATTATTACGATGACGTAAGAAAGAACCGATATGAAGATGCTGCATTGCTATATTATCCCAAATGGTTTACTGTGATGCGCGAATCAATGGAAATATTAGAAAAGAAGGGCGAATGGCAACCCGACCCGACAAACTTTCTCGCCCAATATACAGCAAGAATATCCAATAATGAAGTGAAAACCGCTTTCCTGATTCGTTATCTGAGACAAATCTTGAAAGCAGGTTATTCCGATGATTTTCCGACATATCTGTCTGTCGCAAAATCATCCGTACCTACGCATAGCAAAACATTCCTTCAGGAACTGGCCCAACTGGAAAAACAGTATAACGAAATAAAAGCACGATACAGCAACATCACCCGTGGAAATACGGCACCTGTATTTACCGCCAATGACATTGACGGAAAGACTTACTCTTCCGCCGACTATGCAGGAAAAGTGTCAGTGCTCGATTTCTGGTTCAGCGGCTGCATCCCTTGCAAAGCTGAAATGCCCTATATGGAGAAACTGGCGGAGAAGATGAAAGGGGAGAACATTCAGTTCTTCACTTTGTCACTCGACACCGGAGAACAGTTGCTCAAAGCGTGGAAAGAACTTGTGAAAGACAAAAACGGAGCGACTTTGCAACTCAACGTACCCAACGGATTCAAGTCTGAAATAGCGAAACATTACGGAATCCGTTCCGTTCCCCGCATCGTCATTATCGACCAACAGGGAAAGATTGTGGATGCTTTCGCCAAACGTCCTTCAGATCCCAAACTATATCAGCAACTACTGAAATTGTTGAATAAAGAGGAATCCGGCACACTGACAAAAGAAGAAGCGACAGCCGCTATGATGGCACTAAGAAACGCTGATACCGCAGCACAAAAAGAAGAAATGCTGAAGAAGTTCATGGCACAAGTGAAGAAAGAAAAAGCGGACTTTGCTTACCCGATGGTGAATATGATGATGTCATTTACCATAGAGGCATTTTATGCGGAAGGCAATCGGGAAAAAGCCGAAGGTTATATGGCTAATATTCCGGATTCGCCATTCAAACGTGATGTATTGGCTATCTCCGGATTCAATCGTTTAGAGAATGGCAGTTTTGAAATGGCAGCAGAATTGCTGAATAGAGCTATCAAGATGACCACCGAAGGAAAAGATGAAGATACGCTTCCCAAAGAGGAGAAGCACAAACTCAATCAAATTCTCACTGCTTATGTAGAAGCATTGGTAAAAGACAATCGTATACAAGAAGCGGTTCCTTACGCCAAACAAATATACGAATCCAGTAATAAGCAGGATTATACTATCAATAATTGCTACGCCACAACGCTCGTCTTTGAAAAGAAATTCAGTGAAGCAACCCCTATACTGGAAACCTTTGTCCGCATGGGAAAAGCTACTCCGCAACAAATAGACTGGCTGAAGCAGGCATATACCCGGAAAAACGGTAAGGAAAAAGGATTCGAGCAATATTTGGATGAATTGAAATCGGAATTCCACAATGCTTTACAGGAAAAGCTCGTGCAGAATATGGTGAACGAACCTGCTCCGCTCTTTACGCTTCACAATATGGACGGAAAGGAAGTCTCACTGGCAAGCCTGAAAGGGAAGGTGGTAGTACTTGACTTTTGGGCTACATGGTGCGGTCCCTGCAAAGCATCTTTCCCCGCCATGCAGGAGACAATCAACCGTTTTGCAGACAATAAAGAGGTGGTATTCCTTTTCATCAATACACTCGAAAGTAAAAAGAATCCTCTGGAAACCGTACGTAAATATATGAATGATAAAGGATTTACTTTCAATGTAGTATTTGACGTGAAAGACCCGAACACTAATAAATTTCCTGTTATAGAGAGCTATAAGGCCAAAGGAATCCCGGCTAAGTTCATTATAGACAAGGAAGGAAATATACGGTTCAAACCTGTCGGTTTCTCCGGTTCCAATGAAGAGACAGTGGAAGAACTGTCGGCAATGATAAAAGCATTGTTATAATATTTATCTTTATATATTGATTGACATAATGGCATATTGCCATTTGTCAATCTAATAATCCAATAATTATGAAAACAAAACAAATTATATTACCCATCATATTCGGCTTCATTACCGCCTGTCTGCTAGTATCCTGTAAAGACAACGAAGAAAAAACATTCTCCATTTTTGAAATTGCTGCCGAAGATATAGAAAAAGTCGTGGATAAAGGCGTCAATACGATTGAAATCCCTGTCAACACCACACTCACTGAATCAAAGTGGCAGGTAGAATCGACAGAAAAATGGTTGAAAGCCGAAAAGGCTTTGGTTACCGGTGAACCATTCATCAGTATCAACATAGAAGAAAATACCGCCGATGAGGCACGTACCGCACAGATAAAGGTAACTTCTTCCGTTCAAGATTATGTAATTACAGTACGCCAGTTCGGACTGTATGACATCACAGTGGAAGGAGACATACAGATACATCCTGCCAGCGGGAAAGCCAACCAATACCAACCGGGATACGACATTGATAAATCCATGGATGGCAAATTTACTACTGGAACAAGCTATGAAGAATCTTCCAATTACCACAGTCCTTTTGGAACAGGAAATACTAAATTTCCTGTCATACTAGAGTACTTTTTCACAGAAGATGAACCAATCAACTATCTCATCTACTATACCCGCAGTGGAAACGGAAACTTCGGGAAAGTAGACATTTACACTGCTATCACCAATAATCCCCAAGAAAGTGATTATACTCTGCAAGGAAGTTACGACTTCAAAGAGCAAAACAATCCTTCAAAAGTGACTTTCAATGAAGCAATAAAGGCGACGGCTGTCAAATTCGTTGTCCATAACGGTAGAGGTGGTTTTGCAAGCTGCGATGAGATGCATTTTTTCCAGGGAAATACCAACAACACGCAAGAGGACAAATTGCTGAAAGTATTCAAGGACATCACCTGCACGGAAGTGAAAGAAGGCGTCACCGAACAGGATATTCAGGCATTGGGAGATAACTTTTTTATCGACCTTGCCCGTGCCATACAACATAATGCGTACAGTGAATGGGAAAAAGATTTCCGGATTCGTGAATACGAAGCGTACAGCGAACCTGCCAAATGGGCGGAAAAACTGATGACCAAACGTTACAGCAACCTTGACAACCTGACGGGAATCGCAGTGGAAAAGGATGATGAAGTAGTTGTCCTTGTCGGAGACACTCACGGACACGACATTTCTATACAATGTATAGGAGAAGAGAAAACCAGCTTTCTAGAAGATCATGAATATCCGCAGACTGCCGCTTCGGGAGATTATTATATCCTCAAGTCCGGAATCAACAAACTAAAGATGAAAAACAGGGGGCAACTGTTTGTCATGTATAACTGTGACCTTACTTCTCACCCCGAACCTATCAAAATACATATCCCGATAGGCAGTGGAAAAGTCTCCGGTTTTTTCGACCTCGCAGAACATAAAACGGACATGAAATACGCAGAACTGCTCTCCAAGGCAACCGACAAATATTTCGGGATACGCGGAGATAAGATTATCCTCTACTTCCATCGTGAGAAACTGCAGGAAGTAGTGAAAAATAAAATATTATCAGCTATCCACCTCTGGAACGATATTATCGGCTGGGAACAGGAACTCATGGGAATCGAAGATGTACGTCCCAACTTCTTCAATAATCATATATTTGCTATCTCACCCGAAGGAGCTTATATGTGGGCCTCGGAAGACCGTATAGCTTTTGTATATACAAAATTGGGGGATATTCTACTGAAAGAGAATGTTATGGATAAAAAAGATAACGTTTGGGGCCCTGCTCATGAGATAGGGCATATTCACCAAGGTGCTATCAACTGGCCAAGCTGCACGGAGTCAAGTAATAATATATTTTCCAATTATGTATTGTACAAGCTCGGCAAGTACTGTTCACGCGGATTGGAAATAAGCAAACTGGCAGAGTCTTATCTTCAGAAGCAACCTTGGGCATTATTAGGGACTGCAACTCACCAGAATGAAGATACTGAACTTCATATGCGCATGCAGTGGCAACTATGGAACTATTTCCACCGTCTAGGTAATATGCCGGATTTCTTCCCTAAACTTTTCAAATATTTACGTGCCAATCCTCTTGCTGCCACTGCCCCCGGAACTGCACAAATGCAATATGCCAAAGCGGTTTGCACAGTGGCCAATATGGATATGACGGAGTTTTTTGAAAGGTGGGGATTCTTCAGAGAGGTCTTTATTCCAGAATATGAACAATATGGGAAAACTATGTATATGGTTAGCCAACCATTGATAAACCAAACTAAAGAGTATATGGCAACCTTCCCTAAGAAAGTACCGCCTATCTGTTATCTGGAAGACCGCAAGAACGGTGATGTCGGCATTGAGAGTTATCAAGTAGGCGATGTCGGACATTATTCACAATTCAAAGACAACGTGAAGATTACAGGCACTCCGACTTATAGCCTGTCGGGAAACAATATTACTGTAAATAATGGTACACAAGCCGTAGCATTCGAAATACGGAAAGATAATGAAAACGGAGAACTGCTATATTTCTTCAACTTCCTTTCTTACTCAATTCCTTCAACAGTTGTTATTGACGGAACAACTAAATTCTATGCCGTACAGGCGGATGGAAAGAGGATTGAAATGAAAAAGGAATAAGTTACTTGATAAGAAAATATCATTTCCTTATATAAAACTGAAAGGACTGCCTCATTATTCGAAGCAGTCCTTTCCCATATCTAAAAATCAATTAAAATTATGTTTCAGACAACTGCGCCATCGCTCACTGCGCCTCCGTTTAGTAAAAATCCCATTTTCAGAAACAACAGTTCAGTCATCCTGTTCCTATAACGCTTCCCGGAATATCTCACCCACCGTAGGATGAGGGAAAACAATCTTCTTCCATTGCGTCGCCGTCAATCCGAGCTCAATGGCAGTTCCCGCGAGGGTTATTATCTCCGAAGCCGGATTGCCCAACACATGTGCACCAATCACCCGTTCCTGTTCGTCCAGCAAAACCTTGCAGACGCCGTTCACTCCTTCATTCTCCGCCACAAAACGGCCGGAATAAGCCATCGGGAGCTTTATTACCTTATAATCAATACCTTTTGCTGAGGCCGACTCTTCCGTTTCGCCCACTCCCGCAATCTCCGGATTGGTATAGACAACGCCCGGAATGGCACGATAACTCATTGCGTCTTCCTTTCCGAGAATAGAATGTACGGCAACTTCCGCTTCGCGGACGGCTGTATGAGCCAGCAGGGAGAAACCTGTCAGGTCACCGCAAACGTAGACATTGGGGATGGAAGTCTGCATTTTCCCGTTCACTTTGATAGTGCCACGCTCTGTCCTTTCCAAATTCAGGTTTTCGAGTCCGAAACCTTTCGTTACCGGACGACGGCCGACACTCATCAGCAACTTCTCCGTAACAACACTGGCACTTCCTTCCGCATTCTCATAAGAGACGACAGCTCCCTCTTCCGTTTGCGACAGGCCAACAACTTTCGTACCAAGCAGGAATCTAATACCCCGTTTGGCATAATCCGCACGCAACTGGGCTGAAAGTTCCTTATCCATTCCACCCAGAATCTCATCCAGCATTTCGATTACCGTCACCTGCACTCCCAAACTATTGAAGAAAGAAGCGAATTCCATCCCTATCACTCCACCGCCGACAATCGCCAGAGAGGCAGGCAGTTCCTTATTATCCAACGCATCCCGGTGTGTCCAGTAATTCACCGTTTCTACTCCCGGAATAGGCGGAATAAAAGTTTCCGAACCGGTGCAGAGTATCAGGTTTTCGCCTTCATAAGTTTCTTCACCGCAGCGGACTGTATTTTTATCTATGATTTGCGCTTCTCCCGACACGATCACGACATTGTTGGAAGTCAGTTTGGCTTTTACTCCCAATACCAGTTTGCGCACTACTTTACTTTTGCGGGCTATAATCTTAGATAAGTCAAAGGAGACTTCGGATATATTCACGGCATATTTCGATGCATGTCTGGCGCTATCATAAGTCTTTGCCGAATACAACAATGTCTTTGTCGGAATACACCCTTCGTTCAGGCATACGCCACCCAAATTGTTTTTCTCGATAAGCAATACGCTCAAACCGGCTTTGCCGGCAGCTTCGGCGGCTGTATATCCTGCAGGGCCGCCGCCAATAATAATTACTTGATGTTTCATAGTATGTAATCAGTTAGTATTTTCGTTGTTATTTGTTCTCTTCGAGGGATATTGCCTTGATTCTCTTTTCGAGCAGTCCGACAAATTCCCGTTCTTTGACAGGCATCACAGATACAAATTTACCTTTTCCGTATTCTATCAACACATATTCGGTCACCGAGAAGCGGCCGAACTTCATGGAATGGCACTTTTTTATAGCAGTAATCCCGGAAACAGGAATTACTTTCTTACGGATAAAGCGTCCGGTGGATATTTCCAGAATTCCATCGGGAGTAATCGTATAGACCGTATGGATAATCTGTTCGATTACAATAATCAGCATAAGTATCAGCAATACTGCCGGCAAGATATATTTACACCACAGGGCGCCGGCGACATTCACGGTAAGCACCACCAGCAGGAAATACTGGTACCAGGCAATACGGGCATGGAAAATTCGATTCATTTTGTCAGATTTTTGCCTGCAAGGTAGCAATTTTATGAATTAGTGACAACGAAAAGTACAACGAAGTAACTTATTTTGTAGCTTTGCGGTGAGAAATAACAAAACTATGGTAAGAAAATTCGATTTCCTCGTCATCGGCTCCGGAATTGCCGGTATGAGTTTTGCGCTGAAAGTGGCGCACAAAGGTAAAGTTGCTCTTATCTGTAAAAGCGGGCTGGAAGAGGCCAATACGTACTTCGCACAAGGGGGAGTGGCGTCCGTCACCAACCTGCTGGTAGACAATTTCGACAAACACATTGAAGACACGATGATTGCCGGAGACTGGATCAGTGACCGTGCCGCAGTGGAAAAGGTAGTGCGCGAAGCTCCCGCACAGATTGAAGAACTGATTAAGTGGGGCGTAGACTTCGACAAGAATGAGAAAGGCGAATTTGACCTGCACCGCGAAGGGGGACACTCTGAGTTCCGCATCCTTCATCACAAAGACAATACGGGAGCGGAAATCCAGGACAGCCTGATTAAAGCCGTACAACGGCATCCCAATATCACGGTGATTGAAAACCAGTTTGCCGTTGAAATCCTTACACAACATCATCTGGGGGTAACCGTTACCCGTCAGACACCGGACATCAAATGTTATGGTGCTTATATCCTCGACCCGAAAACCGGAAAGGTAGATACCTATCTCGCTAAAGTGACTCTGATGGCCACCGGCGGAGTAGGGGCTGTCTATCAGACGACTACCAATCCGTTAGTGGCTACAGGAGACGGTATCGCCATGGTTTACCGTGCCAAAGGTACGGTGAAGGATATGGAGTTTGTCCAGTTCCACCCTACCGCACTGTATCATCCGGGCGACCGCCCTTCTTTCCTGATAACGGAAGCGATGCGCGGTTACGGCGGCGTACTCCGCACCATGGACGGCAAGGAGTTCATGCAGAAATACGACCCGCGTCTTTCACTCGCTCCGCGTGACATCGTAGCACGTGCCATCGACAATGAGATGAAGAACCGTGGAGACGACCATGTATATCTGGACGTTACCCACAAAGACCCGGAAGAAACAAAGAAACATTTCCCGAATATCTACGAGAAATGCCTAAGTCTGGGTATTGACATCACCAAAGAATATATCCCGGTAGCTCCGGCTGCCCACTATCTCTGTGGCGGTATCCTCGTAGACCTGAACGGACAGTCGTCCATCGAACGCCTTTACGCAGTAGGAGAGTGCTCCTGCACCGGACTGCACGGTGGTAACCGCCTGGCTTCGAACTCATTGATTGAAGCAGTGGTCTATGCCGATGCCGCCGCCAAGCACTGTCTGGAAACCGTTGAACAATATACCTACAACGAAGATATTCCCGAATGGAATGACGAAGGGACTCGTTCTCCGGAAGAAATGATACTTATTACACAGAGTATGAAGGAAGTAAATCAGATTATGAGTAGCTATGTGGGTATTGTCCGCAGCGACCTCCGTCTGAAACGTGCCTGGGACAGACTGGATATTATCTACGAAGAGACTGAAAGCCTGTTCAAACGCAGTGTCGCTTCCAAAGAAATCTGCGAATTGCGTAATATGGTCAATGTAGGCTATCTGATTATGCGTCAGGCAATGGAACGCAAGGAAAGCCGCGGATTGCATTATACGATTGATTATCCGCACGCAAAGAAATAAAAAAGGAAATGCCGCCTGCAAATGATTGCAAGCGGCATTTTCTTTATCTGATTAATCCGTGGACGTGGATTAATAGTTTTCTTTCTTCACCTCGAAGTATGCTTGCGGATGCAGACATGCCGGACAAACTTCAGGAGCTTCCTTACCGATTTCAATATAACCGCAGTTACGGCATTGCCATACCACTTCGCCTTCCTTAGCGAATACAGTCATATTTTCGATGTTGTTCACGAAAGCCAGATATCTTTCTTCGTGGCCTTTTTCAGCGATGGAGATATTGCGGTACATAGCAGCGATCATCGGGAAACCTTCCTGTTCTGCCACATCTGCGAAATGAGGATAATCCAGTGACCATTCTTCATGTTCACCTGCTGCGGCAGCGCGAAGATTTTCGAGTGTAGTGCCGATTACACCAGCGGGATAGCTTGCAGTAATTTCTACCATACCGCCTTCGAGGAACTTGAACATACGTTTTGCATGTTCTTTTTCCTGATCGGCCGTTTCAGTGAAAATGGCGGAAATTTGTTCGTAACCTTCTTTTTTAGCCACACTTGCGAAATAAGTGTAACGCATTCTTGCCTGTGATTCTCCTGCGAATGAAGTCAGCAGATTCTTCTCTGTCTGAGTTCCTTTAATGCTCTTAGCCATAATCTATATATATTTTTAAAATTGGTGATACCAAACGTAACTTGTCGTACTATTTACAACGCAAATATAAGCGAATTGTTCACAATAAACCACCTTTTCTTTATGAATAAAAACTATCGGATCATTGATGAAATCTATCAACAGACAAATAATATGCTGGATAACATACTTATTTCGATTATTTTATATAATTTTGCAACCTCTACTTTGCAAAAAAGACGGATAACACGTATAACAACTTATAAAAATGAAGCTATTTGAATTTAAACCCAAACTGGTTTCTTGTCTAAAGAATTATTCGAAAGAAACGTTTATGGCGGATCTGATGGCCGGTATCATCGTAGGTATCGTGGCACTTCCATTGGCTATCGCTTTCGGTATCGCTTCGGGGGTATCACCCGAGAAAGGTATTATCACCGCTATCATTGCCGGATTTATCATCTCCCTGATGGGGGGCAGCAAAGTCCAGATCGGCGGGCCGACCGGAGCGTTCATCGTCATCATCTACGGCATCATACAGCAGTATGGCGAAGCCGGACTGATTGTAGCAACGCTTATGGCAGGTGTGCTTCTTGTACTATTAGGAGTATTCAAACTCGGGGCAGTCATCAAGTTCATCCCTTATCCTATTATTGTCGGATTTACCAGCGGTATCGCCGTCACCATTTTCACTACCCAGATTGCTGATATCTTCGGCTTGTCTTTCGGAGACGAGAAAGTTCCGGGAGATTTTGTCGGGAAGTGGATGATTTATTTCCGTCATTTCGACACCATCAACTGGTGGAACACCATTGTAAGTATTGTCAGCATTATTATCATCGCCATTACCCCGAAGTTTTCAAAGAAAATTCCCGGTTCACTGATAGCGATTGTCGTTGTCACCGCTGCCGTTTATCTGATGAAAACTTTCGGTGGAATCGACTGCATCCAGACGATAGGCGACCGTTTTACGATTAAATCCGAACTGCCCGATGCTGTCGTGCCTGCTTTGGACTGGGAAGCTATCAGGGAATTGTTTCCGGTGGCTATCACTATTGCCGTGTTGGGCGCTATCGAATCATTACTGTCCGCTACCGTAGCCGATGGTGTGATTGGCGACCGTCACGACTCCAACACGGAACTTATTGCACAAGGCGCGGCAAATATCGTAGCTCCCTTGTTCGGCGGTATTCCCGCTACCGGAGCCATCGCCCGTACCATGACGAATATCAACAACGGTGGCAAGACGCCGATAGCCGGAATTATCCATGCAATCGTACTGCTTCTGATTCTGCTTTTCCTGATGCCGTTGGCACAATATATCCCGATGGCATGTCTTGCCGGGGTGCTAGTCATTGTATCCTATAATATGAGTGGCTGGCGTGTATTCAAGGCTTTATTGAAAAACCCGAAATCAGACGTCACCGTCCTGCTTATCACTTTCTTCCTTACGGTTATCTTCGATTTGACCGTTGCCATCGAAGTAGGATTAGTCATTGCCTGCGTGCTCTTTATGAAACGTGTAATGGAAACTACCGAGATTTCGGTGATTACCGACGAGATTGACCCGAACAAGGAATCAGACATTGCCGTACACGAAGAAAATCTCATTGTCCCTAAAGGGGTAGAGGTGTACGAAATCAACGGCCCTTATTTCTTCGGTATCGCTACCAAGTTTGAAGAAACCATGGCGCAACTGGGTGACCGTCCGAAGGTACGTATCATCCGTATGCGGAAAGTTCCGTTTATTGACTCCACAGGTATTCATAACTTGACCGTACTTTGTGAAATGTCACAGAAAGAAAAGACGACTGTCATCCTTTCCGGAGTAAACGACAAGGTACACCAAGTACTGGAGAAATCCGGTTTTTATGAGCTATTGGGTAAAGATAATATTTGTCCGAATATCAATGTAGCGTTGGAAAGGGCGAAAAACATCATAGAATAGCACTGTTTATCAGCTATTTACAATAGATATATGCCGTACATATTGGACATATAGATCCAACGTGTACGGCATATATGAACTGCGTGTTGGACATATAGATCCAACACGCACGCTATATATAGCCTACTTAACCAATCACCATTTCATCAGACCTTTAAAAATAATCCGCACTTATACATCGCCCTCAACAGGAGAAAGACAATCAGAAAATTGGCGAAGGTAAGCCATACGGAGTAATAGCCACCCAGATATTGTTCGAGCCCGTAACTGACCGAAGCGGCAACGCAATAACTGCCCACCGCATCGAGCACCGCACTCGGCGAAATTCCCGCACGCTTACATTTGGGAACATCACCGGCCAATTATCGGAGCAGAAAAGAAGAATGACAAAAAGAATAGATTCTTATGTTAGAAAAATCTTTTTAGTACAAAAGCAAGTAAATTCACTATATATGGTGAATTTACATATAAATAGTACATTCTTCTTTTTAAGTTGGAAGTAATTCAAGATATGAACACAAACCACATCTTCAAAACGTTTAGCATATAGAAAAAAGTGCCAATATGAAGAAACGCATAATTTATCTATTCTGTGCCTCATAATTCGAGCTCCTCTCTTCTGAATCAGAAAAAACGCCTGCAATTTAAAACAGCACAATTTGCAATCGATACCAAACGTCTATTATTGCTAGACAAATTGCAGTAAAGCAGACCTTTTAAAAGTATAAAAAGCCACTATATTATCAGACACATATCAGATTGCTATTTACAAACCAACAGAAAAGAAAGGCAAACCAGCTCTAATTCTGCTCTCCCAAAACCCAGTTTCGCTTCCTTTAAAAGGAACCGACGGTTTGTTTATACCAAAGAGAGCGTTTGTTTTAAACAAACCGAAGCTTTGATTACACCAAACCGATGGTTTAGTGACACCATATATTGCATATTTCAAGGAAATAAATGCAATATAAAAAGAAAAAGCGCATATTCTTGCAACTGAATATGCACTTTTTCTTCTATTAGGTCCTTTTATCTTATTCCGGTTTTCTTCTGAATCTTAAAAATGGAACAGAGATGGAAAACTCTATTTCCTCATACAGACCCATAAGCCTAACGATTCTCGGTATCTTTCATACAGCGTACAGAGAATGCATGAGAACGACCGGCGGTATGAGTCCAAGTTTTATCCGCTGCCTTGTAATAGATTGTACTTCCTCCCTGATCTTTATCGTTTCCATAGCTCGTTGCGGGTGAATTTGACCAGTAACAAGCCGCAGTTGTAGAATTGTTAGAAGTACGGTCCGAAGGATTAGAACCCCAACGAGCACCGGCCAATGGCCAATAGGAATAGTTTGTACCGTCATAACAATATCTTATCACTCCAATACTTGACAGTTTCACATATTCTCCACTCTTCTCTACCTCTGTCAATACCCCCGGAGATACAACACGATATCCTTTTGGGCAAGGGTCATAAATAGATTTATGACCATCAGACGGATTATTATAAGTGTTTGATTCATTCGGATTTCCCCAGAAGTCATCTTTCCGGTCAGTACGTGCACCTGTCCATGCCCCCAAATACCAGTCGGATTTCGTATTATCGACCGTTGCAGTATAAAGCAAATAGCGAGGATTCTCAATGGAGAAGCGAACGCTCGTAGCTTCGGTAGGCATAGAATAATAACCTTTTGCTCCCCACCCAAACGGAGTAGGACGTCCCCATTGGAAATAAACACCGTTTGCCTTCCAGTTATCTCCTTCACCGGTCATATAAGTACCCAAATTACGATCCTGAACAATATAACCGGTATTTCCATATATATGTTCTGCCGGAGTGGGAGTCATCCACACAATAAAACTCCATAATATAGTAGACTGGTCATTTCCATAAATGGCCACCTGTCCACAACCACCATCATATCCTCCACTCACTTTATAGGCATTAACCGTAATGGTATAATCATTAGCAATAGGAGAGAAATCTGTAGCAGATCCATTTACATATACCATTTTATGATCATTGTTCAAATCACAATTAAATATAGTCTTTGCATACTTGGGCTCTTCCACTTCCATAAAGTTACCACGTGCTTTCACGCTCATCGTATTGCTCACGCCACTGGTAGAAATATTCGTCAACAGACAGTTGGACTCGCCATAAGCCCATCCTCCTGCCAACAAACGTGTCTCTACCGGCTCGTACCATTCGCAGGAATTATCCGAAAGTTTCAGGTTGTTGACAGCAATCGTATTGACAGCATTGGCTTTCAGTTGCTTTCCTTCTTTGAGAATAGGAATTGTAACAGTCTGCTGGTCATTCTCCAGAGTGATGACAATGTACACTTCTTTGCCGCTTAAATCGGCAGGATATGTAGTCAGGTATATATCCTGTGCGGAAGCGAGCAGTTCGGGAGTAGTCAGTGAAACAGTGGCATACGGTTTCACATCCGTACCGTAGGTCAGTTCGTCCGTATCCAAATCTGCTGTGAATACACCGGAAAGAGGAGTTTTTGTCTCCTTGTCATATAAAGAAACACTCTTGAGCTTGTACGTAGAAAGCTCCTGGGACGAGATGCTGAACTTCACATAAGCCATCGCATGGTTCAACGTAAATTTAGCAAGCATATCCGGACTGCTGACCGTAGCCTTGGCAAACGCAAAACCATACTTTCCAATATGATGGCTATCGCCGGGACGGCTTTGTTCCTGCTCAACAGACAGGGTAGAAGTTATCTTGTTGCCATTTTCGGCCAGTTCCGTACTTGCCCGGTAAGGATAGTAAATAAGAAGTTCCGTAGCTCCTTCTTCCGCCATCTTCACATCGTCCGAAGTAAAGACGCCGGAGTTCTGCCCGATCGACTCATCACTCAATAAAGACTGCACATTATTGATGTCGGTCCCTGCCGTACGGGAGAAAACACCCAAGGCATCCCCTTCGCTCCAAAGCACCGGATAAACATCCCCTGTTTTGTCACCGATAGAAACACGTGTCTGCGGAGACGAGAGTCCAACCAACGTCAGACATGAACCTGCCGTTGCCGGTTCTTTGCCGTTATCGGACGAAATAAGTTCGTCCTGCGTGCAACTTGTCATCATGAGAATCATTGCACCTATTGCAAATAATCTATTTTTCATACCATTCATTCTTTTGAGTTACACCATTTTTACCATTTATTCTCTTCCAGATCACCGGCAGAACCGCCGTCACTCCATGCTCCTTCCGTTCCTGAAGCTTTCCAAGTCTGGAAAGCGGAACACACGGCACGTCCTTCGGCATTATAGGCGATGATCGCACTGATGTAATTCACTCCCGGACGTAATCCTTCGGTGATTTTGCGCGTATAAGGTAGGGATACGGGTTCTCCGTTCTCTTCTACGAATTTCACTAGCTTCACTTCAATGTTATAATCAAAGCCAATGTCGGCCACCGGATAGAATTCAATGACTTTCGCTCCGAACGTAGTACCTGTTTGCTGCTCGGAAGTAATCAGAGCCGTATTGTCCGCAATCTCCGAAACTGTCAGGTTCATAGTGGGAATGACACGCGGAGCCGAATCATCCTTGTCCGAACAGGAGGCAGTTATCAGCAGTAATACGAAGATAAATGCCATGCTTATATGTAAGTTCTTCATAATCATATTGTATTAGTTTTATTTTTGTAGATTCTTATACCGTAGCAATGCTTCTAAAAAGTAATAATCGGCATACGTCAGGGGGACATCCACTTCGCTTTTATCAGGAAGTGCACCCACGCTGTGCTTCAGGATGAAACATTCGTTCGTACCCGGTTCTGCCAGATACTCTTTCGAGGCAAGCGTACGGAGTTGCTTTTCTGCCATGGCAAGATAAGATTCCTTGGCTTCCGTGCCGGGGATATAACGGCTTAGTTCGATAAAGGCGGAGGCCATGATAGCCGCAGCGGAAGCATCCCGATAGGTCTGCTCTTCTACCGGAGCGTCGAAATCCCAGTAAGGAATACCGTCGGCAGGTAGACGGCGGAGCAGCATATCAGCGATATGCCCTGCTTGCAACAGATAATTCTGATACCCCGTCAGGCGGAACATCATCGTATAGCTATACAAGGCCCATGCCTGTCCGCGACTCCAGGAGGAATCGTCCGAGAAGCCCTGCACCGTTTGCTTGCCGCGCACCGCACCCGTTTCAGGTTCATAATCCACCAGATGATAGGTGGAATAATCATCCCGGAAGTGATGCTGGATAGTGGTATTGGCATGCGTACAGGCAATGTTCTGCAAAGAGTCGTCGGCGTAGGCTTTCGACATGGACAACAGCAGTTCAAGGTTCATCATATTGTCAATAATCACCGGAAACTTCCAGTCGCAGCCTTTGCGTACAAAGTCCCAGCTACGGATCACACCGGCAGTAGGATTGAAACGGGTTGACAAGGATTTGGCGCCCTGATAGAGCACTTGTTTATAAGCCTCATTACCTGTCAGCCGGAAAGCATTGCCATAACTGCAATTCAACTGGAAACCGACATCATGATCTCTGGTCACGTATTGTATAGAGTCGAGTTTCAGCGTGTTCTTCTCGGCCAGTGTTTTCACTGCGTCCTTCCGGGTATATTCGTAGATATACCAAAGGGAACCGGGATAGAAGCCGCTGCACCACCAATAGATATTCGAGGGAACAAACTCACCGTCGGCAGAGAGCGTGCGGGGAAGTGTCTTTTGTGTCAGGCGGGTGTCCATAGCCGTGTATTGTTGCTCTGCAACGGTAAATACACGGTCAATCAACGCCTCCATCGGCTCCTGCTTCGTGCAGGAGGCCAATGTCAAAAGTCCGAGTATAGATATTAATAGGATTCTCATACGTTCCATTCTTTTTTATTTAGGGGACAGGGTTGTGGTAAATGTAGCGGTCTGATTGGCGGTGACCGTTGCTTCAAAGCCGACCATATAGGTGCCCGGATTAGCCTGGTCATAAGAGTTCTCGCTGGTAGTACTCCATTGCTTGTAGGTAGGCTTCACGCTTCCGCTGGCTGTGAGATACATCACTTTGCTTCCGTTCGTTAGTACGATGCGGTTACTTTCCACCGTCGGAACGGCAGGCGTTACCATACACCAGCGCACTTTGGCGGATTTATCTGTTCTCGCCTTGATCTCATCCATGACTACTAAATCTTTATCGTTCACGATTTTCACGGTACGGGTAGCGGACGCCGCCTGATCGGACACTACTTCAGTCAGATCGAAAATGGCTCCCAATTCCGTAGCGGTATTGATAGTAGTAGTCAGCGTAGCCGCCCCATTTACCCGGTGACGGGCGTCATTAATTGAAATCGTGCTATGATTCAAGTTATTCAAGCGGAATACATCCCAACGCATCGAGTTCTGTCCCATATCCCAAAGATTACCACCCAAAGCTGCCAATTTCGACTCGAGCGTTGTATAACTTTGCAGACCGAAATCCATTGACCAGCGCACTCCATACGCGTCGTACACAAACGAACCGGCATCCATGTGTCCGTGGCTCGAACCTGCCTTGCCACCTTTGATTCCGAGGTATTTATCCGTATCGGTGTACGTCCAGTCGGTATGTACCATCACCACGGGCGTTTCCCCTTTTCCACTCCATAGTTTATTGGAAGGAGCGGAGATTGCGTCCAGATTCAGATTATTGGCAAACGCCATAATCATCGGCAACAGGCGGTTTTCGGCACAAGAAGCGTATTCACCGTTCTTCAGCATTTTCAGTTCATTATATAATAAGGATGGATTACTGTATTTATCGGCAAACCACCACGAAGCCAATGCCGCGGTAGAGGAGGGAGCACAGTCAGAATAATTAAAGAACTTGCTGTTCAAGCCTGTCATATACAGCATATATTCTGCCGTCTTGGAGAATCCCGGTGTATCGGAAAGCCCGTTATCCGTACCGAGCGTACTGTTGAGGGCGGCAAGCATCAATACCTGATAGAGCGTGCCGTAACACCAGTAACCGCTGCCCTCCGGATAGTTGCCGTCAGGAGAATACATCACTTCCAATGCAGGTTTGTTGGATTCCAACGCCTTTCCAATCATGTCCTTTGCTTCGGAAGGATTGTTTTCATAGGAAGCCAGTGCCGCACAGACCAGTCCGCCATTGCAAACCTGGTTCCAGTTGTTGGTGGCTTCATAGAAGTTGAGGTTCCAGTTCTTGTTCTGCGCTTGTTGGAAGGCAAACTTCAACAATGCGTTGGCCGCTTTTGTACGGGTGGCTGCGCTTAGTTCGTTGTAGAGCCAGTCGTAGCCGAACGCAACAGCCGTAGCCATTTCGCCTACATCGAGAAAGTGGCGTTTTGAGTTCCAGTCGGGAAAGTTGCAGACAGCGTTGATATCCGTTTCCGCTTTAGTCAGGTATTTGGCATCGCCGGTCATCCGGTAGGCATAAGCGCAGGTGAAAATACGCAGTAACGCATCGCGAGACACATCGAGGATACGTTTGTTGCTGGCATCCAATTTATAAGTCAGTGCCGTGGCGTTCATCCCTTTGCTGTTGCACACTCCCATAATGGTATTATGGAGCAAGGTCAGATTGGCACTCGAATTGGCATCCACTTTGGCTTTCAACGCAGTGAAGGCCTCGGCGTTCATCAACAGGCGGGGATGATTGTCCGCGGTCAGTTTGGAATAATCCAGTCCGCCCTCCGGCTCCGTGGGATTCGGTTTCTCATGGGTAGATCCCGGACGGAATCTGTTCTCATCTTCATCGGAACAACTAACGGCTGTTCCTACAAAGAAAGCTATGATGATTGTTTTAAAAAGAATCGTTTTCATGGTTCAATGAATTTATTTGTATTACTACTTCAAAGGAATAAGTCGTACTTTCAGTTGCGAAGCACGATTGGTAGGAATCACCGTCTCAAAACCCACGCGGATGGTTCCCGGATTGCGGAAATCATATTCATGCGGGGGCACGTTCGACCAGGTTTTCATTTCTACTTCCGTATCGGCATCTACCGTCAATAGCATCCGTTGTCCGTCTTTGGTTAATTCCATCCGGTTCTTGCCCGTTATTTTGGCTTCCGCCGGAGTGACCATTATCCAGGATACGGCAGCTTCCTTGTCCCCCGTCTCCAACCGGTCGGTTACTTCCAGATGGTCTTTCTGATCCAATATCACGGTGCGGACGACTTTCTTCACGCTGTTGGCAAACACACTCGACAGGTCTACTTCCGCCCCTTTCTGTTTCTTCGACTCGAAAGTACGGGTGATCGGAGCATTACTCTTTACCAAATGGCGTTCGCCGTTAATCGTCAGGGTGTTGTGAGCGATATTGCTTAGTCGGAATACTTCCCAGCGTTGTCCGTTCTGCGACATATTCCACAGGTCTACTCCCTTACTTTCGAGCGTGATGTAACTCTGCATACCCAAGTCCATCGCCCAACGCACTCCGTCTCTCTCAAAGATAAACGAACCGGCATCCATGTGGGCATGAGAGGTAGAAGGCGAACCGCCTTTCACTCCCAGATAGGTATCTTCCTTGCTGTCCCATCCGCCACGGTAGATAAACACAGGCGTATCTCCTCGACTGAACCAAAAGTTTTTCTTCGGCTTGCCGATATGCTTCAAATCGAGCTGCGAACAGAACACCATCAGGCTGGGCAGTAAACGGTCTTCGGCAAACGGCATATCCGGCCGGTCGAGATACTGACGTTCGATCCACAACAGGGAAAGGTCTTTCGCTTTGCCTGCAAACCAAAACATCATCATGTTGCACTCCGCCTCTACCGGAGAGTCCGAGAAACAGAAACAATCTCCGCCCGGAGCCGTCATATACTGCATGAAACGGGCAGACTCCATGAAACCGGGGGCTTGGGAGAGCCCATTGTCTGTGCCGAAAGCACTTTCGAGCGCAGCAATGAGCATTACCTGAAAACTTGTCCCGTACCCCCAATATCCGAATCCTTCGGGATAACCTCCGTCGGGGCCATAACCTACCATCGCTTTCGGATTTGTCTCCATGCATTTCTCTATGATGCCTTTCGATACTTCCGGGATCTCTTCAAAAAGAGCCAGCGCGCCATACGCCAATCCACTATTACATACGGAATTCCAGTTGTTCTTAGCTGTATAGAACCAGGCATGACGGGTGTTCTTTGCCGCGTCGAAGCCTTTCGCGATGATTGCTTCGCGCACTACCCGGCGGGTGTCGGGCTGCAAAGAATCGTACAGCCAGTCATAACCGATAGCCAATGCCATTACCATCTCACCCACATCCAGGAAATGAGTGGGGTTCCAGTCGGTGAAACGACTGACGGCCAACATCTCCTGTTCCGCACGGTGAGCATATTTCTTATCTCCCGTCATACGGTAAGCGTATGAGAGGTAATAGATACGCTTCAATGCGATGCGCGAAATCGCCAGCAGGCGTTTGCCCTCCTTGATACGTTCCACAGGTGGTTCCGTAAGTGTCCGGTCGCAAAGTTCCATGATCCGCTGGTGAACAGTGGCCAACGGGGGATACTCCGCAATGGCTTTCCTGATGGCTTCTTCTCCTTCCGCCGGCAATAACAACCGGGGATGAGGCGCTATCTTGCCATAATCAAACTGTTGCGCAACTACACCCGTGCAACCGGATACAAAAATGAGTAATAGTAAAAGTATTTTCTTCATCCTTATTCAAATCTTTATGATTAATACGCCCAACCGCTTCGTTTAGTCAGGTTCGGGTTCTTTTGCGTTTCAACGATAGGAGCAGTCCACGGCCACATATAATCGGTGTAATACCAGTTATACTCTACCATATCGCCCCACCAGGACTTGCCGCCATTCACGTCTTTCCCCTGGAATTTGGTTTCTTTGTAGGTTCCCCAACGTACTTCATCGAAGAAGTTGATTCCTTCCAAGCAGAATTCCACGCGACGTTCATAACGTATCCTTTCGAGCATGTCTTCCTTTCCGTTCACTGCGCACGGGCCGCTTCCGCCCTCTATCAGTGCAGGCATGTGGGCGCGGGTACGCACTTTATTCACCAGGCGGATGGCTTCTCCCAACTGATCGGTCTGCGCCAATGCTTCGGCGTACTGCAACAGTACATCGGTATAGCGAATCAACGGCCAGTCGGTATGGCAACGGCTCCGGCTAATCAAACGTCCTTTCTCAAACTCATTGTACTTGCGATAGCAGTAGAAAGCAGAAGTACGTTTATCGAGCCAGAAGTCTCCACCATTCGTGCCCTGTTCCTTCAACGGCCAACGGAGTTGTTTACCGATCTGGTTGGCATCTCCTGCATAATTAGGCTTGTAGCAGTCTACCGGCACATAAGGAGTGACGACGGTCTGTTGCAGACGCGGGTCACGACTGTCATACGCCTTTTTGATGCGGGCTTCATTACCGCTGTTCAGGTAATATTTCTGATAGATATCTTCGCCTACCCGTTTGATAAGCGCATTCTTTTGTGAGGACATGGATTCCAGTCCGTCACGGCAGAAGAAGATTTCACGCTGTTTTGGAGTCAGCAAGTCCCAGTCTTGCAGGCCGTCTACTTCCGACCATTTGAAGTCCGATCCGTCGGCGTTCTTATAGTAGTCCACAAAGTCTGCAGAAGGTTTTATTTCCGTCCAGCCATCATACGTATCGCGGGCACCGGTCATTTGCTGAATGTTATCACAATAACCGGTTTCTTCGCTGAACTGGAGCGAGAAGATCATTTCTTTGTCTTTCTCGTTTTCATATTTGAAGAAGTCGGCATATTCGCCTGTCCACAAGCCATAACCACACGTTTCCACTTCTTTGAAATCGTTGCCTGCTTCCTTGTATTGCTTCTTCCACATATACACCATACCACGCAGGGCATAAGCGGCACCTTTAGAAGGACGGCCGTAGTTTTCATTCAGCGTGTTATTGGGGAAGTCGGGATTGTTGATGCAATACGTCAAATCATCCAGAATCACTTGCCATACCTCATCTACCGAAGATTGGCCACGGGTACAGTCTTCGTTATTGATAGGTTCCAGATAAACGGGGACACCCTGATAAAGCATATTCAGACGATTGTACGCCCAGGCACGGAGGAAACGGGCTTCGCATTGGTAACGTGCCAGTTTATCAGTACTCATACCCGCTTTATGCAGATTGGCAATCGCATCGTTACACGCATGGATAATGGTGTAACAGAACTTCCATTCATACCACACCTGAAAGTCATTGGCAGGCTTGGTAGCCAGCGAAAGCAGTTCCACCGGATAGTTGTTGGAATAATAATCGGTTGCAAAGCTCATAGCTTCGATTCCCTGACGGTTCAGTCCGTCGGCACGGCGAAGCTGGGTGGAGGAGAGTTGGGTGGCATAGAACGGGAAGTAAAGTCCTGCCATTCCCTTGTCGGCAAGCTCCTCCGTGGTCCACATGTTTTCACTTGCGATCTGGTCTTCCGGAGCCACATCGAGAATATCCATGCAGGAAGTAGCCGCCAACGCCATCGTTAAAATCATTAATATCTTTTTCATATCAGATTCTGTTTTTTAGTTCTACATCATTAAAAGGTAATCTGTCCGCCAAAAGAGATCTGACGCATCAATGGATAACCGATAGCAGTTCCTATCTCCGGATCGAGTCCCGGATAACTAGTAATCGTCAGGATATTGTCCATCGACACGAAAGCACGGAGCTTATTAACAAAGAACTTGCTGGAAATCCGTTGCGGCAACGTATAGCCGATCTGGATATTCTTCAACTTGAAGTAGTCGCCCTTATATTCGTTCCAGTCGCTCTGGATTCTGTTATTATAGGTAGTACCGTATGTCAGGCGGGGATATTTGCCCCACTGGTTGGTGCGCGGATCGTCCGGGTTGGAAGGATCGAAGAAGTAATGGTTATCGGCGATATGCTCGATAATGCCATATCCGTGGCTGACTAGTGTCGAGTTGTAGTAATCCGTATTCCAGTTGAGGTAATGCCCGAAAGCTCCCGACCATAACATGGAGAAATCAATGTTCTTGTAAGAGAAGGCACAGTTGAAACCCAGGTTGAATTTGGGGACACTGGTGTGTCCGGAGAAATCCCGGTCGTTGGTATCGCCGTAGTTCATATCACCGTTGCTGTCGGCATAGAGTATATCACCATACCAAAGCTGGTCTTTGGCAACTGTCTTCATTCCTCCGAACGAATAACCGGAGTCAATCATGGCCTGCACCCATACCATATCTTCTTTCGTACGTATCATTCCGTCCTTCGGCCCCGCATGGATATCCACCGCACCTCCGGTATAGCCTTCGCCGGAACCTCTGTACACCTTATACATATAGGTTTCCCCAAGTTGGCGGCCTTCGCAGATGTAACCTCCGAAACCGGATTCGGAGACATCACTGAAGTTGTTGACATAGCTCACTTTGTTTCCCTGCGCATCATACGTCCAGTATTTCTGGAGTTCGCCTTTGAACTTCATTACTTTGTTGGCGTTGAAAGAGAAATTCATACCCACCCGGTATTCGAAATCTTTTCCGATGCGGTCGTTCCAGTTGAGGGTAAATTCAACACCACGGTTGCGCACTTCACCCAGATTCTCGGGAGCAGAGCCTATGACACCCATCGAAAGATAGAGTTCGGGATGGTAGAGAATGTCCGAAGTATACTTATTATAATAGTCTATTTCACCCGTCAGGCGGTTGTTGAAGAAGCCGAAATCAAGTCCGATGTCGGTGGTGGCAGTACTTTCCCAATGCAGTTTGTCGTTGCTTAGTTTCTTGCGTACCAGTCCTTTGGTTCCTTCACCATCGATTACAACATTGCCTGTGGCGTAGTTTGCCTGCCAGTCGTAGTTGCCCGTAGAGTTGTTACCTGTCTTTCCCCAGGAAACACGCAGTTTCAGGTTGGAGAGATAGTCCGATGCTCCTTGCATGAACGATTCTTCCGAGATACGCCATCCACCGGAGAACGAAGGGAAATATCCCCAACGCTGGTTCACACCGAAACGGGAGGAGGCATCGGCACGAAGGTTGGCTTCGAAGAGATAACGTCCTTTATATCCGTAGTTGACACGGCCGAAGTAAGAGAGCAGTCCCCATTTGGCAGGTGATGAGCTGGAAGAGCTGACGAGCGTCTCATAAGTGCTTAGTTCGTTCAGCGTCCAGTCCGTAGCGCCTTTACGGGAAACGGCAAAGCTCTTGCTGTAATATTCCTGTGCGGAATATCCGAGCAGTGCGCCCAGATCGTGGTCTTTCTTGATGGTCGTATTGTAGCGTACCAGTATTTCAGCACTCTGACGCCAGGTGCGTGCGCTCGTATTGGTGATGGAAGCGTTCTCCAACGCGCTTTCACTGACACGCTGGTCGGTGACGTAGTCCCAATAACCATTCTGGCGACTGTAAGAAGACTTGTCGGTGAATGTCGGCGAATAGTTGAAGGTACCTTCAATGTTGAGCCCTTTATAGGGAGTGATAATTCCATAGACCGAAGCGTTGAGACGCCATACGGTATTGAAACCGGTGGCTCCCGCCATCTGACCGAAGATATTATTGGCATTGGAAGATTCTTCACTGGCCAGTGCGGCACGTCCCCAATAGTTCGGCTCGCCGGGATATACACCCGGAGTGGTCTGATAGAGATACTTGAATCCGTTGCTGATATTAGCCATTCCATAATCCTGCTTTTGCCCGTAAAGACGGGTGCCGACGGTCATCCATTTCACTATCTTAGCTTCCAGGTTGGTACGGAAATTGATTTTCTGCGTACTTGAGTCGAGATTCCAGCGGTTCATGACTCCCTGATTGTCGAGATAGCCCAAGGAAAGCATGTATTTCACTTTCTCCGAGCTGCCGGAGACAGACAGGTTGTGCTCTTGCGAATATCCGGTGTCGAATACTTCGTCGAACCAATCGGTGTTGGGATAAGCTACGTAATTGGGTACTCCGTACTCGTTCAACCCGTTCGGATCGGCAGAAGCAGCCCTCCAGCGGTCGATGCTTTCCTGCGAGAAGATACCTTTGGTATTCACATTGTCGCAAGCCTCGTTCACCAGTCCCATATAACGGGCATAGTCGTTTACGAAAGAGAGGTTATTGTAGGGCATCTGCACGACTCCCGAATAAGAATAGGAGATTTGCGGTTTGCCTTTCCCGTTTTTGGTGGTGATAAGGATGACTCCGTTGGCGGCGCGCGTACCATAAATAGCTGTGGAGGCAGCGTCTTTCAGTACGGAGATGCTTTCGATGTCGTTGGGGTTCACATTGTCCATGCTCCATTCGATACCGTCCACCAGGACCAATGGGGAGTTGGTATTGAACGTACCGTTACCACGCACGCGGATGGTGGCACCGTCCGAGCCGGGTTGTCCCGAAGCTTGTGTGACGTTCATACCGGCGGCGAGTCCCGAAAGGGCGGAAGAAACACTCATGATGGGTCGTCCTTCCGTCTGGTCGGCAAAGTTGATGGAAGTCACAGAACCGGTCAGGTTCACTTTCTTCTGTACACCGTAGCCCACTACCACTACTTCATCCAGTACTTTCGTTTCCACTTTCATCTGTACATCGAGTTTCGTACGTCCGTTCAGGGGAAGCGTGGTGGTCTGATAACCAATGTAACTGAAAGAAACGGAAGGTTTGGCAGAAGTTGTTTTTAAGGTGTAGTGTCCGTTCAGGTCTGTCAGGACACCGTTCGTTGTACCTACTTCGACGACGGAAACACCCGGCAGGGTTTCTCCATTCTCATCGATCACTACTCCACTTACTGTAGCAGATGTTTGTGCCCACACCACATCTGTCAGTAAAAAGAGCGAAGCCAATAAAAATAATAGACAATGCTTCTTTTTCATTTTATTAGATTTAATGAAACAATTAGGTTGTTAAATACTCACAATGCAAAGAAATGGGATATTTAGCCAACCTAATAATACTGTTTAGGCGATTGATGCCACTAATTAAGAAAATTCGGCGGAGAATGAAAAGGAAAATCAAGCTTTTAAGATTTCGACCAGCTTTTATCAGAAAATGACTAGCTAGTTTTATTCCATATTTAAAAATAGGTTGTATTTTTGCCTGATACCTAATAACTATTCGTCGAATATCTAATAAAAACAGTATGAAAAAACATTTTCTACTTCTTATTTTATCACTTTTATTCCTGCCGATTGCACAAGGCAAAGTAAAACTTCCTGCAATGATGGGAGACCACATGGTACTCCAACAGAACAGCTCCGTTAAGTTATGGGGTTGGGCGGACGGCAAAAAAGTAACCGTCACCACTTCGTGGAACAATCGGACTTATCAAGCGTCTACAGATAAAGACGGGAGCTGGTTGGTGAAAGTAGACACTCCCGAAGGAGGATATACTCCTTATTCTATTACGATCAGTGACGGCACTCCGGTCACTCTCTCGGATATACTGATAGGGGAGGTGTGGATCTGCTCCGGACAGTCGAACATGGAAATGCGTATGATGGGAAATGCGGCACAACCCATTGACCACTCACTTGAAACGCTGCTGAACTCGGGAAATTATCGCGACCGTATCCGTTTTATTACCGTACCGAGAACCAACGAAACAGAACGCCGTACGGATTTCGAGAAAAGAAAATGGGAAGTATCGTCACCCGAAACGACCATTGATTGCAGTGCCGCCGCCTATTTCTTTGCCCGCCAACTGACTGAAAGTCTCCATCTTCCGGTAGGACTGGTTATCAACAATTGGGGAGGTTCGGCGATCGAAGCATGGATGGATGAACCGACATTGAAAACCGTGGAAGGTATGAACATTGAAGCTGCCAAAAATCCTAAAAGAGGGGTGCACCAGCGTTTGGAATGTCTGTACAACTCGATGTTATGGCCTGTTAAGAACTTCACAGCACGCGGTTTCCTTTGGTATCAGGGAGAATCGAACATATCCAATTACCAATTTTATGCTCCGATGATGAGTGCCATGGTACAACTATGGAGAAATATATGGGAAGCACCCGATATGCCTTTCTATTATGTACAGATTGCTCCTTACCAATATGAAAACAGCCGGAATACGGGTGCCGCCCTGTTGCGTGAAGCACAGATGGAAGCACTGAAAACGATTCCCAATTCGGGCATGATACCCACTACGGATATCGGTGATGAATTCTGCATCCATCCGCCACAGAAGGATGTAGTAGGGCTTCGGTTGGCTACGCTTGCACTGACTAAAACATACGGTGTCCGCCGGTTGCCGCCCAACGGCCCGACGATGACCAAAGTGGACTATGCGGACAAAAAGGCTATAGTGACATTTGATAATGCACCTGCGGGGTTGTTTCCTACTTTTTCCGAACTGGAAGGATTCGAGATTGCGGGAGCGGACAAGAAGTTCTATCCGGCGAAAGCAAAGATTGTAGGACGTACCAACACAGTAGAAGTGTGGAGTGAAGAGGTAACCCAACCGGTTGCCGTGCGCTATGCTTTCCGTAATTATGTGGGAAATATCACGCTGCGGAATACTTTCGGATTGAGTGCTTTCCCGTTCCGCACGGATACGTGGGACGACGTGAAATAAAGGAAATTATGAAACGATCCATCTTATCTATATGTATACTGCTGGCATCGGTTTCTCTGGCCTTCGCCAATATCTACAAGAAATATGACGTTCGATCGGGGTTATCGGGCAACTGTGTCCGGAGCATCCTTCAGGATAGCATCGGATATATGTGGTTTGCAACGCAGGACGGGCTGAATCGTTTCAACGGCATTGAATTTACCAACTACGGACATTCTTCGGAAAACGGTGGAAACAGCTATATGAACATAGTAACAATCTGCCGCCATCAGGATAACAATCATATTTGGGTGGCAAGTACGGAGAAGCTGTATCTATTTGATTCACACGAAGAAAAGTTCGCCGTATTCGATAAACAGACGGAAGACGGAGCGTCAGTCAACAGCGTATTCGGAATGGCATACGACAATGACGGGCAGTTATGGATCGGAACAACCAACGGACTGTTTGTCTACAACGAGAAGAAAGGTACGTTGAGGCAATATCTGCATTCTCTTTCCGATCCTCATTCATTGCCGGACAATCACGTGTGGGTGATTTATACCGACTCGTTCGGGACTATCTGGATAGGTACCCGGAATGGGCTGGCGAAATACAACCAACGTACGGACAACTTCACAGGATATATATCCGAGGGCACTTCTTTCGGACGTCCTGCCTGCAACGAGATTATCTCTTTGATGGAAAGTTCGCAGGGAGTATTATGGGCAGGTACATGGTACGGGGGACTGGCACGTTTCAATAAAGAGACAGGGCAATTCCGCTATTACTTCGGAGAAGGGGACACACTTACCATTCCGCGCATCCGCACCTTGTTTCAACGGACGGCCAACTCTTTCTATCTCGGCTCCGACGACGGACTTTATACATTCAACACCACGACAGGAGAATGTCTGCCTACTGACGACGGACAAAGCAAGGAGAGTATCTATGCCTGTTATCAGGATAGGGAAGGGGGAATCTGGATCGGGACTTATTTCAGTGGAGTGAGTTACCTGTCTCCCAAGCATAAGGATATCGAGTGGTATTATCCCAATGGTACGGAAAATTCTCTTTCGGGAAATGTAATCAGCCAATTCTGCGAAGCTCCTGACGGTAACATCTGGATTGCTACCGAAGACGGGGGACTGAATCTCTTTGATCCCCGCACGAAGAAGTTTAAGAATCATCTGTTGAGAAGCAGTAACCCTACTATCGGTTATCACAATATCCATGCACCGCTCTACAATGAAGGAAAATTGTGGATTGGCAGTTTCTCACGGGGATTATATATCCTGGATACTCAAACGGGAAAAATGAAAAACTATCGCCATAACCGCGCAAACCCACATTCAATTCCTAACGACCATATCTACTCCATTTATCAAACGAAAGATGGCAGCATCTTTCTAGGTACGCTTTCCGGATTCTGCCGGTATGATCTGGAAAGTGACTCTTTCCGGACATTGGAACCTTTAAGCCATATCTTTATCTACGACATGGTTGAAGACCAACATGGGGACTTGTGGCTGGCAAGCAAAAGGGACGGTATCTGGCGTTACAACCGCCAAACCGGCAAATTGCATAACTATCGCAACGACCCGGAGAACCCTGATTCTCCTTGCAGCAACTGGGTAATCCGTGTGTATATCGATCATAAGCAACATCTATGGTTCTGTACCGAAGGCGGTGGCATCTGCCGTTATCACTATCAGGAAGACCGTTTTGAAAACTTCTCCACCAAAGAGAATCTGCCGAACAATATCATCTATGGCATACTGGACGATCAATCGGGTAACTACTGGCTTTCTTCCAACAGGGGACTGATCCGGTATGAGCCTCAAAACAAACGGGCACAGCTCTATACCATCGAAGATGGATTGCAAAGCAACCAGTTCAATTTCCGTTCTTCCCTGCAAGCCAGTGACGGGAAATTCTATTTCGGTGGAGTGAACGGGTTCAATAGTTTCTATCCGTTCAAATTATCTATTAATAAGGTAAGGCCTACGGCGTCTATCTCAGCGGTATATATGCACAGCCCCGACGACAAAGTAAGCCTTAGCAAGCGTATACCTGCTCTTAGCGGACAAGTAACGATTCCTTATCAGGTGGTATCGTTCGACATCGCATTCGAAAGTCTTAGTTATGTGGCTCCCAGCAAGAATTTATATGCCTACAAACTGGACGGTATTCACAAAGAATGGATATATACGGATAAACATAACGTATCTTTCCTCAACCTGCCCCCGGGTGAATATACTTTCCGTGTGAAAGCGAGTAACAACGATGAATATTGGAGCAATGACGACTGTTGCCTGCATATTGAAATACTTCCTCCACCCTGGAAGACCATTTATGCCAAGATTTTCTATTTACTAATAGCGTGTGGTCTCGCATATTTCCTGATACGGCTTTATTTGCGTAAACAGCAGGTTGTGAAAGCAAGAAAGATGAAAGAGATGGAACAAATCAAGAATCAGGAATTGTTCCAGTCGAAAATTACATTCTTCACTCAAGTGGCGCATGAAATCAAGACTCCGGTAAGTCTTATCAAAGCTCCGCTGGAAGCGATTTTGGAAACACATGAATGGAACAGTGAAGTGGAAAGCAACCTGTCTGTGATACAAAAGAATACCAACCGGCTGATGGAGCTTATCAAACAATTGCTCGACTTCCGCAAAGTGGACAAGGAAGGTTATACGCTTTCATTCAATGAAGTGGATATCAACCGGATGGCAGAGGACATCATCGACCGTTTCCGTGCCATCTCCCTGACCGGAATCTCCTTCAGTGTCTCTCTGCCGAAAGAACATCTGCAATATAATGTAGACCAGGAAGCGCTGACTAAAATTATCAGCAACCTGCTGACGAATGCCATGAAATATGCCCGCACCCGCATTATGGTGATTTTGGACGAACATCTGTCTGCTGAAGGGCGTACGCTTTCCCTGTGTGTACGTGACGACGGCCCGGGTATTCCACAAGAGGAGTGCAGCAAGGTTTTCGAACCGTTTTATCAGGTGGGAAACACAGGAAACAACGGTTCGGGAGTAGGAATCGGATTAAGTCTCGTCAAATTGTTGGTGGAGAAGCATAAAGGGAAGGTTTATATCAATCCCGGCTATACGGAAGGATGCGAGGTATGCGTGGAAATTCCGTATTTGGAGAAAAGCATCTCTGTCAGCCCTTCCATCACTTCCATGCCCGACAAAGTTCCCGCTCTGGAAGAAGAAAGCGACCCCGCCGGTTACTCTCTTCTGGTAGTGGAAGACACGACGGATATGCTGGAGTTTCTGGCTAAGAATCTGGGAAATACCTATACCATCCATACAGCCGCCAATGGAAAGGAAGCGTTGGAATGTCTGGAGACAACGACAGTAGATCTTATTATCAGCGACATCGTCATGCCTCACATGGACGGATTCGAATTGTTAAAGTCCATCCGTTCTGACAATATGCTTTGCCATATCCCGTTTATCCTGCTTTCGGCACTCGACAGCATAGATTCAAAAATTGCCGGTCTTGACTATGGCGCGGACGCTTATATAGAAAAGCCTTTCTCGCTAAGCCACATGAAAGCCACCATCAATAATCTGCTGGAAAACCGGCGCATGCTGTTCAACCACTTTACAACGGTACCGAATATGTCATACGACCAGACATTGATGAATAAAACAGACGTGAAATGGCTGGACACGATCAATGAAATCATTACCCGCAATTTCACCAATGAAGAATTTACCATCGACAAGATGGCGGAAGAGATGGCTATCAGCCGTTCCAACTTACAGCGCAAATTGAAAGGATTGACAGGAATGCCGCCCAATGATTATATCCGGTTGATTCGGCTCAAAACTGCGGGAGAACTTTTGCGGGAAGGGGAGTACCGGATTAACGAAGTCTGCTACATCGTAGGATTTAATAATCCTTCATACTTCGCACGCTGCTTCCAGAAGCAATTCGGGATATTGCCGAAAGACTATGTGAAGAAAGGATGAGAATTTTAATATAGGAAACCGAACAACCAAAGAGGAATCTTCTAGTTGTCTCTGCCATATAGACGAGCATACATTTCAATGGTTCTTATATAATTATGTCACAATAATCCCTTTACAATCTTCCTTATGTGTAGTAGGGTGTGCCCATGACACACCCTACAGGCCGGTTGCCGTTGCTTTGCATTATTTCTTAATAATGTGCATTCCGTCTTCCTGAATCTGATAGTATTTGTTTAACGTCCTACTGCTCTTGTTCGTCACCTTGATATTTGCTCTTAGTTTATTGTTATTGTGTTGCTCCCGGGAAATGTCAATACGTTCAATGTAACCGTCCGTACCATATCCGGATGCTTCCAGTGCTTCTTTAAAGCAAACAGGTGAATGGGTGATGTAGTGTTCAATGTCGGCATAAGTAAAGAGTATATCTTTGAATTGGTCATACTCTTTAATCACATTGTTTTTTGAATCTGACAGTACTATATCCGTTACACTAAAATCGTTGGGAGACGATTCCGAGCTATACCACGTAGCCTCGGCTAATTTATTTTTATTCTGTGGTTTCACAATTTCCAAGTAAACAGAATAACTCATTTTACCTGAATAGCTGCAACTGGAAGTGATACTGGCAAACTCCGCCGTTTCCAGCGTTCCGCCTGCATTCTCCATTATCTCTACCAATTTTGCTTTTAGTTCGTCGGGATTTGTGCCTACCGTATCGGTGGGTCGGGGAGCGCTGCTCTTTGCCAGTCCACAGGATACAAGAATTAATGCCAATGAAAAGATGGCTACTAATGATTGAAATGTTCTTTTGGTTGTCATACTTGAAAGTTTTTAAGTTGATTTAATTTAATGGATATCATTTCTTTATATTCGAAAGCAGCGGATGGTGGATTTTCCAAAGGAAAACAGAATAAATCCGAACGGGTTCTTTGTTTGCATGTGTATCTTCATATTGTGTGTATATAAGTTTAATACTATACATGTTTATAAAACAACAATATAACAATCTGTATATCAATACTATATTATATCAAATAAATATCTTGCATTATTATAGGCTATAAAAATACAACTTTATCGTATTACATACAAAAGAACAAAGCATTTATTTCTGTTATTTCCTAAAATTGTGTTTTCTAACATGATATAAGCTCTTTGCATATTTTTTCATACCTTTGTTTGCCAGAAGGAAATACGAACCGAAAATGGAAGAAAGAGGGTCGGGAACGCCTGTACAAAGCACTGGATTATCTGTCCCACCTCGTATTCCAGTTCCTCGAAGAACATAACCGCACGTTAGAGATAGCACATAAACTCAAACAGAAAGGAATAGACGCCGCCGTCATCGCCGATTGTACCAATCTTCCCGTTACTACCATCGAGCAACCGTAACGTTGAAATTATCTGTGACATTTTTGTTCTTATTTTAAGTATTATACGGGGAAAAACAAAAATGTTGCAGAACTAATAATCAGTTACTTAACCCCTAAAAAGGCTTTCTTTTAAGAGAAGTTCACAAAAAACAATAGGATGTTTTTGCTTTTTTCTGCGAGAAAACTGCATTTTCTTTGTAACATTCTATTTATTAATGCATTACATCCGCTTTTTGGTCTTTCTTCCCCCAAAAACATTCCTTCCAAAGCAGTATCTGCTTACACTTGAGCAACTTCCATGACGGACTTGGGCAACCATCCGGATACACAAGTGCAACAACACAGTTGCTCAAGTGCATTTGATTAATATATGCGGAAGAATCGGTTAACAGACAGAAAGAAGCCATTAGTTTATATAGAAGAAATCATTAATACTACCTGATGAATAAATGTAATTGTGCATTAGTATACATCTTAATAATCCGACATATATCTTGTAAATGATGAATCCGAGATTCATTCTTTCAGAATTGAATACATCTTCATATCCACCACAACACCATTTTTTACCGCATTCTTCCTCAATGTCCCCTCTAACTCAAAACCACACTTCTCAAGGATGCGGCAAGAAGCGGCATTATGTGCAAAGGGTTCGGCAAAAAGCCGGATTATATCCGTATTTTGAAAAACATATTCGCATAGCTGTTTCACAGCACTTGTACCGATACCTTGACCCCAATAAGGCTCTGCAATGTAATATCCCACTTCGGCAGTTCTCGAATGTATGTTGCTTTGGCGGAAGGCACTTATGCTACCTATTGCCTTATCATCGACAGTTATTGCAAATGAGAACGTACTTTCCGAATCGGCGGCATTCATTGCCTGTATAAACTCCCTTGCATCATGCACTGTATATGGAAAGGGGATACCATCCCGCAGGTTATCCAGTATATTCTTATTATTCAGTGTCTCTGCAATATCTTCTGCATCCTCTATCCGCCAACAACGTATTTTACATTTCATATTATGATTACATTTTACGATTATACCCTCTTTTGCCTGTCTCTCGCCGGGCACAGCACAGACACCTGTGCAAATCACCAACTATAATTATAAAAACTACAAAGGCGGGATTCAGAACTGGGGCATTACGGTTTCTCCCGGACAGGTTCTTTACAGCAGCAATAACAACGGACTACTGAGATATAACGGCAATGACTGGGCACTTCTCGAACCGGGCGAGCGAAGTACCGTACGTGCGGTCTGCTGTATCGGGAACCGGATTTACACAGCAGGCGACAACAACATCGGCTACTGGCAATATGATGCGAACGGAAAAATCAACTATACATCTCTTCTGTTCCTGGTAAACAAGCTTGGAATCAAAGGGGAGACTTTTTGGAGTATAGCCGAAACGGAAGGCAAGGTGTATTTCCATTCTTTCGGCAATATTATCTGGTATGACGGCAAGGATATGGGTTATCTGGTGAAAAACGACTGTTGTGTTTCTCTCTATCCGGCAGGTGACAAACTGTTTACGCAGAAGTGTGGCGGCTTGTTCCTGATTGACCTGAAAAACAGACAACAGACGCATTATCATTCTTCGCAACTGCAAGACCTCAATATTCATGGCTTGTGTTTCGCCGACAAGAACTTCCTTTGGCCCTCGCTTGACAACGGAATATCATCAATTATCCTCGAACCGGCAACCTATCTATGGAAAACAAATACCGACACAGCCTTCTCTCTCGGCTTCCGAACTGAAATTTTGCTGTCTGTTAAGGGCTAACTTATCTACGAAAGAGATTTCTGTCATTATGGGCATTGCGCTCCGTTCGGTTGAACTGAAGAAATACAGGCTTAAACAGAAGTTGAATCTGGATGCAAACAGCAGTCTGCCCTCTTACATACTGAGTATCTGAATCAAAAGATAAATTATCGAGTAGAGTATAGGCCGAAAACTGTAGGAAAATCAGTTTTCCTACCTCTATTAAATCTGTGACATAAGTTTGCCTAGTTTGTCAAGCGATTGTACATGATACTTCTCAATGCACTCAATGCATTGATGAAGCTCATCTTCGGATATTTCCACTCCATTCCACTTATACCAACGCTTCACCATTTCAAAACCTGCATGGTGCTTCTTTGCGATATTCCAGATTGTGATGATGTCATCCTGTTGATTTCTCAATTTTAACCGTTTCAGTTCAAGTACCCCTTTATAGATTCCGATTTCTTCATCATAGATGAGCTGTTTCCTCAGAGTCAGTTCATCATCTCCCAGAAAAGTGATATGGGTCATAAGCTTTCGTTCGTCACTAAACTCGGCTACAGCGATGCCATGGTCGGAAACAATGAAATAACCGCCATTGTTCTTTTGAGTATACAATACATCCGGATTATTATACACAAAGTAATTGTACAAACTTTCTCCTTTGAGGTCTATTTGATAATGATCAATGTAGCGCTCCTTGTATCGTTGCATGAAGTGTGCCGTGTAATGCATTATTATATTTGAGGACTTGAAACCTGTTATTTGGATATAGCCATTGCTTGAAGCACCAATGACTGGAGCGTAAGCTTGAAATGCCAAAGCATGCATATAAGAATTGTATCTCCCTTCCAGCGTCCATACATTTCTTCGGGTAGTGGTGATAGTCATACGCTGGGGCGCCACAGGAAATGGACTCGTCATCGCTGCTTTCTTACGAACTTTGTCTATAAACATGTTCATTGGGGTTGATATTGCAATGAGGTCTTTATGCGCTTCGGCATACAGTTCCTCCTGGCTCATACTTGTCAGATACATACTTGTTTTTTTACAGGAGACAAAGGTAGTGTTTATTTTCAAACGGGACATCATCCGCCGGAGAACTTTTGCGCGAAAGAGAGGATAAGATGGATGAAGTCTGTTACTTCCAGAAACAATTCGGGATATTGCCGAAAGATTATGTGAAAAAAGGAGGATAAGAGTAAATTTCAATACCTAAAACGGTAAATCACAATATTGGCAATCTGTTTCCTCATTCGCAATGTGTGAACATTGCAAATCAACATAACTAATATCTTTTATTTTAGAACGATACTTATGAAAAGTTTGGATATCATCCAATTCTTCACGGCGACATTCACTGATCTTCAGAAACTCTTCTTCTTGGTCAATGCCCAAAAAGCGTCGTCCCAATAGATTTGCAGCAATACCCGTTGTAGAACTGCCACATAATGGGTCAAGTACCCATTCTCCCGGCAAAGTCCGATCCATTCCATATTAAACTCCATCACTTTCTGTGGAGTCATACCCTTGTCCCATTCGCCTTTATCTACGCAGACAATCTGACCGTTTTGCACACTGATACCGCCATTGGAAAGGAAATATGGCGGATCGGCAAATATACAATTAAACTTGAAATCAAATTCGCGGAGCAACTTGCAACTATCACCGTGAAGAAGGGTAAAGTCACGGTTGGGAGATTTAAAATAAGATTCAATCATTATCTTCACCAAACACGTTGTCTAATATTTCCTCCAACATACCGTGTTTGAGCATATAGAAGTTGAGAAGATAGTCTAAATGCCTGAATCCCTTCAATAGCTGATTAGAAGCTGTCGACCAGCATTTACCGTCAGTCACAAGGGCAAAACCTATCCCTGAGGATTTTAAATTACCTTGGCGAGTAATATATGAATCAATAATTTCTTCAGGTTTAGAGCCTGACCCATTGTAGAAATTAACTTCAAAATTAATGGCTTTTTTCTTCTCAACATCCACCACTATAAAGTCGGCTTTCCGGTTAGCAATATCCTTAGAAATATCAAATCCGTATTTGCTTAATCCTTTAAATTGCTTTTGTACCAAAAGTTTCAATGGGTATTTGCAGTTGCAGCAGATATTCTCAAATAATGGTTGGCAAGCCAGTTCAAATGCTTCTCCACCCCTGTTCTTGCGACCATTAGAATCCATCCCAACAAAAACTCCTGCAATATAGTCCAACGTGCTTTTTTCTATTATATTTTGATAGAGGTTTTTCAATCCCATTTTAACAAAAAAATCATAGTACATCTCGATACTGTTTTCATCAAACAGATCGATTGTTTTAGAGAAACTATAAACCAGATAATCTGGGCTGTCCAATTCATGTTGAATGATTTTCAGCTTGTTTTTACCTCTATAGAGCTGTTCCCTTTCACTTTTAGCCAATCCAAATAAAAACGGAAATAGCAATCTTACGTTGGGAAGTTTAGAAATAAGGGTGAAAAATTGGGATTTGAAACTTTCATCCTTACATCCTATCAAGACATCCATAGCATGGACTCAACCAAAAATCCTTTATAACCATCTACATTAGCCCAGTTAACATAATAATTGAAGCTTCTATTAGTCGACAACAGATTGGTGGTGAAAACATTCACTAAGTCTTTAGATTTTTGATTTAAAAATTCCATAGCATAAGATATTAATTGTTTAAATAGCAAACTGAAATTCATCCTCAGGCTGTATTCCAGCAGATTCATAATTTCTGACTAAAATTTCTGTCAACTTACCTCTCTTTGATGCATTTGCATTAACGCTACGAGAAGCATAAACCCTTTCAATTATATAATTGCCATACAATTCTTCAAAGAATGTGTCACTTGGATTATGTGAACTACAATCAGAATTGCTAAGCATCATCCTACAACCTAACCTTGTTAATCGAGCAAAGAATTGAGCCAGGCGTATTTGTTCGGCATCATTAAAACTCTCTTTTGAATAAGATGTGAAACTTGAAGTCACACTAAGTGGACGATAAGGCGGATCGAAATAAACAAAAGTATTGTCATCGGCAAATCGTTCTATTTGAGAGTAGTCACCACAGAGAATTTCAACATTCTGCAACACAGAACTATCTTCCATAATTAAAGCTTCATCACAAATGGTTGGTTTAGTATACTTCCCAAAAGGTACATTGAAATGCCCTTTAGAATTTAAACGATGCAAACCATTGAAACAAGTACGGTTTAAGAAAATAAATAGGGCTGTTTTTATAACATCATCATGTTGTTCCACATTATAGGAATTTCTGATATTTAGAAAATAATCCTTTTTTGCTTCTTCACTATTGAGTTGATGAAACTCTAATTGAAGCCTTTTCAATTCTGCAATAAGAAGCTCAGGCATATCCCTTACCACTCGATAGGCAGTGGTAAGATTAGGATTCACATCATTGATAATTGCACGACCTATATTGGGGAATTTTTGTAACATATAAAACAATAGCGCTCCCCCACCCACAAAAGGCTCTATATATGTAAAAGGGTTTGCTTCGTAAAGGTCGTTAGGGAGGATGCGTTCAAATTGCGTTAGCAATTGTGTTTTACCACCAGCCCATTTTATAAAAGGTTTAGCCATAATAATTTCTATACTCTATTTTGAGTTACGAAAAACAGATTGATTGGTTATGCAAAAAAGATGCATTTTAATATCTATCTATATATCGTACTATTACAACTACAAAAGTAAGCAAAAAAAATGAAAGTCATTCAGAATTGTATAGGTAAATAGTTGAGATAGATAGGCGATAACAGACTAATCTTTACAATATCATGCTTCATTCCAATTTGCACCTTTATATTCAGTCTAATCCAATCACTGCATCACAAAGGATGCAAAGCCCTGATACACTCAATTGGGTATTAGCATATAACCGGGCTAGCCCATAAGAGTCCGACATATATCTTTTACATGATGAATCCGGGATTCATTCTTTCAGAATTGAGTATATCTTCATATCCACCACAACACCATTTTTTACCGCATTCTTCCTCAATGTCCCCTCTAACTCAAACCCGCATTTCTCAAGGATGCGGCAAGAAGAGGCATTATGTGCAAAAGGTTCGGCAAACAGTCGGATTATATCCGTATTTTGAAAGACATATTCGCATATTTGTTTCACAGCACTTGTACCGATACCTTGCCCCCAATAAGGCTCTGCAATGTAATATCCCACTTCGGCAGTTCTCGAATGTATGTTGCTTTGGCGGAAGGCACCTATGCTACCTATTGCCTTATCATCGACAGTTATTGCAAATGAGAACGTACTTTCCGAATCGGCAGCATTCATTGCCTGTATAAACTCCCTTGCATCATGCACTGTATATGGAAAGGGGATGCCATCCCGCAGGTTATCCAGTATATTCTTATTATTCAGTGTCTCTGCAATATCTTCTGCATCCTCTATCCGCCAACAACGTATTTTACATTCCATATTATGATTACATTTTACGATTATACCCTCTTTTTCCTGATACGTCCGTAAAACTACAAAATTAATCCAAAACCGGAAATAGACTTGATTTTATTTTTCCAAAAGAAGAAGAACGGACTGCTCAAATATAACAACAACTGGGCAGTTCTCAAACCGGGAGAACGAAGTACCGTACGAACATTCTGACTTCTTACATACTGAGTATCTGAATCAAATAGGAATATCTGAAAACAATAAATAACAAAAACAAAGCAAATAGTAGAATACGGAGATTGTACTCCGAATCTACTATTTGCTTCCCTAACCATTTTACAAGAAAAATAAAATGAATTATTCAGGAATGGTATGATGCATCAATCATTAGAACTGATGCATCCTCAATTCCTTATCAACCAATATTCCGTCTTTTAAAGTCAATTCAAACTTCACTTTACGTTTCGCTTTCAATTTCAGGATAAACAGGTCTTCCGAACCATTCAATGATTCCTGTTTTCCCAAGTTGACAAACGTAGGATAGAGGGATTTCACGCCGTTGGTATGCAAGCGGTCGTAAGTCAGGTTTTCCATTGCTTTCATATTCAATGACTCTACACCTACGAACTCATAGTCATTCTGGTCGTAAGGCAAGGCAAAGCTAAGTGCGTTCACTGCTTTCAGGTCATTGCCTTTGACACGAATTTCAACGATTTCATCCTTCTGATACAGCCGTTTCGGGGTGCTGATTGACAAAGAACCCGATACTTTGAGCGTATCCTTTCTGCCGACACCGCCTTCAAGCTGGGTGGCTACTACGGATATGTCATAAGCGTCTATCAGGTCGTTCATATTTATATCACCTTTGCTGATATAACCTTCATAATCCGAATCACCACGGCGCAAACCTGTGTAGTTCATATAAGAAGTCAGGTCGTTGCGGTCAATCTTGCCATCATTGTTGATATCTCCCTGCAGGTAGCTGGCTGTTCCGGGCACTTTGAATACGTAGAGTTCACGACCGGAAGCGTAGTTGCCCACACCTGCCGTTATATTGAGCTTGATATAACGTGCGGTAGGATGGTTGGCAAATTCAAAGACTTTCACTTCACCATCACGTTTCCAGTCGAATGCTCCGGCTTCCGTCCAGTGCTCCTTGTCCATGCTGTAAGACACGGAACCTTTCAGTATCGTACCGTTTCCGGCATCGGTGCGTGGCAGGTAGTGGAATTTATCCAGTTGGTTAACAGTCTTGAGGTCGATAACCAAATCCAGAGGAATGGCGTTGGCACGGTATTTCGTATGCCAGTTGTCACCTGATTCGGCAAAGTCGAACAAGCGGTTGACACCGAATCCTCCCTGTGAAGGAGCGGTAGATTCGCCTTCAATGCCTTGGATGGCAAATTCCAATGGGTTTGCTTTCGTTGTAACCTGAATTTCAGCCCAGTCGGAAACGCCGTCCTTGTTGACTGCACGTACTTTGAAAGAATAAGGCGTCTCAGCTTCCAGACCATCAAACAGCAGGTAAGTGTTACGGATGGTTGTGTAGAGCATTCCGCCAAACTCGATTTCATAGAAGTCGGCATTGGTCACCTTGTCCCAAGTTGGTTTCAGGGTATATGCTTCCCGGTTTTCTTCCGTTACCTGTGCGTTCTGCGGAGCTGTCAGAGCACCGGTGCTTACACGATAACGGTCGGCAGGTTCAAAGCGGAAGCCTTCCACGTTTACTGTGGTCTGATGGGCGGTAATATCGGTAGCGGCCAGTTTTACACGCACCTGCGGATTCTTCGTGATGGTTACTTTCTCGAATTCACTACCCTTTGTGGCAAACTTGTTCAGATTCGGTGCTTCTTCATACCAGAAGACATTTTCACCTTTCAGGAAGTCGCCGGCTGTGTTCACTTCTGTCAGTTTCACTGTCTTGCCGTTTATCTTAGCTGACAGTTTCTTCGGCTTTTCGGTGACATTGATACGCAGTTCCGTCTTTTTATCTTTCACAAAGCCGTCGAAGTTGCCGGCTGCCGGATGAATGGTAATCGTCAGGTTATTCTTTTTGGCATTCACGTCGGATTCAATCAAGGTAGATACGGATTTCTCCTGGCGGTAAGCTTCCGTCACGCCGTCATCGTCATACTCAACGGTGGCGGTATGGCGGTTCGGATAAAGCTCATAGATGCGCAGGGACGGGTCTATCTCGCTGACATTGTTGTGGGGGTGGGTCATCGGGATAATAGAGCCGTTCTTCACGAATACGGGCAATTTCCAAATCGGGGTATCGAAGTTGTTGAGGATACGGTTGCCCTCGTACTTCTCACCGGTAAAGTAATCAATCCAGGTTCCCTCGGGCAGGTAGATACCGTCACGGATATCATTGCCTTTCTCGTCGGCTTTGGTGTTCTGATAGACGGGAGCTACGAGGAAGTCCGTGCCGTACATGAACTGGTACTGCGTAGCAGGCCCGTAGGTGTACGTATTCGGGTAATCCAGGAACATGGCACGGATCAGCGGCATTCCGTCCACCGCTTCCTTGGCAAAACTATATGTGTAGGGGATTAATTCGGATTTCAGCTTCAGGTACATCCGGTTGATGGATGTAGCCGGTTCGCCTAAAGCATGGGGGTACTTCTCATTGGCGCCCCAGCCATCCATATTCAACTGCATGGGGGTAAATGTCTTCCATTGGAAATCACGAATATTGACTGTTTCATTCTTGCCACCGAAGATGCCGTCCATATCCGAACAGATATTGGGCTGTCCGGAAAGGCCGGAACCGATATAAGTCGGTATGTGGAAACGGATATATTCCCATACCCCGCCTGTCTGGTCTCCCGACCAGATGCCTGCGTAACGCTGCGTGCCTGCCCAACCGTCAAGGGAGATGATAAAGGGACGGGCGTCATTGCCATAATAAGGCATAATATGTCCTACATCGGCTACACCGTTCAGCCCGAAGGAGTATCCGGCTCCCACCCAAGCTACATCGGTTTTAAGTACACGTACACCTGCGTCGCGTACTTCCTTCACGATGTCACGTTGCAGCAGGGCGCTTACGCCTTCCTTCGGATGCAGGTCGGACTGTGTCCAAAGTCCGATTTCCACTCCGTTCTTACGGGCATAATCGCCCAGACTTTTCAGGTTGGCGATGTTGCCGTCCAGCGTTTCCGTCTGTCCGTAGCCGGCGCCGTAGCCGTCGTTGGGAAGCAGCCAGCCGAGGGGCATGTCATAGTTCTTGTAACGGTCGATAACGGCACGGGCGGAGAACTGGTAGTTGTTTTTTTCACCGTTCAGGGATTCTTTGATACCGCCATTGTCTTTCTGGCTTTCTTTATAACGTTTTCCGTCTTCGAAGAGGATTCCTTTTTCATCCTCTTTCCAATAGTCGCGGTTGTAGGCGTTGAGGTGCCCTTCGTAGAAACCGAATTTGGGCAGCAGGACTGGATTTCCCGTCAGTTGGTAAAAATCATTCAGCAGGGCGACGACTCCGTCGTTGACCATGTAAAATAAATCAAGGTAAGAAGAATTATGGGATAGTTTCACTACGTTTTTTTCTGTTGCTCCAAAGTCATATTGGCCTTTCTTAAAGGTGTACCACATCATTCCATAGCCTTTTGTTGACCAGTAGAAAGGGGTGGGGGAAGCGACTCCGCCATCTGTCCAGCTATTCTGGTTTTCGATGGCAATCACTTTGCCCTTGTGGGAGAAGCGCCCGTTCTGTACGCCGCCGCCATAGAAATATTCGTCCGGCTGTTCTTTCAAGGTGACGGTCACTTCTTTCGGGCTGAATGCCACCGGGGCAGTTTGTTCGATGACACATACGTTTGTTTCAAGGTTAAAGACTTTCATCAGGGATGTTTGTTTGTCGAACTCAATCCGTACCTTTCCGGTAGTCAGGATGATACGGCCGTCCCTGTCATCCAGTGCAAGGCCGGATACCTTGCGGCGGGGCTGGTCGACAAGTATTCGCGCTTCAGGTTTCGCTTCGGGATCACGAATGATGCCTCCGGAGTTATCCTGAAAAATACGGAAGATGTTCTCTCCGTAGAAGTCGATAGTCATTCGCTGGTTGTTTGTAAACAGCACATCGACTGTGGTCGGATTTACCTTTTCCGCCCGAAGGATACCTGAAGTTTCGGATGCTTGTATGGAAAGAAACGAAATGGGATGTAATAACAATACTAGTAATGCGATAAACTTGAGATACTGCGAAGAAAGAGAATGATTGTTTTTCATGCTTTATTTATTTAGAATTAGACATAAGATGCTTGTCGTAATACAATGATAAATACACGTAAGTCTCTTGCTACCCTAATTTTATAGCCATTTTTTTAAATATTCTTTGTTCTTATTACTTTTTTTCACTATTCAAAGGTAATAATGAGGGAAACGACTGAAATCTTCTACATCATTTCATCAAGTGTAGTACTTGTTCCAAGCCATTCTTCTACTCGTTACAAACAAATCTCCTACTAACTATCAAAATAGAAAAAACGCTTTCAGCCTTCAGTTCTTCAAAAAAGCCCCTTTTCATCGGCATTTTTTCCTGAAGACACCCCTGAAAGCAAAAATGTACAACGCTGACTCCTTCTAACAGAGGCTCCGTTATAACAAAACGAAGACTGCATTTCATTGTAACAGAGGCTCTGTTTTATCTAAATACAGGCTCTGTTTTATTCAGCCCACATGTTGGTGTGTTCCAGCCCACGAGCAAGCAGGCATAAGCCCACATTTCACCTTACTTTTACCCACGTGGTGAATCTATATATCCAGCGTGGTGGACATATAGTTCCAGCATGGTGTGTATATATACCCACCACGCTGAATATATAGTTTTACCGGCAAGCCTGAAAAAAGCTGAAAGTGCTGAAAGCACTCACCCTTGCCTACAGCATCTTCCTGCAAGGGTCAATATTTTCCGGTTTCAGCCGCTATCTCCGGCCAGCAAAGCGTTTGCGGATAAAACCGGAACGGCTGAAAGCGGATTATAGCATGAAAATTCAAATAATTACAATTTTATACTTCTTCTGAACGATTTGTATCTCTCTTATTCCCAAAAGAGGGTTTTCTTTGTATAGTGCAAAATTAGTAGATATTACTAATACCTTGAAATATGCGACTACAATCTTTATTTCAGAGTATATTAGGATAGACAACCTTAAATAAACTAACATGATACAATTTAATAAGTGGACAATAGGAGCAAGTATGCTCCTTACTATGTGGATGCCGATGAAAGGCGGAGCCCAAGTAATGAAAAACGAACGTTTGCTTTCTTTTGAAGAGGTAAAAGTACCGGCTTTCATTACAGAAACAAATTCCAAGTTGAGCATTAGTAATGAACATTATAAAGACGGGCACCAGAGTCTGAGTTGGCAATTCCGGCCCGGAGCAGTCCTTACGATTAAGAAAGATCTAAAGTTTGAGAAGAAAGATCCCACAGGAAAAGATACTTATCTTTCCGCTTTTATCGTGTGGGTATACAACGAGCAGGCACAAGACAAGAAAATAGAATTCGAATTCTTGAAAGACGGCAAGAAATGTACCTCTTTTCCTTTTGGAATTAATTTCACCGGATGGCGTGCCGCATGGGTATGTTATGAACGTGACATGGATGGCGTGCCTGAAGAAGGGATGAATGAAATACGTATCATCGCGCCGGATGTGGAAGGAAAACTGTTCCTGGATCATATCATCACCGCCAGCAAGGTGGATGCCCGTCAGCAATCAGCCGACGTACAGGTCCCGTTTGTGAACAAAGGAACGACTAATCATTGGTTGGTTATCTATGAACATTCTCTTTGGAAACCGGAGATCGCTCTTGCGCCTATCAGCGAAAAGCAAAAGCAGGATATACGGATAATGGAAGACCGTTTTCGTAATATGCTCTATACGCCTTCCAAATTTACGGAAAAAGAAATGGAGTCCATCCGTAAGAAATATGACCATTATCGGATTATCTACAGAGATGGCAAAGTCAGTGGATTACCCATTTTTATGGTGCGGCAGGCCGAGGCATACGAGCGTATGTCTTCTGACTGGGATAAGAATATGTTTACCCAATTGGGTATGGAGATGAAAGAATACTTCGACCTGATGAAACGTATTGCTGTTGCTTATAATAACGCTACGCAGCCCGCGTTTAAGGAAGAATTACAGCAGAAGTTTCTTGCTATGTACGATCATATTACCGATCAAGGGGTGGCATACGGCAGTTGCTGGGGCAATATCCATCATTATGGATACAGCATGCGCGGACTTTTTGTTTCTTATTTCCTGATGAAGGATGTATTGCGCGAAGCGGGTAAACTGGATGAGGCGGAACGAACATTGAACTGGTATGCCATTACGAACGAGGTATATCCTAAACCGATAGTCAACGGCATTGATATAGATACTTTTAATACGAAGTTACAAGGTCGTGTTGCCAGTATTCTGATTATGGAAGATACACCGGAGAAATTGCAATATTTGCGTTCTTTATCCCGCTGGCTAGACTACGGATGTCGTCCGGCATTAGGATTGGAAGGTTCTTTTAAGAAAGACGGAGCATGTTTTCATCACCGCAATAACTATCCTGCATATGCGGTAGGCGGGCTGGACGGTGCTACGAGTATGATTTATCTGCTGAGCGGTACAGAATTCAAACTTTCCGAATTAGCGCACGAAACAGTGAAGAACGTACTCCTCACGATGCGTTTCTATTGTAATCTGAAGCAATGGCCACTTTCCATGTCCGGCCGTCATCCTAATGGGAAAGGCCAGTTGGTGCCCATTCAGTATGCTACTATGGCGATTGCCGGTACACCGGATGGTAAACAAAAATATGATCCTGAAATGGCCGCAGCTTACCTGCGCCTGGTCTCTTATACAGAAACACCGGATAAGAATATTCCCGATTATCTACCAAAGTCTTCTACCAGACAGGAACTGGAAATGAAAAAACTGCTGGAAAAGCAAGGTTTTCGTCCCGAACCTGATCCACAAGGTAATCTTGCGCTTGGTTATGGTTGTGTATCCGTTCAACGTCGAGATAATTGGGCAGCAGTGGTACGTGGACATTCCCGTTATCTTTGGGCTGCCGAACACTACCTTCCCGCTAATTTCTACGGCCGTTATCTGGCACATGGCAGTATGCAAATCTTAACTGGGAAACCCGGTGATATGGTCACTTTCGGTACTAGCGGTTGGCAAGAAAACGGTTTCGACTGGAATCGTATTCCGGGAGTAACCAGTATCCATCTGCCTTTCGACCAATTAAGAGCTAAAGTGTTGAATGTAGACACTTTTTCAGGAATGGAAGAAATGCTTTATTCTGATGAGGCTTTTGCCGGTGGGTTGTCTCAAGCACGTATCAATGGTAATTTCGGAATGAAGCTGCACGAACATGACAAGTACAACGGTTCGCATCGTGCGCGCAAATCCTTTCACTTCTTTGATGGTACCATTGTATGTCTCGGAACTGATATAGAAAATACAAATACTGAATATCCTACGGAAACCACTGTTTTCCAACTGGCTGCCACCACTCCCGAAACAAATCGTTATTGGAAGAATTATCAGAGTGACGGACGTACTTATATAGATCCGAATGGAGTAGGATATTACCTTTCCGAAGCATCCGTCGTAAATGCCCGGTATGAAAAGAACTTTCCGCAAGTGACGGTAGGCGAACGTAGTACCCAATCTACTTCCGGTGATTGGGTGTCACTCGTCTTGGAACATGGCAAGGCACCTAAGGGCGCTTCGTATGAATATGCCGTGTTGCCTCATACCGATATAGCTTCTTTGCAAGCTTTCACCCAAAAACCTACTTACAAAGTTCTTCAACAAGACCGCAATGCGCATATCGTCCATTCATTGACAGACAACCTGACTTCCTACGTGTTGTTTGAGGCTCCCCGGAAACTACCTGTGGAAGGATTATTGCAGAAAGCCGATACTTCTTGTCTCGTTATGATACGCGAGAACAAAGACAAACTCATGTTAACTGTGGCCCAACCGGATCTTGCTCTATATCGCGGCCCGAGTGACGAGGCCTTTGATAAGGACGGAAAGCGCATTGAACGTAGTATCTATTCTCGTCCGTGGATAAACAATGACAGCGGCGAAATACCCGTTACCGTTACTCTGAAAGGACAGTGGCAAGTGGCTGAAACTCCTTACTGCAAACTTGTCTCTACTGATAAAAAACAGACAGTGCTACGTTTCATGTGTAGGGATGCAGCAAGCTTTGATGTGGAATTGTATAAATAACATTTCAATCTACCCCACGTAGCTCAGATACGTCCTGAAGTACACCTAATTTCGAATATGTAATAATAAAATATTTTATTAATATTTGTAAGGGGGCAAAACAACACAACTTTACGCATGATAAAGGTTGTGCCAGTGTTTTGCCCCCCTTCCTATTAAAATTAGTTCATAATATTAAGATAAAATCAGCTCACAGAGTATCTCCAGTCCATACTTCATGTACAAAATTGGATTATTTATGAACGATTACATCATACATTTTTAGTATCATCCGAATATATTTGTGCTACAATTTTGCACCGTAAGGTGAAATTTACAATCCAACAACCTTATTAATTAATAAAACTAATATGTATGAAAAAGGAACTAATCTTTTTAAGGACGTTGAGTATTATGTTACTTTGTGTCCTATTTGCAACGCAAGCTAATGCACAAGGATTGAACATTTCCGGTACTGTGAATGATGATTTCGGTCCGGTTACCGGTGCGTCAGTCCTCGTAAAGGGTACAAGCAACGGTTGTATCACTGACAGCAACGGAAACTTCACATTATCTAATGTATCTTCCAAAGGAACCTTGGTCGTTTCGTTCATTGGTTATCAAACACAAGAAGTTCCGGTAAACAATCAGCAGAAGTTTTCCATCAACTTAAAAGAGGATTCACAACAACTACAAGAAGTAGTGGTTATGGCAGTGGGTTATGGTGATGTCCGCCGCAAAGACCTGACAGGTTCTATCGCTAAAGCAGACATCAAGGAGTTGATTAAAACTCCAGTAAACAACGTTGCCGAATCTTTAGGCGGACGTATTGCCGGTGTGCAAGTTTCATCTACGGACGGTGGACTGGGCGACAACTTTAATATTGTGATCCGTGGTGCCGGTTCATTAACACAAAGTACAGCGCCTTTATATGTTATCGACGGTTTCCCCCAAGAGACCTCTAACATGGGCTCCTTAAATCCGAATGATATTGAATCCATTGACGTTTTGAAAGACGCTTCCGCCACCGCCATCTACGGTTCGCGTGGTGCCAACGGTGTGGTTATCATCACTACAAAAAAAGGTAAATCAGGGAAACCGACCATCTCCTACAACGGAAGTTTCACGGTAGGTCTGGTGAACAATACACCTGAAATGATGAATGGATATGAATTCGTGAAACTCCAACAAGAAATCATGGGTACAGATGATTTCAACAATATGTATCTGAAAGATGGCATCACACTGGAAGACTACCGCAATTTCAAATCCTACGATTGGCAGAAGGAGATTTACCGTACAGCTTTAAGCCACAATCACCATGTGCTCTTGAACGGTAATGCCGGCGACTTGAAATATTCTACTTCCGTATCTTACAACAACCAGCAAGGTGTCATCATCAATTCGGACTTAAGCAGATACCAGGGACGTGTCAACCTCAGCCAGCAATTCAACAAGAGACTGAAGGTAGATGCCAACGCAAACTTTGCCAGCACAAAACAGAACGGGCCTAATCCTTCGAACAACACCAGTTCCATGTCTACCGCATTCATGTACAGTGTGTGGGCGTATCGTCCGGTATCTCCGTCAGGCACCGACTTAATGGAAGAAATTTATGACACCGACATCGATATGGCAGAGGACTATCGCTTCAACCCTGTATTGTCGGCCAAGAATGAGTATCGCAGAAATATTACTAATACACTACAAGCCAACTTGAGCGCAGAGTATGAAATCGTCAAGAACTTGAAACTTAAAGTTGCAGCAGGTTATTCGAGCCGCGATATAAAGAAAGAAGAATTCAACGGTCCTAATACCCGTACAGGTAACTCCCATCCTTCCAACACGCAAAGTAAGGGTATCAATGCCAAATTGTACCAATATGAATTCAGAAGCTATCTGAACGAAAACACATTGACCTATCAGTTCAATAAAAAGCGTCATAGCATGAATGTACTGGCAGGTTTAAGCTTACAGAAGAACAGCGATTATGCTCATTCAGTAGCGACCGAACATATCAGTAATGAGTCTTTCGGCATGGCAGGGCTGGATAAGGGTACCAACCAAACCATAGAGAGCAATCAGGGAGAAAGTAAAATGATGTCTTACTTCGGTCGTATCAACTACAACTACGACTCCAGATACTACCTCAATGCCACTATGCGTGCCGACGGTTCTTCCAAATTCCCGAAAAACAATCGTTGGGGATACTTCCCTTCTGCGTCTGCAGCATGGGCTTTCGGCCGCGAAGCTTTTGTATCGGAAAATGCTTCCTGGCTGTCTAATGGTAAACTGCGTGTCAGCTACGGTCAAACAGGTAACAACCGTGTAGGAGACTTTGACTACATGGCCAAACTGATTACCAGCGATGACGTGTACAAATATCCTTGGAATGGAACATTTACTCCGGGTTTCCACATTGCCAACAAAGCCAATTCACAACTCAAATGGGAAACTACCGAACAAATAGACTTTGGTTTGGATTTGGGTTTCTTCGACGGACGTATCAACGTGACTGCCGATTACTATATAAAAACCACTAAAGATTTGTTACTCCAGGCAGATGTTCCGGGTAGCTCAGGTTTCTCCAGCGCCACTCTCAACGTCGGTAAACTCGAGAACAAAGGTTTTGAACTTACGTTGGAAACGATTAATCTGAAGAACAAGAAATTCTCATGGACTTCCAACTTCAATATAGCTTTCAACTCTAACAAGATTACCGCATTGACGGAAGGTAAAGGTGAAATTACAAGTTATATAAGCTGGGACAACAAGTACAAAACCATGCCCGCATACGTAAGCCGCATCGGTGAATCGGCCGGTAAGATGTATGGTTTCATTTATGAAGGCACCTACAAAGAATCGGACTTTGACATTACCACTGACGGCAATGGCAAAAAAGTATATACCCTGAAAGACGGTATCGCTTCATACGTGAAAGGCTGCCAACCCGGTGACCCCAAATATAGAGATATCCCTACCATAGATACCAATGGCGACGGTATCCCTGATACAGGCGACGGCGTCATCAATGACGACGACCGCACCACCATCGGCGACGGTCTGCCCAAATGTACCGGTGGTTTCACCAACAGTTTTACCTATAAGAACTGGGATCTCAGTATTTTCTTGCAATGGAGTTTAGGAAATGATATCCTGAATGCCAACCGCATGGTCTTTGAAAATCCCGCCAAGAAGAAGAACACCAACATGTTTGCGTCCTATGCCGACCGTTGGAGTCCCGAAAATCCGAATAGCAATATGCCTCGTGCAAATGCCCTCGGTTCAAACGAATACAGTTCTCTCTATGTGGAAGACGGCTCGTTTTTGAAACTGAAAACAATCTCTTTAGGTTATAACTTTCCGGCACAGTTGTTGAGAAAAGCATTCATCAGTTCTGCCAGAATATTTGTTTCCGCTGAAAACATCGCTACGATCACAGGATATTCCGGTCCGGACCCCGAAGTATCAACTCGTAATTCCGTATTGACTCCCGGATTCGACTGGTCTGCATATCCGCGTTCTTTCAACGCATCTATCGGAGTGAACCTTACTTTCTAATAACAAATGTATAAAACCAAAAAACAATGATGGAAAAATTCTATAACATCTTCAAAAAAGCCCTTGTCCTCATAGGAGTAATTTCTATGACTTCATGCGACTACTTAGAAACCGAACCATACGATTTCGTTTCACCGACTACATTCTATAGAAACGAATCTGAATGTAACATGGCACTTGCCGCAGTATATTATCCGATGGCAACCGCCAACCTGTACGGCAATTTCTATGCAACGGAAATGACCAATATAGATGACCTGAGCTACTATACGCGCAACTCCGGCTTTTCCGGCAAGCTATGGGCAAACGACTATACCAGTACCACCCAAGAGATATGGAACATCTGGGCAGGACTATACACCGGTATTAAGAACGCCAATGGCTTGCTCGAAAACATAGACGGGGCAGATATGGATCAAACCGTTAAAGACAGAATAAAAGGTGAAGCCAAGTTTCTCCGCGCTTACTATCACTTCCTGCTTGTTCAGGCTTTCTATGAAGTACCTATCCGCAAGCAATCCTTAGATGACATCAATGCCGCCAGTATGCCCGCCACTTCCAATGCGGAAGCGTTAGACTGGATTATCAAGGAAATGGAAGACTGCATTCCTTTGGTTGACAAAAAAGATTATGACAAAAGTCCCTCTCACGTAAAAGAGACTACCGTATACGGTATCCTGGCACGCGTATGCTTATGGAGAGCAGGAAAGCCTTCCAACGGTGGAGAACCATTTTATAAAAAAGCGGCTCAATACGCCAATGAAGTCTACAAATCCAAAAAACATGACTTAAACCCTGATGTATATGCCATGTGGAAATGTATGGCAACGGATAAATATGACACTGAGTATAACGAATCTATCTGGGAAGTGGAATTTATAGGTACCCGTCTTGACAACAACTACACCGAAAGCCGTATCGGCAACACCATCGGTAACGCCCAAAGAAATGGTAATGCCACAGGCAAAGGTTATACGTACGCTTTCTATGCAGGCACACTAATCCTTTGGGATTTATTCGAAAAGAACAGTACAGATAAACGCCGCGATCTTTCCATGGCGCCTTATTACTTGAATGCGAAAGACGCGCAAGTAAAATGGAAAGACCACGAAATCACCATGCGCCGTTGTGGCAAATTCCGCCGTGAATGGGAAACAGCCGAAAACAAAAATAAGAACTGGACTCCCGAAAACTATCCGCTTTTGCGTTATGCCGACGTGTTGCTTATGCTTGCCGAAGCTGAAAATGAAGTGAACAAGCAACCTACGGACTTGGCCTATACAGCTATCAACCTTGTACGCAAACGCGCAGGTATCCCGGAGCTCGAGGATTTGTCCTACGAACAGTTCCAACAGGAGTTACGTGATGAACGCGCCCGCGAACTTTGCTTCGAGTCCATACGTAAATTCGACTTGGTACGCTGGGGTATTTACTTGGATAGAATGCAGAATGCATTGGGTGCGGCAGCAGCCGACAAACGCTGGAACTCACAGAGTGCAAGTGATACCAAAGCCGACAAAACCGGTGGCAAATATGACTTCGCCGCTACTGTAGCAGCCAAAACGGAAGAAAAACACCAGTTCTATCCCATCCCCAGTAAAGAACTGTCTGTAAATACCAAGTTAAAGCAAAACAGATGGTGGTAATAAAACCACAGGAGGAGGGTGATCGAAAGCTCATTCTCCTCTTTCCCCTCTTTCTCCCCTCGATACTCTCATACATCCATATAAAGAAATATGACACAAAAGATTTTTCAACTACTATTTACCATACTCTTTCTTAGCTCACCCGCTTTTGCGCAATTCACAGGTTTCGAGGAAGAAATCCCCCGGAACTTCAAGAGTTCCGATACACACGAGTTAGCTTTATCTTCATCATACTATAAAGAAGGATGCAAGAGCCTGGAGTGGAAATTCTCTCCCAACAGTACATTGAACGTTCCATCCGAATCAGCCTTTACCCTGGAGAATGACAACGGAATTACTTTATGGATATACAACGAAAAGCCTCAGCAAGATTCTCTGCGCTTTGAATTCTATTCTCCCACCGGACATGTTTCTTATCACTTCGGATTCCGGCTGTATGCTGCCGGATGGCGTGCCTGCTGGATAAGTTTCAAGCACATGCAGGGAGACAAACAGGATAAAGAAATTGCCGGTTACCGTATCGTTGCCCCCAACCGTGCCGGACGAGTCTTTATAGACCGACTGACCTTCCCGGTGAAAAAAATTAATGACCGTACCACCCCCGATTTACAGATGCCCACGAATAACTCACTCACCTATCGGGATTTGTGGCATTGGTGCCGTGTTTGGCAATGGGAACAATACCAATACGACCTGCCCTTGAGCAAATCACTAACTACTGACGAAAAACAAGAACTGGCTACTGTAGAAGCACGACTGACTGCAACGCTCGACATCCATGAAGCGCCTAAAAAAGGGATATTAAAAGCCTACAGCACATTCCAGACAGCCAATATCCGTCCCTCCGGTAACGGCTTCATCGGTGCTCCCGTCGTAGCACCCGACGAATTGAACCGCCAAAAAGGCGAACTTTCCTGGAACGATTTGGAAGATATGCTCTCCGGCTTTGCCTACGATGCCTACTACAACCACTCCACCCAATCGGCAAAGAACTACTTCCTCGTCTGGGATTATGCCATCAACCAAGGTTTCGCTTTCGGCAGCGGCATGGGCACTAACCACCACTATGGTTATCAGGTACGAAAAATATATACCACGGCATGGCTGATACGCGATGCCATCCGGAAAGCTCCCAACCGAGATAACATTCTCTCAACACTCATCTTCTGGTCGGCATTGCAGGAAACAAGAATCCCTTTCCAATACGGGCGGGACGAATTGCTGGACAGCTGGCACACCCTGCTGATGGCGAAAACCGTATCTGCACTCATGTTTGTGGACGAAAGAGAAAGAGCACGCGCCCTTACCGGACTCTCCAGATGGTTGAGCGGTTCCCTGCAGTACAGTCCGGGTACCATTGGCGGTATCAAGGTAGACGGAACAACTTTCCACCACGGTGGATTCTATCCCGCCTACACTACCGGAGTACTTGCCATGGTAGGGCAGTTCATCGCACTCACTGACCATACCCGGTATGTGCCTACCGTGGAAGCACGCCAAGTGCTAAAATCCGCATTCATATCTATGCGCAACTATTGCAACGCCTATGAATGGGGTATCGGCATCAGCGGAAGACACCCTTTCGGAGGTTCCATGAAGGAGAATGATGTTGCCGCCTTTGCCTATCTTGCCCTTGCCGGAGATTTATCGGGAGAAGGTAACACCTTCGACCACCACTTGGCTGCAGACTATCTGCGGCTTTGCAACAAGAATACTTCTGAAGCCTCTTATTTCAAGAAAGAAGGAATTGCCCCCGCAAAAGCACCTCAAGGCTTTTTTGTATACAATTACGGTTCGGCAGGTATCTTTCGCCGAGATGGCTGGATGGTAACCTTGAAAGGTTACACTACCGATGTATGGGGAGCTGAGATTTACAAGAAAGACAACCGCTACGGACGTTACCAAAGTTATGGTTCCGTTCAAATCATGGGATATCCTTCGCGCAAAGCCAGCGGTTTCAACGAAAATGGCTGGGATTGGAACCGGCTGCCCGGAACCACCACGATCCATTTACCGTTCGACTTGCTGGATAGCCCCCTGTCCGGTACCACCATGGCTCATTCCAAAGAAAATTTCTCCGGAAGCAGTTCACTGGAAGGCAAAAACGGCATGTTTGCCATGAAACTGATGGAACGTAACCTGAAGAACTTCACCCCCGACTTCGTTGCCCGTAAATCAGTGTTCTGTTTCGATAATCGTATGATATGTCTGGGCACGGGCATCAGTAACAACAACAATTCTTTCCCTACGGAAACGACTCTCTTTCAAAGTACTTTCCAAAAAGGAAAGAGCGATATCTATGTGGACGGCCAACAGAAAAACGCGCCTTTCCACCTAGAATTAAATGATGGTAAGCGCCATTGTATTCAAGACGGATATAACAATTACTATCTGGTGAATGGTGACAACATACAGGTACAAATCGCCCGACAAGACTCCCGTCACGAGAAAACCCGTATAGAAACACAAGGAACATTTGCTTCCGCCTACATCAATCACGGAGTAACGCCGCAAAATGCCGCATACGAATACATGGTATTGATACAACCCACCCCGGAAGAACTGAATGCCGCCCGCCGGAAAGCCCCTTACCGGATAATCCACAAAGATAATATCGCTCATGTAGTTGCCGACAAGCAGACAGGTATCACCGCATACGCAGCTTTTGAAACCTATCTTCCTCAAAAAGATGAACTATTCTTATCAATCCCTGCTGAAACGATGGTAATGCAAAAACAATCAGGTTCCAACATCTTGCTCAGTGTATGCGATCCTAACTTGAATATCTCTGAAAAAGCTTTTACCACCAAAGAGCCAAGCCGCCCCATTGAAAAGAAGTTGATTCTAAAAGGGAAATGGAGAAGCACAACACCCCATGAGAAAATAACCGTACACTCCAATCAGGCAGAAACGATTGTCACTGTAACTTGCCAGCACGGGCAGCCTGTAGAATTTACGTTAGAGAAGTTATGAATAAATAGTCACATACTAATAAGAAGCTGTTGCAGGAATACCCTCTTTTTCCAGTAAAGCTACAATACGATCCAATTCTTCATGGGTAGCTTTCTGCAAATCATGGTCGGGTGTTTCACGGTCAATCGTGTATATCATAACCTGACGGGGAGCGATTTCTTTCACCGCTGCTATCCAGGGAAGTACATATTTATCGGATGTATTATCCATATCTTTTCCCTGATAAGCTCCTTTCAGGAACATCGTCTGTACAATACAGTTTCCTTTGAATTCTTTCATCTTTTCGATAATATTCCTCACGGAATATTTTCCATTCGGACGGTCTAATTGACGAATATATTCTTCATCCACCGTATCCAGTTTCAGGATATTGTTATCTATCTTGTTCAACGCTTCGAATACGGCAGGACGGTCGATAAACGTAGAGTTGCTCAATACACTTACTTTCGCTTTGGGGAAATACTTGTCACGAAGTGCAAGCGTATCTTCTATGATTTCCGGGAAATGGGGATGCGCAGTCGGCTCACCGTTTCCGGCGAATGTCAGTACATCGGGAGCAGGACCGTTTGCCTGCATATCTTTCAGTTTCTCTTCAAGAGCCGTACGGACTTCCACACGGGTAGGGAGAAGCTTCTTCGTACGGCGCTCGGCATTGAAGCCACATTCACAGTAAATGCAGTCGAATGAACAAACTTTACCGTCATCCGGTAATAAATTGATTCCCAAAGAAACACCCAAACGGCGGGAATGGATAGGGCCGAAGATGGGTGAAGGAAAAATAATAGTCATCTTATTTTAATAATTTATTCATAAATCGTAGCAAAGATAACCCAAAAGTTACAGGTTATCTTATCTGTTCAACCATTTTTTCATCACCCGAAACAAATTAGCTTCTTTAACAATATGCAGGAAATAACAGAAATATCACTTTATTCTTCCCATAAGTAAAGTGTACATATCACGCACCTCTGCCTGGGGATGTATCGTGCCAAGCTTCTCCAATCTGTTGTACAGACTATGCAATTCGTCCTTTAAACGCTTCGTTGTACTATTATGTTTTGCATTTTCCTGTATGATATCCAACCATGCGTCCAGACATATCAACTGGATATCCATTTGTTCATAGCTTACAGCAGCCGACAGATCAAAATCATTAAACAGCCCTTTATACAAATCCCGGAAGAAATCGTCATCACTATACCCTTTTTGATTACTATGTAATGCCTGCAATCTAAGAGCCGATATTGTTTCTATACTTAGTAAGTGCTTGAACATCTTCACCAATTCCGGATATAGAATGTTATTTCTTGTTTCCAGTAGATTCTCTTTTACATACGCACATTCCATCTTTTCAGCAGGATGAAATAAATAGTTGTCCAGTTCAAGCATTGCTTGATGTTGTGCGTCTGCCGGCTGAGAACTACCTACTGTTTTTGCAATCTCCATCAGATAACTTCCATACAGGCGAATAGCCTTCCTGTATATATCAATTAGCGCCCCCCCCTTATCCTTATTTTTTCCTTTATACACAATCTTATCCAATTGATTTAGTACAATCTGCAGATTTGACATTTTTGCTGCATAATCGGATGACGGAAGAGAAAGAGTCTCATCCGGCAGGTTTTTATCTATCCATCGGCGGAGTTGCTCCCGTTCATCATAGCAATTCCTACTTCCTTTGAGAAGATTATAACCAAAACAAATAGCCCGGCAAGCATCGTCCCCTACTTTCACAGTCGTTCCGCACGAGCTTTTTGACAGATTTCCACGTAAACCTAAAAGATGCCCGATTTCCCCTGTTATTTCACTTTGCAACAACTCTTTTTCCACTTCCTTTGCATAACGGTCGGCTATGATACGCGGATCCGAAGCACCACAACTCAACAGATAGTCATCCAATTTTCCTTTTTGAAATCCATGCCCGATATTCACACGACATGACAGTATTTCTCCGGTACGAGGATGACAGGTAAAGTCGCTCTTTATCCCAGGCATCATCAAATCATAAGAAACGAAAGCACGCTGTTCGGCCGGAATAATCTTGCTGTCTGCATACTTCACTTGTAAGGCATCCCGGATACCTGCCTTGCGGAATGCAGTATTCCATACCAATATTCCTTCTTTCACAGCTTGAAAATATTCTTTCGGAAAAAGCGTATCTACATAAAAAGTAAGCGGTTTCGACATATCCCAATGAAGAATCAATGAATCTTCTACCATACAATAAGGATCCTGGGAATAATCTTTAAAAGTCAATGTCTGATAGGGTATCCTGTGATCTGCCAGGCGGATCTGATCTTTCTTTTGAGGGAGCAAACGTATTACACAAGTAACCTCCAAAGGCATGCTGCCTTCAGGCAATATAATGGCAGAACTGGAAAACATATATCTCTCCGACTCAGCCCCGTGATAACGCCTGACAGTGAATGACACTCCTTCTTCAAAAGGATGTATTTTTGTTACCTCCGACAGTTCCGGAACCAACGAACGAATAGAATTATAATTATAACTGAACCACTCACTGCCGTTCTTCAGATATTCTGTGATCCTGATAATGGCTCCTTGTTCTTTCGAATAAGCCACTACCGGATAGCTATCGCCGGCAGGTTGTATATTCGACAATGAAAATGACTGCTGATATACACTCTTTTCATCCAGAATACGTTCTGTATAAAACGGTTTTTGGAAACAAATCGTAGCTTTATCAGGAGACATGATGCGTACTACCCCCAAACCGGTAACAGGACGATTCAGTAAATCGAAGCCTCTATCTATCTGTCCTCGCACTTCAATCTCCCGCCCGATATATTCACCGGGTATTTCCAGATAAACCTCTTTCTCAGCTACATATACAGGAAATACACCCTCTATTTTTTTCATTCCGGTGACAAAGAATTCATCAAACGTCTTGACGGAATCTTGTGCCTGAAGCCATGTAGTCATACACAGCAATATAAAAATCACATATTTTCTCTTATTCATGAGTCTTTTTATTTTGCTTTTCATCCTTAAAATATAATACTATCTACAAGAAACATAGCACGCTTTCTAGCAACCGGTTCTGATACCCTATGACTATATTCAAGCCCCTCTTTCTTAATTCTATTCAAAGCTTGCCTGACAGAAACTAATAATTTCGACGAGGTTGTCTTTCCCGACCGATTCAGCATATCACAAAGTTTATTTACATAAAGTATCTGTACCTTATGCTTCGCTTCACTTACAAGACCCTTATTAGCCCATTCGACGAATAATCCTTCATGCATGCTTTCCAGAAACTCATTTACAGATAACATCCCCTCGCAAGCATCCTCCGCTTTTTCTACCTTCCGAAGAGAACGGATTATTTCCGACATAAGCTCCTCATAAAAACGATCGAATTCCTGACTGGTATCTATTTCTAATTTATTGGTAAACGTTGTATTAAACATCCATACAGGAGGCTGTAATACATAAGTCTGTATAAAGTTCATCACTTTCTTATTGTAATCAGCCTTTTCCGGTATATAAATATTCTTATTATCGGCTTTAGCAAGACGTTTTCCACCCAAATGCGACAAGACATGCTGTACCCACTGTTTATAATGATTTAATACAGCTTCATAACGCCCCTGTAATACATATAAAGACGTTTTATCCGTTACATTCCATACATCCAGATGTTCACACAAATATTTCAAATTTTCTATTCCTTGTGTATTGACAATAACATGGTCGTTACCTAAGTCTTCCGCCTGTGCCCGTACATCCATTCCACCTAAGAAATGCAATGAAGGATCTTTCTGTTTTTCCTGATTCCAACGGTTCCTGTTCTTTTCTCTTTCAGAAGCATCCTTACCCGGAAATATGCGGTAACCCCATTCAATAGCCCACTTATCATATTCGCCGACACGTATCCGTCTGTTTTCCAAATCGACCTTATCTTGAGGACGCAAAGCATAATTAAACCGTACATAGTCCATAATAGAACTACCTATACTATGTTGACTTAAAAAATCATTATCACGTAATTGATCGATGGAATAATGAGAGCTACCTAGAAAATTATGTTCCAATCCCAACGTATGACCGACTTCATGTGTCAAGACTTGTTTTATCTGTTCAAATAGCAAAGAGTCCGGCAATTCTATGTTCCATGCCTGCGGATCATTGGCTCCACATTGGGCGAAATACCATTTCTGTTCCAAATTCAACACGCTACTGAAAATACCGATATGGCAAGCTATAATCTCACCCGACCGCGATTCGCAAGGAGACGGGCCATAAGCATTATTTCGCCCTGATATCTTCCATGAAATAAACGGATAAGTACTGTCATAAATACTAAAATCCGGATCTTCTTCGGCAGTGGGTGCCAATCGTGCATCAATGGCATTCTTAAATCCGGCTTGCTCGAAAGCAGGACGCCAGTCACGTACTGCCTCAATGATGCAACCGATATACTTTTCCGGCGTATTGCGATCTATATAAAAGATAATAGGCTGTATTGGCTCCACCAATTCACCTTTTATGTATTTCTCCTTATCTTCCGGCTTTATCTCCAAACGCCACCGTTTGACAACAGCTTTCCGGACAGCGGGCTGATCGCCCTGAAAACACTCCTTGCCGATAGAGAAGTAGGCTCCGTTATTTGCAGGAACTGCTTCCAATGGATTTTTTGATAATAGCTTAATGCAAACACCCGTATCCCAATCACCGACATAAGGAGCCGAAACCGGTCTACCGGGTATTCCTATCGATGAACTTCGATAAGCCCGTGATACGTGAACCAACAAGCGATTATCATATCCCTTGATTTCCTTGATGCAATCTTTCTCTCTTAAACGCGTACCTATTGATAAATCAAAAGATACAATATCAAGATTAAACAAAGGAAAATCTTTTAATACTTCGCCAATTTCTATCAAACTACTTTCTTGAGTCTTTGCTTTGACCGGCAATCTCTCATAAAGCCTATTATTCCCACGTTGGGCAGCAATCTTCGCATATACTCCTTCAGGATCTTCTATGATCCTTTCATGTTGTGGATCTATCATCCACAATTCATCACCCTGTTTCCTGAAACTGAAGAATACCGGACCTATCATATCACCCGAATATCCGAATGTCTTTTCCATATCCCGGTCCGGACGGGCGGGAGCAGTCAGAATAGTAGTTGTTACGGCAAATTCACGCCCAATCAATGAATCCGGGATTTCCCAATATATATGCTTATCACTTCGATAAGTAGTAAACATACCGGGAATAACTTCCACTGGTGCTCCTTCTTTTAGAAAAGTAGCAATACTTGGCTGTTGCCCGTACAAAAAAGTACAGGCAACAGCAAGAAATACTGCACTGATAATTCCTTTTAGCATAAAGAGCGATTTATACTATTCATAATTATAGCTAATATCAACAATCTTCCCAATGGGTTGCTCGGGATCTTCGTAAACACAAATACTGTTTTCTTCGCGGGCCACATCACCTGCCACTGTCAGTTGCAATTCTACAACTACACCTTTATCAGCTGTATTGATGCCTAATCCGAGAGACATGCCGAGTTCTTCTTCATTTTCAGCATCTTTAAACTTCAAACATGTAATTTGCGCTGACGGATCCGCTTCATATTGATAAAGTTCGACTGCTCTTCCACGATCAAGATCAATACGATACAATTTATTACCTGAAGCCATAAATACAAGGTTTGCCGTATACGCATAAGAAGCAATAAACTTTGTTGTTTCTATATTTACTTCAGACGGTAAAGCAAGCCTATAACGGGCAGCACAAACCGGATCTTCATCACTGAACTTAAACACTGTCAATTCTTGCCCGTTCTGTGGGGCAGCAATCGCATAGGCAAAATCTCCCTGACTTCCTCCTGTGACAATATCACGCATTTCCAAAGACGGATCAATCTTATTCGGATCAAAGGCATCCAACTCGTTGGATGACATAAAATATGTTTGAACAGGTTTCTGATCGCTCCATTTAGTTCCATATCTACGTATATTTTGAGTAGCCTGATTTGACATATAAGCCATATAATTCGGAACGGATGATCTAAGAAAACAATGATTTTCTGAATCAAAAAACAGGAAGTTTTTTCCATACGAACCATAAGCAGAAATAACAGGAAGTCCACTTTCCTGTATTACTGAAAACGGCACGCAAAATCCATCCATAGGAGCGCAATATGCTTTTCCGCTATTTACAAACAGCTCACCATGAGCATTCATTTTATAATATCCGATATTCAACGGCTCACCTTTTTCTATTGGTTCAAAAAGTATCTTATCAGAAGGATATTTCGTTATTAAAGTACTTGGAGTCAACAATGCCAAATCTTGATTGGTTACTAACATCAATGCCGGACTTACTGTAAATCCAAAGAAACCCAACATTTGTTTCAAAGTTGAATTTCCGTAATCTTTTCTTGCACTCACTGCCAAAGGCTTGCCTTCTAAAGGAAAAGACAGGTTCAATTCCGACCGAAAGACATCCGGATAAACATAATATCCTTCCGGGGTCCCCTCTATCGCTCCTAATACTCCTTTTCCTTCTTTTTCCTGCAATACAAACCAACAAGGATTTAAAGGGCGAATAATTGCAATTTCACCTGTCTGATACCAAGTGGTTCCATTTCTTTTATCTAAAACAACCAACATCAAACCTATATTATTAGATTCATTGGGCTCAACAGTTATCGTGCATTCTTTTCCTACAGAATAATCCGTATAATCAGCCAACCGGTCCGATCCCAACGTAGCATTCGGATTGAGACGTTTCCACTGAAATTCAAGATTTTCTTCATTCTGTTCTAATGTCTGGGAAATCTGCGGCATAATAGAAACTTCCACCGCTTTTTCCTTAGGCATACGCAACTTGGTTTCAGGTATTACAATTTCCATCATATTCACATCATGATAATCGTAATCTCCCTTGTCATCGTAACAGCCTGTTTGCAATAAAGCCGCTCCGATAAAATTTACTATATAGATGATATATTTCCTCATAACGTTTTTCCTTTAATCTTATTCATAAACAATTTCGTCACCGTCTTCACCTAAAATAGGAGGATTTCCTGCTTCTATATATTCTTTGTAAGCTTGTTTAACTTTGTCATAATCCTCATCTTTCAGTTCCTCATACACACACTCACATACATCCATAATGAACATATATTTCTTATCACTATAGCTGCCATATCTATATCCGCTCCAATCACTCCAATCATTCGGTTTCAACTCCCATCTGACATTTAAAGCTATTTGATTCTTTTCCACCAGCCCTTTATCAAACTGATGAAGAGGATTACTCAAATCAAACTCCAGAAAACAGCCATAAACATTTCTACCTGCCTCTACTTTCGGACGATTAATTTTATAATAAAACACTTGACAAACAGTGTCCAATTCGGTATATGTATACTTATTTTCCAGTATAACATCTACCGAATTCTGATAATCATGATTCGAAGTAATTTTCACACAGAAATCACGATTCTCTTTCAAAAGATCCCCTTGTATCCTTACCATAAAACTGTCAATAGCATAAGGGTCTTCTTTCTTCACATAATCCGTATCAACCAAAGTACGGATATGCATACTTCCATAAAAATTGACACGAGGTGTCTGGTCATATAATTCTATCTCGTTTTCGCTGCATCCCATATAGACGCCGCAAACAAGAATAGCTAAAACAAAATATATAATACGTTTCATAATGCTTCATCATTTAGAGTTGTTTCCAAAAATATACTCATCATCCGGCAACGTCATCTGATAATGGGCTTCAGTCATCGTTTCAATCCCACAACCATGATAGGTGCTATAATTATGCGCTTTCAGGAAGTAGAAAAGCTGACCTTCCGCGAAATATTCTTTTCTATATTCTTTCATTATCTCATTGATACGTTTAGTCTGATTTTTGTCTTCTTCCGAGGTATTATCAAGATCATCATATCCGATAGACGATATCTCATCACTATAAGAAATACCACGTGCAAAACGTACGGTATTCAATGCATCAGCACTTTCTGATGCAGAAATTGCACATTCCGCTACGATATAATACATTTCTGGCAAACGTATCAATGGAACAGCATTAGCACCAGAATAGACATATCCACCATTCAAAGGTTTCTGATTATATTTTCTACAGAAGACATCTGTTTTACTTGCTCCATTAACAACTTCAAACATTTCTGTATTTCTTCTCCAGTCGGTATTTCCTGCGTCGGCTGTTTCATAGAAGAATTTGAATTTATCTCCATCCAGATAGAAACGTTGCTGAGTATTGGTATTCTCCATATCCATATAGTTGCCAATAAGCAAGTTGGAGAATTCATTCACTGTTATTCCAAATATTTGCTCTGCATAGCGTATGGAGTTGTAATTAGAAGCAGTCTGCGACTTGTACAATGTAAAATACTTAGAGGCGGCAATTACTTGTTTAGCATACTCCGTGGCCAATCCTTTGCTTTCCGCATCACCTTTGTAACAATATACACGGGCCAGCATAGCTTTAACCGCATATAGATTCATACGAAATTCACGATTGACAAGAAAATGATTTTTCTCTGTAAAATCTTCATCCGTCCGGTCGGTAAAGAAATCAAGAGGATCGTTCTCTTTCAGTAATTTTTCTGCGTCATTCAAATCTTTGAGAATAGCGTCTACCACTTCGCTGGCTGGTAAAACAGGAGTAGCATCTTTATCAAAAGTAGTACGGTAGGGTATAGCTTTGGATGCAGGATGTTCCTTATAAACAGGACCGAACATACGCAACAAATCAAAATGAAGAAAAGCGCGAAGCCCAAGTGCTTCTCCCTTCATGGTTTCATAATAGCGTTCGGTAACTAGGACATCTTTATTTTTGTCTACATACTCCAGGAAGTTATTAATATTGGCTATGATATTATACATCGTTGAGTAAATCCCATTCTTCTTACTCAAAAACATGTTCTCATAATCAAATACAATACTCTGGTCGAAAACGGCATTTGTATTATATCCCGGATAATCAGAATATAATCCTGCCAGTTCATCCAAATAAGCATAAGTCAAGTCTCCGGCATACAATGTCTGGGTTCCCAACTTCAAATAAATACCTGTAAGCGCATCCTTAAATCCGGATTCCGACTCAAATTGCTTGTCGGTAGGAATAGAAGTCTTCGGAGATACATCCAACCAGTCGCTGCAAGACATAAGTCCCAGCATGGTTGTTGCTAATAGTATATATATTATCTGTTTCATACAAATATGTTTTTAATTAGAAAGCAACATTCAAAGCAAAAGTAAACTGACGGGAATAGGGATAGTACAGACCTCTTTCGCGTTTCACTGTAGACCAATAGAAAAAGTCTTCCATATTAAACGTCACTTTGGCGGAGCTCAATCCCCAATGGCTGATAAATTTTGTATTAGTACGATCCATGCGATAGTAGACAGACAACGAACTTCCCTGGAATATATTTTCATCCATGATAAACCGAGAAGTAGCTTTCGTTTCCCAACCACTGGGGGTAAGAGTACGGAATTGTGCCTTGTCACCCGGTTTAGCCCAACGCAACTGACTTACCCGCCGATCTACATTATATTTCAGATTGGCATTTTCCACCTTGTCAAGCAAAGTCTGATTATATACCTGACCGCCAAACTGGTATCTGAAACTGACATCTGCTCCCCAACCTTTATATGTAAAGGAAGAATTAATATATCCTTGCCATGTAGGTTCCGTATTACCGATAGGTACTACATCATTCGCACTCCAGTTAACGGCGCTTGTCATTTCTCCGTTACGCTTTAATAATATTTCATCTCCGGAAGCCGGATCAATGCCTAATGAGCGTACTACCCAAATGCGAGAAAGAGATTCACCTTCTTCATAACGTGGCAATGGTGTATCTTTCAGATTTGACGCATTCATGTCATTCCTGTGTTTCATTGCTTCCGATATCTCCAGCAATTTGTCTGTATTGCGAGAGCCATTCACCGTAATGGTCCAATAAGCCTGCTTGGCAGTATTCTTATAAGGAATAGCCGAAAGAGAGATTTCCCAACCTTTATTCTCTATCTTTCCCAGGTTTTCAGGATAACTACCGAAGCCAAGAGAAGGAGCAAGGCTTATCGAAGTAACCATATTATTTGTTATTTTCCGGTAATACTCCACACGGGCGGTAAGACGCTGGTCTAAGAAACCGAGTTCCAAAGCAAGGTTAGTGCTTTTCGTTGTCTGCCATTTTAAACTCTCATTATGCATAGCCAGGATTTCCGAACCTGTTGCATCCGATGAGTAATAAGGAAGCAGCAAATTAGAGTATGTATAATAACCATGCGCCTGATAAGGATCAAAACCTTGCGAACCGGTCGTACCGTATGTACCCCTCAAAATGAAATCGGAAATAAAAGATACATCTTTCATAAAGTTCTCTTTTTTCAAATCCCAGCGCAATCCTGTTGACCAAAAAGGAGCCCAACGGTTATTTTTTCCAAACTGTGAAGAACCGTCCAAGCGTATATTAAAGTCGAACGAATACTTATATTTATAAGAATAACCTCCGGCAGCCACCCAACCGATAGAGCGTGTTGTCCTCTCATCGCCCGTCACTTTCTCGTTATATTTCTTACCAAACAACAAGTTATCCATATTATCATTCGGGAAACCGGTCACATAGTTTCCATAAGTCTCCGAATTATTCTCCAATACACTCATGCGTGCATTAGCAGTCAGATAATGGTCTTTCAATTGCTTGTTCCAGCTTCCTGTCAAATCGATTCCCCAGCTGACAGCTTCACTCTGGCTTCTGCGGTAATCACCTCTTAAGGTAGGATCGGTCACATTATCAAAAAGCGTATGTTGTGCAGGACGGAAAATATCACGATGTCCTACACTTTTAGACAAATTGAAAGCTCCTTCAAAACGTAATTCATTAGTAGGATTATATTCTACCCTGAAAAGTTCACGTACTGTGAAGTTCTTACTCTGATCTTTGCTGTTGAATGTCGTATTGTACATCGGATTCAGATAACTCGATTCACCGCCTACTCCTTCAAAATTATCAAGCCGTTTCTGTATCTCCCCGTTCTCTCCATACGGACGCAAATAAGGATTCAAGCGGGTATATTCACTGAAACTTCCCCACGGAGACTCATTAGCCACCGAATTATCCAACGTAATGCTATTCTTTAACAACACCTTTTTCAGACGATACTGAAAATCAAGCGATCCGGTCAATACATCACGCTTACTGTCTTTCATCACACCCGGAGAACTATTGTATCCGACATACATCCGATAACGCAAGGCTTCATCACCACCTTCCAATGTAACGGTATGCCGTTGTTGGAAAGCTGTTTGCAAAGGTTTGTCCAACCAGTATGTATTTACTCCCGCCAATACTTCACGCAATTTGGACTGATAGAGCTGCCATTTTTCAACAGTCTCGCCACCGTATGTATAAAGTCCGCTTTTTAACTCTGCATCTATCTTCTCTCTTGCATTCATCAAGTTATATCCGGTCATATCCGGAGCTTCAATACGAAGTTCCCCACCATAAGTCACCCAAATCCGTCCTGGTTTGGGCGTCTTGCTTTCGATAACAATTACTCCATTTGCCGCACGTGAACCGTAGATAGCCGTAGCTGCCGCATCTTTCAACAAAACGATAGAAGCAACACGATCGGGATCCATATCGGCAAGTGTCTGTATACTGATTTCAAATCCGTCCATGATAAGCAATGGTTGGTTGGCATACGTCTCATACTCGCCCTGAACTGCCAGCACATCATTACTGGTAGAATTAAAATCTACAGATTGTGTGCCCATATCCATATTTGCACTACCACGCATACGCATATCAGGCAAACCATTCGGATTAGATCCCATATTGATATTATCCACAATACGAAGTCCGGGAGCGACAGCGGCTATCGCTTTAGCCACATTGTTTGTACTATATTTCTTCAGATCCTCACCTTTGATAGTAACAGCCGAACCGGTAAATCCTTCTTTCTTTCTGTTAAACATACCTGTCACCACTACTTCATCCAGCGCCCTTGTATCAGATTTCATCACTACCGACATATAAGATGAAGGATGCAAAAACTGGGTTTCCAAACCTACATACGATATTCTGACACGGCTATCTTTCGGAACATCAGAAAGCTGAAAATTACCATTATTGTCTGTGATAGTACGGTTATTACTAGGATCTTCCACTATAATAGTGGCGCCAATAACCGGAAGCCCGTCTTCTTCAGAAAGCACTTTTCCTTTTACTTGTGAGAAAAACTTTTTAGAATCCTTTTGTGTGATATTGATGAATTGTCCGTCAATGTGATATTTCAACGGATTTTTTCCGATAATCACCTTCAACGCTTCATCAACTGTAGCTTTTTCTACTTTTCCGGTAGAAGTATAAGAGCTAATTTCATCATAGATAAAAAGAACTTTATACCCCGATACTTTTTCAAAACGTTTAAAAATAGAGGGTAAACCTTCATTTTTAAACTCCATTGTTATTTGCTTTTCTTTACCTGTCTGTGCTTCTACACGCCATGAATAGGCAAAAAGGAAAAGCAAGAATAAAACAATGAACTTCTGTGCCTGATTTCTTTTCATAAGCCTGAATAGTTAAATAATATTTCATTCTTTTAATTGTATACGAAGTTTAAAAAAGAATGGTTACCCTTAAAAGAGTTTTTTTTCAGAAATATATTTTTCTATTCAGATTTATGTCTTTTTGCTTGTTTTTTACTCAATAATTAGTTTTCCTGTTTCAAAATAGGCATGAACTCTCTCCATTCGATTCAATAATTCAATCAAGTGATAGATGTCCTGATGACGATTTGCAAAGAAATGCATACGAAGATCCATGATTTTGCTATTACGGAACTCAATATCTATATTATACCAACGTCCTATTTCTTTCATCATGTCAACCAGAGCAACATCGTCAAAATAGAAAAATCCTTCCTTCCAATACAAAAATGATTCAATATCCACCTCATTCACGGCAAATGTTCCGTCAGAAGAAAGTTGTGCGCTTTGTCCCGGCACCATTTCAACACTATGGACTCCACAAGTATCGCTCACAGCCACTTTTCCTGTAATGAGCGTAACACGAACATCAGTAGGAGAGTAGCTACGTACATTAAATTCCGTTCCCAATACACGAATCTGCAGATTTCCACTTTTCACGATAAAAGGATGTGCTGCATCTTTAGCAACTTTAAAATAGGCTTCACCTTCCAAAGAGACGACTCGTTCTTTTCCTTTGAAAACCGTAGGATAAGCCAAACGACTGTCTGAATTCAAAAATACTTCAGTCCCCTCGGATAAAACAACTTTAAATGTCTCTCCTCTAGGAATACTTAATCTATGTATCTGTACTTTCTGTTTCCCTACTTCCTTGGTTTCTGTCTGAAGGAGAGCACGACTATAATCTATTTCCTTAGAAGACAACTGCGCAGTAGAGTAAGACGAAAGAGATTCTACCACTTCTTTCAATGGCTTTATTTCTTTCTCATCATTCACTTGTAAAGTGACTTCCCGGGCAATATGATTGGCTTGAAACACTTTAATGATTTCCGGTTGTGAGGAAATCATCATTGCACGCAAAACTAAAATGATGGCAACAGCCGCCGCTACACCTGTGACACTGGCCCACAGTATGCGTGTATTTTTTCTTCGATCATTCTTAGAATGTTTATTACGAAAATCTGCCAGTTCTTTCCGGACATCAATTGCCAGTAAATTTTGCTCTTTCTGCATCTCTATCACAACCTCCGTCAAATCAGAACATGCTTGCAAACATTCCTCATCTTCTTCCAAATTATGCAATTGACCAGCAGTTATATGCGAACGATTCTCCATAATTTCCAGGAGTTCTTCTTCCGACTTACTTATATTTATATTCTTTTCATCCATAAATAATGTATTCAATCTATATATATTTACGTTTTAAAGTCAATTCCGGTTACCCTTTTGGCCTAATTCTTCGCGAAGAATACGTAAAGCCTTTACTATATTCTTATGAATAGCCGCGACACTTACATTTAATTCTTCAGCCACTTCTTTATATTTCTTATTATGAATATAGCATGCTTCCAAAATATGATAATTATAAGGAGTCAACTTCTTCATAGCTTCACGAATACGCAAAACACGAGAATCAGAATTTTGCGAATCGCCTTCTATCATTTTATCAGTCAATTGCGCAGTAAACTCTACATATTCTTCATGAATATTTTGCTTGCGAAGGTAATCTATGCAACGTGTACGGATGATTGTATAAAGATAAGTTTTCGCCGTTGCTTCTTCTATCTTTTCATAATTACGCCACAAATACTCAAAAGCATCACTTACGATATCCCTGCATACTTCAGCATCATTTATGAAATAGTATGCAAAATATACAAACTGTGCATACCATTCATTAAACATTTTGTCAAAAGTAGCCCTGTCATCCATTTAATATCGTATTCTTCTGTTATTTCTGGCAGACAAATATACATTAAAACTTAATACGTAGTTGCATTTGTACATCTGCTTTTTTATTTCCGGTGGGTTCTATCAATTCCATTTTTTATTTCTTGCATAAGGCAGCAGAACCCTTTAACTGTCTTGAGCAAGATAATC